>DASTQE010000279.1:0-21873 GCA_035761895.1 Nitrospira sp. | reverse complement strand
TGTTCGACGGCAACAGCGTCGTCATGGATCAGACCGGGGAGGTCATCGCCCGTGCAAATGGATTCGTAGAGGATCTTCTGGTGGTCGATCTCAACGTGGAAGCTGTGGCCAGGACTCGGGCGGCGGAGGGGCGAAAACCAGGCCTGAGTCGAAAGGCGGCTGCCCCGATCGACCGGATCGTGTTGAAAGGGCGGCCGCAAACCAGGCGAGCTCGCATCGTCGCTTCCATTGAAAGGTTGGCCGATCCGTTGGACGAAGTCTACCGCGCGTTGACCCTGGGAGTCCGCGATTATGTCACAAAGAACGGTTTCAAGCAGGCTGTGATCGGTCTGAGCGGCGGAATCGATTCTGCCTTGACCGCAGTCATCGCCGTGGATGCGCTTGGGCCGGATAACGTGCTCGGCGTCTTCATGCCGTCGCCCTATACCTCCCGGGAAAGCCGTGAGGACACGCAGGAGCTCGTCCGCCGATTGGGGATTGAATTGAAAACGCTGCCCATCACGCCGCCCTTTCAATCCTATCTGGAGACGCTCAAGCCGGCGTTTGCCGGAACGAACGTTGATACGACGGAAGAGAATCTCCAGGCCCGCATCCGTGGCAACCTCTTGATGGCGCTGTCCAATAAGTTCGGGCACCTCGTGCTCACAACCGGCAACAAGAGCGAAATGAGCGTTGGTTACGCCACACTGTACGGCGATATGGCTGGCGGGTTCGCGGTGATCAAGGACGTGCCGAAGACGATGGTCTATGAATTGGCGAAGCGCCGCAGTGGCGGGCGGAGCGCCGTGATTCCCAAACGGATTATTGACCGAGCGCCGACGGCCGAATTGCGGCCCGACCAGAAAGACGAAGACAGCCTCCCGCCGTATCCGGTATTGGATCCGATTTTGAAAGCCTATGTCGAAGACGATCGATCGGTGGAGGAGATGGTGGAAATGGGGTTTGATCGAAAGACGGTGATGCGCGTGGTAGGGTTGGTGGATCGGAGTGAATATAAGCGGCGTCAGGCGCCGGTCGGCATCAAGATCACCCATCGCGGTCTTGGAAAGGATCGCCGCATGCCGATCACGAACAAGTATCGCGGCCTGTAGTTGGCGGGACGAGAGGAGGCAGCATGCGTGAGAAGCATCGACTGGGCATGATCGTGGGCTGGTGGGTCGTCCTCGCATCACCGGCGTGGGCCGGCCAGCCGATGGAGCCGATCATCGACAGCGGCGATGTCGCCTGGATGTTGGCGGCATCGGCCTTGGTCGTCGGGATGATCGTCCCGGGTCTGGCGTTTTATTATGGTGGGCTGGTCCGTAGTAAAAACGTGATCAGCACGATGGTGCAGGCATTCGCGATTCTCTGTGTCGTGAGCCTGCTGTGGCTCCTGTGCGGCTTCACGTTGTCGTTCGGCCCCGACCGCGGAGGCGTCATCGGAGGATTGGATTGGGCGCTGCTCATCGACATCGGAGCGGCCCCGCACTCCGTATATGCGCCGGCATTCCCGCTCCAGGCGTTCATGCTGTTCCAGCTCATGTTTGCCGCATTCACCCCTGCCTTAATTGCCGGCGCGTTCGCCGAGCGCATCAAGTTCGGCGCGATGCTGCTGTTTGCCGGGCTGTGGTCGGTGTTCGTCTACACGCCCATCGCCCACTGGATGTGGGGGAACGGCTGGCTCGCGAAAATCGGCGCGGTGGATTTCGCTGGAGGCGCGGTCGTCCATATCAATGCAGGGTTCAGCGCAATGGCCTGCGCAATCGCCGTCGGAAAGCGCCGCGGCTGGCGCACGGATTATATGGCGCCGCACAATATGCCGTTTATTCTCTTGGGCGCAGGCTTGCTGTGGCTGGGCTGGTTCGGGTTCAACGGGGGCAGCGCGCGCGGCGCGAATGCCGTCGCCGTCAGCGCGGTGACCGTGACCCATCTGACGGCGGTCTCTGCCGCGCTGGCCTGGATGGTGGCCGAGTGGAAGCACCGGGGAAAGCCGACAGTGCTGGGCATCGCGAGCGGCGCAGTCGCCGGCTTGGCCACATCGACGGCCGCAGCCGGCTTCATCAGCCCGTTGGCCGGTGTTGTGCTGGGACTGGCAGCGGGAATTTGCTCATATATGGCAATTGTTTGGAAGGGGAAGATCGGCTATGATGACACGCTCGACGTGATGGGAACGCATGGCGTCGGCGGCATGCTCGGCATGCTGGGAGTCGGAGTATTCGCGGCGAACGGGCATCTGGCAATACAACTCTCTGCTGTGGTGGCCACCGCCGCATTTTCTTTCCTCGGCAGCTACGCCATTTTGAAGCTTGTCGATGGCACCGTGGGCTTGCGCGTCAGTCAAGAAGAAGAGGCGACGGGTCTGGACCTTACCCAACACAACGAGCGCGCGTATTCATGAACGGGCTCACGGCGAGAGGCAAGAGGCAAGGGGCTACGAGTTGGATAACGGTCAGACGCTCCTCTAGCCTCTGGCCTCGTGCCTTTTGCCCGGAGGAAACGACATGAAATTGGTCGAAGCAATCATCAAGCCGTTCAAACTCGATGAAGTCAAGGACGCCCTGTTGGAAATCGGCGTGCAAGGCATGACGGTGACCGAGGTCAAAGGATTCGGCCGTCAAAAGGGCCACAAGGAAACCTACCGCGGACAGGAGTATACGATCGAGTTTGTCCCGAAGGTCAAAATCGAGGTGGCTGTGCAGGACGGGCAGGTGCCGCGCGTGCTGGAAACAATTTCCCGGGCCGCGAAGACCGGCAGCATCGGCGACGGGAAGATCTTCGTGCGCGATCTGAATGCCGCAGTCCGTATCCGAACCGGGGAAACCGGAGAGACCGCCTTGTAATACCGACCATGGAACTCGAATCGTCCTTCTCCTCCCTTCCACAAGCGCTCAGTATCGTTCAGGTGCTCGATGAGCATCGCGCGCTCGTGGCCCGCCGTGTGATGGCCGGCGCCTCAGGCGCCGAAACGCTCGCCGCCATGACGGAATTCGTCGACGGGTTGATCATCGGACGCTATCGCGAAGCCATCAGGCAGGGCGGGGACGACATGGCGACCGTCGGCATGCAGCAGTGCTGTCTGATGGCGTTGGGCGGCTACGGTCGGCGTGAGTTGGCTCCGCAGTCGGATATCGATCTGATGTTTCTGTATCAGGCCGGAACGGGCAAAGCGGTCGAATCGCTCGTCCGTGCAGTGTTGCATCCGCTGTGGGATTGCGGATTCCAGGTGGGACACAGCGTTCGGACCATTGCCGACAGCATCGAGTTGGCGGAAACGGATGTCACCGTCAAGACGTCAATGATGGAAGCGCGGTTCCTCGCGGGAAGCGCCGATCTCTTTCAGGAGTTTCATCGCAAGTATTTGCGGAAGATCGTGTCCAAAAATTGCGATGTGTATCTGGACCAGAAGCTCGAAGAGCGGCGACGGGAATATGAAAAGTTCGGTGAAACCGTGTATCTCCTGGAGCCGAACGTCAAGAAGAGCAAGGGCGGTCTCCGTGATCTCCACTTGCTGCAATGGGCCGGCATGGCCCGTTTTCAAGCACCGACCATCCGGGAGCTGTCGGACCGCGGCATCCTCTCCCGAGCGGATTCTCTGGCGCTGACCGAAGCCCGCGAATTTCTCTGGCGTGTGCGGGCGCTGCTCCACGTGCATGCGGGCGCGCCTCAGGAGATCCTGACGTTTGACGAACAGGTCTGGCTGGCGCAGCACTTCGGCTACCACGACCAACCGCATTTGCTCGCGGTCGAGCAATTCATGCAGCAATATTACCAGCACACCATGGGATTGCATGAGCGCTGCATGCGGTTTGTGGAACGGTGCCGTAGCGTCCCGCTCTGGCAACGCCTGTCCCGCTTTTTACCGGCCCCGCGGGTGGACGAGTATTTCGTGGTGCGGGGGAACCTGCTTTCCGTCGCGGACGAGCATCGGAACAAGGTGCTGGATAGTCCGGCGCTGTTGTTACGGCTGTTCGACCTTGCCCGTGCCAAGAATCTGACGATCGTGCCGCCGCTGATCGAGGACATTCACCGCCATGTCGATCAGGTGCCGGCGGAAGCCTACCGGACTGCGGAAGTCAGCAACAGCTTTCTACGAATCCTCGCCGGGCCTCGGACCACCGCCACGTTGGAAGCCATGCATCGCGCGCATCTGCTGGAAAAGCTGGTGCCGGCAATGCGCACGGTGCGCGGCCTCATGCAGTTCAATCAATACCATAAGTACACCGTTGATGAGCACAGCCTGCTGGCCGTCGGACGTGCCGAAGCGCTCAGTCAGGACCCAGGCGTGCTCGGCGAAGTCTATCGGGGCATCAAGCGCAAAGACATCCTGCACCTGGCGGTTCTGATGCATGACCTTGGCAAAGGACAGGAGGAAGATCACAGCGACGTGGGGAAGAGGTTATCGGAGGAGGCTGCCGTCCGGCTCGGATTCGACGAGCAGGAAACGAGGACGCTGAGTTTTCTCGTGCACCGGCATCTGCTCATGGCACACACGGCCTTCCGTCGCGATCCCAACGACGAGAAAGTGGTTCTGCCCTTCGCCCGGGAAGTTGGCACCCCCGAAGTCCTCAAGAAATTGCTCGCATTAACGGCAGCCGACATTGCGGCCGTGGGACCGGGTGTCCTCACGAAATGGAAAGAATCGTTGTTGATCGAACTGTACACGAGGACCATGCCCGAAGTGTCCGGTGACCGCGATGAGCAGGGGGCGCCGGAACGGTGGTCGAAGGTGGTTGAAGAAGTCCGTCATCAGTTGGGCCAGACGGACGGAGGCGAGCCCGCCTGGGTCGATGCGCAGTTGAAGCAGTTTCCAGAACGCTATGTTTACGGCACCGGCTCTGCACGCATCGCCACCCACCTGACTGCCGTGCGGAAGTTGCATCGCGGGGATGTCGTCGTCGAGACGGACTTCAACCGCGAGTTGGGGGTGTGCGAATATTCCGTGATCACCCACGACGATCTGACGCCGGGAATCTTCTCGAAGATCGCCGGTGTCATGGCGGGCAGCGGCTTGCAGATCCTCGATGCGCAAATCCTCACCAGAGCGGACGGGATTGTGGTCGACACCTTTCAGGTCACCGACCCGGATTATCAAGGAGAACCGCCGGCCGAGCGACGCCATACCGTTGGCGACCGCATCGCGGCGGTTCTCAAAGGGTGGGAGCATGTCGACGATGTGCTTCGCCGCGGCGCTCGATTAAGGCTCACCAGAACACTGCCCAAGGCGCCCGAGGCGACCGAAGTGCGAATCGACAATGAAACCTCGGACAGCTGCACCATTATCGATGTCTTTGCCGACGACCGCCAAGGGCTGCTCCATGTCATCACGAACGCGATCTTCCAACTCGGGCTGTCGATCCACGCTGCCCGCATCTCGACTCGCCTGGATCAAGTGGCCGACGTGTTCTATGTGACGGATCAAACAGGGGCCAAGGTGCGGGATCATGTGCAGTTAGAGCGGATACGAACAGGAATAGAGCAGGCGATCGAGACATTTCTCGAAGTCAAGGCGGCGTGAAGCCGGAAGCCAGTGGGCTCTCGGGATTGCTGAAAGGAGGAGGGAATGAACGTTCGTGAGGCATTAGAGTTTGCGAAAAAGAACAGGGTGCAGGTCGTGGACCTGAAGTTCGTCGACTTGATCGGGACGTGGCAGCACTTCACGATCCCGGCCAGCGAGTTGACGGAAGACCTGTTCAAAGACGGATCGGGCTTGGACGGGTCGTCTATCCGTGGATGGAAAGCGATCAACAACAGCGACATGCTCGTCGTCCCGGACCCGGCGACGGCCTGCCTGGACCCGTTCACGGCGGTGCCGACGCTGAGCCTGGTCGGCAATGTCGTTGATCCGATCTCGCGCGAGACCTACGAGCGCGATCCGCGCTACATCGCGCAAAAGGCGGAGAAATATCTCCAGAGCACCAAGATCGGAGATACCTCCTACTGGGGTCCCGAAGCCGAGTTCTTCATTTTTGATCAGGCGCGATACGACCAGACGAGCCACAGCGGTTATTACCATATCGATTCCGATGAAGGCGTGTGGAACATGGGACAGGACGGCCTCAACCTGGGCGGCAAGATCCGCCATAAGGAAGGCTATTTCCCGGTGCCGCCGGCCGACACACAGCAGGACATCCGCAGCGAGATGATTTTGGAAATGGAAAAGGTCGGCATCCCCGTGGAGAAACACCACCACGAAGTGGCCACCGCCGGCCAAGCGGAGATCGACATCCGGTTCGACTCGCTGGTGCGCACCGCGGACAAAATGATGATGTACAAGTATATCGTGAAGAACGTGGCGCGCCGCCATGGCAAGACCGTCACGTTCATGCCGAAGCCGATCTTCGGCGACAACGGCAGCGGCATGCACACGCACCAGAGCATCTGGAAGGAAGGGAAGCCGCTCTTTGCAGGCAAGGAATACGCGGGCGTGTCGCAGATGTGTCTGCACTACATCGGCGGCATCCTCAAGCATGCGCCGGCGTTGGCGGCGATCACCAACCCCACGACCAATTCTTACAAGCGGCTCACGCCGGGATTCGAAGCACCCGTGCTCCTGGCTTACTCGAGCCGGAACCGTTCTGCGGGTATCCGCATTCCGATGTATTCGCCGAGCCCCAAGGCGAAGCGGATCGAAGTCCGTTTTCCGGATCCGGGGGCGAATCCGTACCTGGCCTTTTCCGCCATGCTGATGGCCGGCCTGGACGGAATTGAGAATAAAATCAATCCGGGCGAGCCGGCCGAAAAGGACTTGTACGATCTGGAAGCCAAGGAAGCTGCGAAAATTCGGACGATGCCTGGAAGCCTGGACGAAGCGATCAGCAATCTTGAGAAAGATCACAAGTTTCTTCTGAAAGGTGGCGTTTTTACAGAGGATGTTATCGAGGCGTGGATCGGCTACAAACGGAGCAAGGAAGTGGATCAGATGCGGTTGCGGCCGCACCCTTACGAGTTCTTCTTGTATTACGACGTGTAGACGCTTTTCCTCCAAATTTTCGGTTGACGAGGCGGAAAGAAGCGTGCTACAAGATCCTACAAGCTGAGCCAGGCAACGGCGCCTGATTGAGCGTTCAAGAGGCAACGGACAAAGGCGTCCGTCATTCTGCAAAGGATGGCGGACGCCTTTCTAGTTTTCGGACATAACACGGCGCGGGTCGTTGTCGATCCGCCAAGCATGGACAAAGGCGTCCTTCTCCCGACCGGGAGAGGGACGCTTTTTTGTTTCAACCCCGTTATCGCTGGTTCGAATGAAAGAAGGTGCGCACATGAGCGATCAACAGCCGGAGCGGTCAAATTCTTCCGAGCAGCATTTTGAACGGACGCTCGATCAGGCCGTTACGGCCGCTGTGCTGGAGGCGGCCGGACCGACGCGACGCCAGTTGCTCGTCGGCCTGGGGGCAGCGACACTCAGCGCATTGATCGCAGACCTGTTTCCTTTGGCGCGGTTGAAGGCATTTGCCGCGGATCCCGTGGGCAAGCCGGAAAAGAAGGATCTGAGCGTTGGCTTCATTCCCATCACCTGTGCCACTCCTATCATCATGGCAGAGCCGCTGGGCTTCTATAAAAAGTACGGATTGAACGCGTCGGTCAAGCGTGCGGCGGGGTGGGCGATGATTCGTGACTGGGCGATCAACGGCGAAGTGGATGCCGCGCATATGCTGACACCCATGCCTTTGGCGATCTCACTCGGTGTGGGGTCTGTTCCCAAACCTTTCTACATGCCTGCTGTCGAAAACATCAACGGCCAGGCCATCACGCTGCACATCAAGCACAAGAACGCCAAATCCGCGTCCGATATGAAGGGCTTCAGGTTCTGCGTCCCTTTCGACTATTCGATGCACAATTACCTGCTTCGGTATTATCTCGCAGAAGGAGGAGTGCACCCGGACAAAGACGTGCAGATTCGTGTGGTGCCGCCGCCGGAGATGGTCGCCAACCTCAAGGCCGGCAACGTGGACGGGTATCTTGCTCCGGATCCGTTCAATCAACGGGCCGTGTACGAAAACGCCGGGTTCATCTTCAAGCTCTCAAAGGAGATTTGGGACCGGCATCCTTGCTGCGCGTTCACAGTGTCGCAGGAGTTCGCGACCAAATATCCGAATACGTTTGGCGCTCTCTTCCGGGCCATCGTGGATGCCACCCACTATGCGTCTGATCCCGCGCATCGTAAGGAAATCGCCGCGGCGATTGCCCCGACGAATTACTTGAACCAACCGGTGACCGTCTTGGAACAAGTCCTCACCGGAACGTATGCCGACGGGCTGGGCAATATCCGGAAGGAACCGAACCGCATCGATTTCGATCCGTACCCGTGGCATTCGATGGCCATCTGGATTCTCACGCAAATGAAACGCTGGGGGCATCTGAAGGGAGACGTGAATTACAAGTCGGTGGCCGAGCAAGTCTACCGGGCGGCGGATTGTGACCGCATTGCCAAGGAGTTGGGGTATGCGACGCATCAATCGACGATGGGCAAGCATGTCATCATGGGCAAGGAATTTGACGCGAACAACGCCGATGCCTATGCCAAGGGTTTCAAAATTCACAGCATGGCCTAAGGAGAACCGATGGAATCGATGAACCGTACGCTGATGCCAGAAGTGACCCAGACAGCCAGCGCCGACACTCCGGTAAGGCCCTCCCTCCAGAGGCTCCTGGAGAGGTGGTCGTCATCGGCCTGGCAGTGGGCGACGACAAGGCGAGGCAACAGCGAGCGAGGAGGAGTCATGGCCGCTCAGCCTCAAGGCAACCCGTGGTACATCGCCGGGTTCGTGCTCGTGGTGTTTCTGTTGAGCTGGCATTTCTTTACGTTGCGATCGAGCTTCGACCAGCGAGGGTTGAGCGAAGAGCAGTTGCAGATGATGGAGTTCAACGGCGACATCGTGCGAGCGGCGGATGGAAGCTATGCCTGGAATCCGGAAAAGGAGAAAGTCAAAGGTGTCCCTGGTCCATTGGCGGTGCTCGAGAAGGCCCGCGAGGAGCTGGCTGAGGCCTTTGTGAAAAAGGGCACCAACGATCACGGCATTGCCTATCTGGTGCTTTACACGGTCTCGCGGTTTGCCGGCGGCTTCCTGGCGGCTTCGGTCATCGCGATTATGCTGGGCGTCATTCTCGGCCTGAATAAAGTGCTTTTTCGCGCCGCAAATCCGTTCATTCAAATTATGAAGCCGATTTCTCCGCTGGCATGGATGCCGCTGCTGCTCTATACGGTGAAGGATCCCAAGTGGACGGCGGTGCTTGTCGTCTTCATGGCGGCAATCTGGCCGACTCTTGCCACAACGGCCTTCGGGGTCAGCTCGCTGCGAAAAGAGTATTTGCACGTCGCTGCGATTGTGCAGCTCTCGTGGTTTCAGCGGCTCTTCAGAGTCATTCTCCCGGGAGCGGCGCCGACCATCGTCAATGGCTTGCGCATTTCCTTCGGCAGCGCACTGGTCGCAGTGGTCCCTGCGGAAATGCTGCTCGGTGAACTCGGGGTGGGCTATTTGAGCTGGATCGAATGGAACAACCTCGACATCGCCGGCGTCATCTTTGCGATCCTTGTCGTCGGCGTCGTCGGCGTCATTCTCGATTCGGGATTCAACAAGTTGGCGGGCCTTGTCACCTATCAGGAGTAAACCATGCCCTTTCTACTGATCGATCATGTGACCAAGTATTTCTCCAATCCCTCAGGAGCCGGTCAGGTGTGTATATTCAAGGATGTCACGATCAAGATCGAAAAAGGAGAGTTCGTGACCTGCATCGGCCACTCCGGATGCGGGAAAAGCACCTTGCTGAACATCATTGCCGGGCTGGAGACACCCACCGAGGGCGGCATTATCCTCAACGGCCGTGAGGCGAGCGGGCCAGGCTTAGACCGGATGGTCGTCTTCCAGAACTTTGCGCTGATGCCCTGGATGACGGTATTCGAGAACATCGCGCTGGCGGTGCGCTCAGCCTATCCCGACTGGAGCCACGATCAGGTGGCCGCCCATGTCAAGAAATACATCGCGCTCGTCGGCCTCAAGGGGGCGGAAAACAAGCGGCCGGCGGCTTTATCGGGCGGTATGAAACAACGCGTCGGGCTCGCCCGGGCGTTTTCCATCGAGCCGAAAGTCCTCTTGTTGGATGAGCCGTTCGCGCAAATCGACGCCTTGACGCGGGGTGTTATTCAAGAGGAACTGATTCAAATGTGGAACACCTCGAGAAATACCGTGTTCATGGTCACGCACGACGTCGACGAGGCGATTCTGTTATCCGACCGCATTCTGCTGATGACGAACGGCCCCGAGGCGCGGATCGCTGAGATGGTGCACGTGTCGATTGCGCGCCCGCGATCAAGGGAAACGATCATTGAGCACCCGCATTACTATAAGATCAGAAACCATATCATCCACTTCCTCGTCCGGCACGCGAAACATGGAGGCAGTGATGGGGCAACACCCGAGCTCGCGACAAACGGGAATCCTATCATTGTCGATTTCGAGCGGGACTCGCTCGTGGCGCATTGATCCGCAGGGGTAGAGCACAGGCTCAAAGGGAGGCCAGAAGAATGGAAAAGGACGACGTGCGGAAAGCGATCAAAGCAAAGCGTGTGGCAAAAAAAGTGACGATTGCCGAAGTCGCCAAAGCGGTCGGAAGAAATCCGACGTTTGTCGCTGCGGTCCTCCAAGGCAATCACAAGCTGCCGGCCGAAGAAGCGAAGAAAGTCGGCGAGTTGTTGGGGTTGGACGGTGAGCTCACTGCGTCGTTAAGCAAGTTCCCGGTGCGCACTGATTTTCCGAATACGACAGACCCGTTCAAATATCGGTTGATGGAAATCATCGGCGTCTATGGAGATTCGATGCGCGAGCAGGCCAACGAAATGTTCGGCGACGGCATCATGAGCGCCATCGATTTTACACTCGACATGGAGAAAGTAACCGGAAGCCAGGGCGAAGCGCGCTGCAAAATCACGTTGAACGGGAAGTGGCTGGAGTACAAAACCTTCTGAGAGGCTGAAGTCAGCAGCGGCCTCATAGGCCGGTTGCGGAACGGCTGAGACAGCGTCGTCTTCAGCGGGCCGCGGATAGATGAACGGACAAAGGCGTCCGTCATTCATAGGAATGGCGGACGCCTTTGTGTTTGCAGTGATCACCCCAACACGGAGGATGCGAAGCGGCGTATGGAGAGACAGCTCGGAATTGGCATCGCAATGACTGCCCTTGGCTTGTCTGCGGGCGTGATGACGCCGGAAACGGCGCGAGCGGAAACGGTTGCCAGCGCGGTCATCAGCGGAGCCGATACGGCCTGGGTGTTGATCTCAGCCGCGCTCGTGTTGGCGATGACCGTCCCCGGGCTGGCGTTGTTTTACGGAGGGCTGGTGCGCAGCAAAAACGTCTTGGGCACCATCATGCACAGTTTTGTGATTCTTTGTCTCGTCAGCCTCTTCTGGGTGTTGCTGGGCTACAGCTTGGCGTTTGGGCCGGACGTCAAGGGCGTGATCGGCAGCCTGGCCTGGGTCGGCTTGAGCGGTGTCGGATTGTCGCCCCATGCGGTCTATGGTCCGACGATCCCGCATCAGGCCTTCATGGTGTTTCAGTTGATGTTTGCCGCGATCACCCCGGCGCTCATCACGGGGGCCTTCGCAGAGCGGATGAAGTTCAGCGCCCTGATCCTGTTTGCGCTGTTGTGGTCGCTGATTATCTACTGTCCCATTGCGCATTGGATGTGGGGTGGTGGGTGGCTGGCCGGCCTCGGGGCGCTGGATTTTGCCGGAGGCGCCGTTGTGCATATTAGTTCGGGCATCAGTGCGTTGGTCTGCGCGTTGGTATTAGGGGCACGGCACGGGTACGGCACGGACTATATGGCCCCGCACAATCTGCCGATGGTGCTGTTGGGAACGGGTCTCCTGTGGGTGGGGTGGTTCGGCTTCAACGCGGGCAGCGCGCTGGGCGCCAATGAAACGGCGGTCGTGGCGTTTGTCGCGACTCATACGGCGGCGGTCACGGCCGCCTTGAGCTGGATGGCCGTGGAATGGTGGCACCGGGGGACTCCTACAGTCCTCGGCATCGCGAGCGGCGCGGTGGCCGGACTTGCCATGGTCACGCCGGGCGCAGGTTTTGTAAGCCCCTTCTCGGCGCTCTTCATGGGCATGGCTGCGGGCGCACTCTCGTATATCGCCATCATGAAGAAGGGAGGGTTCGGCTACGACGATTCCCTGGATGTGGTCGGCATCCACGGCGTTGCGGGAGTCGGCGGCATTCTGCTGACAGGCGTCCTCGCCTCAAAAGCGGTCAACAGCGGAGGCGCCGACGGCCTTTTGCAGGGGAATGCCGCTTTTTTTGGCGTGCAGGCGCTGACGGTGGTGGTAGTTGGGTTGTTTTCGGCTGCCGGGACGTGGGTCATTCTCAAAGCCGTAGATCGAATCGTCGGATTGCGCGTGCTGCCGGAGGAGGAGCGCATGGGGTTGGATCTCAGTCAGCATAATGAGCGGGCCTATTCATAGATGTTTTTGATCTCGGGAAGCGAAGTCATGCATCAATGGTCTCAGCGGAAGGAGGAATGACATGGTCATCTCTGACGACCGGTTACGGGAAGGATCAACGTGTGAACGGCGGCTCTTGGAGGTGCTGAGTCAGCAAGGCCCGCAGACGCTCGACGCGTTGTGCGAGCTGCCGGGATTCACGTGGGCGCAGGTTCTGCTGGCCGTCGATCACTTGAGCCGCTCCAGGGAAGTGTCGCTCGAGATGATCGGCCGGCATGAGTATCAAGTCTCGCTGACGGCAGCGCGGTTGTGAGAGTGCCTAGCGATCAAACGCTGTGGCTGTTGATCTCCACGACGCTCTTGGCGCTGGCGGTGCCGGGTGTCGCGCTCTTTTACGGCGGCATGGTGAGGAAGAAAAACGTCATGAACACCATCGCCCTGCCCTTTGTCGCACTGGCGATCGTGTCGTTCGCCTGGAGTCTTGCCGGCAATGGCTGGGTGGCATGGCATGGGGCCGAGGCGATGACGGACCACAATCCGCTGCAGTCAGTCTATCGGGGGATGATGGCCTCGATGGCGCTGGCGCTGGTGGCCGGTGGCATCGTCGAACGTATCCGCTTCCCGTTCTTTCTGGTGTTCGGACTCTGTTGGGTCGCAGCCGTCTTTGTCCCGTTGGCCCAGTCGCTCTGGGGAGGCGGGTGGCTGACTCATCTGGGCAGCCTGGATTATGCCGGCGGTGCGGTGATTCACATCAGCGCCGGCGTCAGCGCGCTGGTGATGGCCATTATGATTGGACCGCGCCAGGGGTATGGACGCATCGACATGATGCCGAATCATCTGCCGTTGTCCTTCTGTGGTGCGGCCTTCATCTGGGTGGGTTGGTTCGGATTTACGGGGGCCGCGACGACGTCGATGGCGGCGGTCACGAGCGCCTTCGTGGCCATTCAGTTGTCCGCGATCGCCGCCGCGCTTGCCTGGATGGCGGTCGAATGGCTGCAACGGGATAAGCCGACAGCCTTGGGTGCCATGAGCGGGGCCGTCGCCGGCCTGGTGGCCATCGCGCCGGGGGCAGGCTATGTCAGTCCGATGTCTGCGCTCGTGATCGGTGTCGGTGCGGGAGGGCTCTGCTACATGGTCGTCAATTATGTGAAGCTCATCCTCGGATACGACGATTCGCTGGACGTGTTCGGGATGCATGGTGTCGGAGGCACTTGGGGGATGATCGCGACGGGTCTGTTTGCCTCGATGGAGGTCAATGCAGACGGAAGCGACGGCCTGTTTTACGGCTATCCCTATCAGTTTTTCGCTCAGGTGGTGGCCGCCCTCGCGGCATGGGTCGTGGCCGGCGTGATGACCTGGCTGCTCGTGAAGGCGCTCACGATGATCCTCAACCCACGCGTCGACGAAGAGGCGGAGCGGATGGGACTGGACCTTCATCAACATGCAGAGAAAGGCTACACGGGGTAACACCATGGCCATTGTGCACGACGACGTGGGGCGGCGCCGCTTTCTGAGTCAGGCCGTCATGGGATTCGGGATGCTGTTCGGCATCGGTACGCTAGGGTTCCGCTTCCTTCAGTTTCTCTTGCCGACGCGGACCCACAAGGAAGCGGAGACCGTGTTGATCGGCGCGGAATCCCGCATTCCGGTTGGAGAGGCCGTGTCGATGGACCTCGGCGGGCACAAGATTCTGGTCCTGAAGACCGAAGACGGTGTGGCGGCATTTTCCAGGCGTTGTACGGACCTTGGCTGCCTTGTCTCATGGAACAAGGAGCGCGGACAGTTCATCTGTCCCTGCCACCAGGGAACCTTCGACCGGACCGGCTTGAACATTGCTGGACCTCCGCCTCGGCCACTGGACCGGCTGCAGATCGTCAAACGTGGGGACCAGTTGTACGTGAACATTCAGGCGACGTAGCGAGCGCTAAGCGCTCAATGTGGGAACATTGCAAATTGGAAATTCGAGAAATTTGATGGATTCGATAGCGCAACCGAAGGCGAACCACGACTCGGCCGGGAAGAGCTGGATAGACTACATCCAGAAGGACCTGCCGCAGCATCTGGACTGGTGGCCCTACACGCTGGGGGCGCTGCCGCTCACCCTCTTCGGTCTGCTGGTCGCGAGCGGCCTGCTGCTGACGTTTTATTACGTCCCGTCGCCGGAACAGGCCTATGAGAGCGTGGATCAAATCACCAACGAGATTTACCTCGGATGGTTCGTGCGGGGCCTGCACAAGACCTCGGTAGATCTGATGATCCTGTTGTTGTTCTTCCACGTCATCAGGGTGTTTATCACCCGCGCCTATCGAACGCCGGGCGAGCTGAAGTGGGTGAGCGGCTCGATCGTGCTCTTCGTCACGCTCGCGATGGGGTTTACAGGATACTCGCTGATTTTCGACAACGTCTCCTATTGGGGCATGACGGTCGTGACCAATATGATCGGCACGATTCCCGTGATCGGCACGCCGTTGCTCTATCTGCTGCGGGGAGGCGAGGAGGTCTCAGGCCGGACGTTGTTGCGACTGTACGATCTCCATACCAAGCTGTTGCCCGTCCTGTTGGGCGGATTGGTGCTCGGCCATGTGGTGATTGTGCGCCTGTTGGGATTTGCGGAGGTGAAGGGTAGCCGCGGGTTTCATCCGTTTTACCCCGAACACACCTTGAAGATGGGTGTCATCGCGGTGGGGCTGCTGCTCTTGATCGTCAACATCGCCATGATTTTTCCGCCAGTGCTCGGACCACCGGCCAATTTTCAGGAGGTGGCGTCGGACGTGTCGCCTCCTTGGTACTTTTCTGCGCCGTTCATGTGGATCACCCTGCTGCCCGGGCCAGTAGCCCTATGGAGCCTGCTGGGGTTTGCAGGACTCTTCATCGTCTATCCGTACTTGGACCGGATGTTGGCGGAACGTGGATGGCCGATGGAACTCGTCAATGCTGTTGTGGCAACGGCCGTAGTCTGCGCCGTCGCCGGCTTGATGTACCTCGATACGCAAATGTGAGAAGCAGGCGAGAGGTCAAAGGCCAGGGACTAGAGGTCTGAGGCGAGAGGCAAGAGGCCAGGGGGCAAACGACAAGAGTCAATGAAGAGAAGGAGGACACGTGGACGAGGCCAATGTGCGGCATGATCATGAGGATGAGCACGCCCGTTCGAGCAACGGCAAGCAGAACTTCGCCCGCTACATGATCGGCGGGCTCTGCCTGATCCTCTTTCTCGCGCTAACGGGCGTCGGCTACGTCCAGGTCGAAGAGCGGCGAGGCGGCGGGCTCCGCCCGTTTGTGTCGGCGGAGAACAAGAAATGCATCGACTGCCACACGGCCAAGGACGTGGCAGTCGGAGGCATCAACGATTGGAAAGTCAGCCGTCATGCCCCCAAGGGGATCGGCTGCGTGGAATGTCATCGGGCTGAGAAGGGCGAAACGGACGCCTACGACCACGAGGGATTTCTCATCTCGACGCTGGTCACGCCAAAAGACTGCATGCGGTGCCATGATCGGGAGGCGAAAGAATTCGCCAAGTCCCATCACGCGAAGGCGGCGCAGTTTACGGGATCATTGGACAATTTTCTGGGGAATGTCGTTGAAGGACCCGAGATCGTGACCACCGGGTGCGCCGGCTGCCACGGCAGCGTCGTGAAAGTGATGGAGAAGGGCAAGCTCCATCCGGCGACCTGGCCCAATTCCGGCATCGGACGGGTGAATCCGGACGGGTCCAAAGGCACCTGCTCGGCCTGTCATGCACGGCACAGTTTCTCAGTGGCGCAAGCCCGCCAGCCGGAGAGCTGCGGCCGCTGTCACATGGGGCCTGATCACCCGCAGATCGAAGCCTATTACGAAAGCAAGCATGGCGTCATGTACGAGGCCAACAAGGAGAAGATGAAGCTGGCGGATGCGACAGAAAAGTGGCATCCGGGCAAGGACTACCTCTATCCCACCTGCGCCACCTGTCACATGAGCGCGACCGCGTCGCAGGAGGTCACGCATGATGTGGGAGACCGGATCAGCTGGACGCTGCGGCCGGTGATCTCCTCGCGCCTGGAGAACCATGAGGACCGGCGGAAAGCCATGAGACAGGTCTGCTCGTCTTGTCATAGCGAGCAGATCGTGGACCGGTTCTTCACCTCGATGGATCAGGGCATAGATCTGTACAACAATAAGTTCGGCAAGCCGGCAAAGGATGCCATGGACCAGCTGCTGGCCATGAAGAAGATCACTCCGACGCCATACGACGAAAAAATTGAATGGATCTTTTATGAATTATGGCACCACGAAGGACGGCGCGCCCGGCACGGGCTGTCCAAAATGGCGCCTGACTATGTCCACTGGCAGGGGTTCTACGAAGTGGCCAAAACCTTTTACACAAAATTCCTCCCCCTCGTCCGCGAGCTGTCGCCGCAGGTGGCCGAAACGATGCTGCGGCAAGAGAGCCACCGGTGGATCGAAAAAGGCATGACGAAAGAAGAAATCGCCCAGATGCTCGAATTCTACGACAAGGAAATGCAGGGCAAGCGCGGGGGCAGTTGACGCAAGAGACTCTTGAGCCACGCGTGCGCTTGCGCTATTCTCCTTCGGCACTGGGAGGAAGCGAATGCCCAAACGAGTCCGCACCGGTTTAACGCGCAGCGACATACTCGATCGCTACATCGAGCGGTTCAAGCAGCAGCTGACCAGATTTCAACCCTTTCTCTCGCGCAAGCGGGGCGGACAGTCGCTCGAGGCGTTCGACGAGGCGGCGGAAGAGCTGATCAGTCAGGTGTTCGGGGCTGCGTCCGATGAATCAGAGGCGTATTTTTACGCCAAGAATGGTGAATCGGCCATGTTGCCGGAAGAAGCGCAGGAAAGCGGCGTCCACAACGTCGAACGCGAGAGTCTCCATCAACGCCGGCAGGTGCTGGAGAGCTGTCTGGCGGATTTGACCATGCGCCGCCGCGTTCAGGCCGCCAGGCAAGGCGGCGCCAACGGCGTGCTTCAGGCCCGCGTCGAGCAATATATGTCTCACGATGTGCGGAGCATTCACCGGGCAGCCACCATTAAGGAAGCCGGGCTGCTGTTTCAGAAGTACAAAGTCGGCTCGTTGATCGTGGATGACGGATCCCGCTATATCGGCATTGTCACGGATTCTGATCTCAGCCGGAAAGCCGTGGCCAAGGGCCTGGATCCGAACACGACGACCGTCACGGCCTGTATGAGCAAATCGCTCGTGACAATCGAAGCGGACGAACTGCTGTCCGAAGCCATGGGACTGATGAAAAAACAGGGTATCCGTCACTTGCCCGTGACGGCCGATGGCACGATCATTGGCGTTCTCTCGGTCGCCGATCTCATCCGCGCCCTCACCGACTGATCGGCTGCCGGTCAGCCGCCGGCCTTGTTCGCTTCCAGCCCTAACAATGCCCGTTTTCGATGCAGGCCCCATCGGTAGCCCGCCAGCCGGCCGTCTCCTCGCACGACACGGTGGCAGGGAATCAGCAGCGCAACAGGATTGTCCGCGCAGGCCTTGGCCACGGCTCGTGAGGCCGCCGGATGTCCGATCGCACTGGCGATTTGCCGGTACGTGCGTGTCGTACCCGGAGGAATCCGCTGCAGAGCTTTCCAGACCTTGAGTTGAAATGCCGTGGGTTTCACGTCGAGCAGCAAATCGCCTGTGGCACTCTTGCCGCCCAGGCATCGAACCAAGGCCTGTCTGTACGACTCTAATCGCTTCGGGTCACGGCGAATAATCGCGTTCGGATATTCCCGCTGCAAGTGAACCAGCAACAGGGATTCGCTGTCCCCCAGCATCACCGACGCCACACCGCGCTCTGTGGCCGCAATCTGAGCAAGGCCCACGGGCGTCCGCACCGTCGTATACCGCAGAGTGACACCGGTTCCCCCCGACCGAAAAGCGGACGGCGTCATTCCCAGGTGTGGCGACGCATGCTCGGAAGCGCGACTGCTGGATCCGAAACCAGCCTCGTAGGTTGCATCGGTGACCGTACTACCGCGGCGCAAGGCCTTCTGAAAGCGGTCCAGCCTTGTGGCGTTCCGGTAGGCCTTGGGCGAAAGTCCGATCGTTCGTGTGAAGACGCGCTGAAGGTGAAAAGGGCTCAGTCCGACAAGTCGAGCGAGACTGGTGAGAGTCGCCGGTTCGTCAGGATTCTCCTCCAAATGCCGTCGAACCTGTTCCACCAATCTCTCGCCAGGAGAGCGGTGAACGGACTGGGGCTCACACCGTTGACAGGCCCGGAAACCGGCCGCTTCGGCCAAGTGCGGCGAGGCGAACAACTGCACGTGACGGCGGTGAGGCCGGCGCGAGGGACAGGAGGGCCGGCAATACACATGAGTGGAAGAGACCGCGTAGACGAACATTCCGTCAAATCGGTGGTCATGCGCGAGCACCGCTTTCCATGCGATGCGGGGTATGACCGGCATAGCCTCCCTCATGATGGTCATGATAGCGCCCCTCGCCTTTGTGCGCTATCCGGTTCTTGCGCTCAAAGTTATGCGAACCACCCGCGGGAGAACAATCAAAGGCTGAACGAAGGCGTCAGGACCAGAGCCGCAGAGGTCGAGAGAATCAATTGCCGGACCGTCTTCGTCGATAAAATCGCGCACCGCAGCGTTCGCAGCGCCATGGAAACATGCCCAATAGTCGAAAGAGGCGATCCTGCCACCCGTGTCGGGTGGTTCGGTGGCAATCATCTGAAGCACAGTACCGGCAATGTATCCGCAACGCTGGGCTGGATCTAACGCTTCGCTCCAGCATGGGGTCACCGGTTTTCACTGCTGCCATCGGGATGCCACAACGGTTGGCGTCACGAGATCAATCTGTCGTAAAAGAAGATATCGAAAGGCTAGTCTTCAAGAGCAGCCGAGTCAACGGGGATGTCGCCCAAGGACGTGGCGGGCATGCTCGCCCCGCCTGTCCAATAGGGTCTGTGCCCCCTGTTTGAGGGATAGACGAGCAGCCGAGCGGTTACATAGACTTTCGGCCATCGTCACGATCGGTCGGCTCAAAGTCGCGCCTGTGGCTCTGTAGGAGGGTTGGTGCACACGAAATCACGCGTATTTGGGGCGGGTCTCATGCTGGCATTGGCTCTGTCTGCTGAAGGCTGTAACGATGGCGACGAGACCAACAACCAAGCGTCCAACCAGCCACCTTCCTTTAACAATACAGTGTTGAGCATCGCCGTCCCCCCTGACGGAAGCGGCGACGTCTATGTAGGCGGCGACTTCACCACGTACGACGGTGCACAGACGATTCGTATCGTGCGTCTCAATGACGATGGAACCATTGATCCAGGCTTTGCGACGGGAGTCGGATTCAATAGTAGCGTGCGCAGTATCGTGCAGATCGGGAATGTCGGCGGGAACATCTACGTGGGTGGCGACTTCACCACTTACAACGGGATCCAGGGAATTCGCATCGCGCGCCTCAATGCGAACGGAGCCTTCGATCCGGCCTTCGCGACGGGCACGGGATTCAACAACACCGTCCATACCATCGCTCCAGCAGGAGACGGCAGCGGAGATCTGTACGTCGGTGGTGCTTTCAGCACCTACAATGGGGTAACAGCGAACAGCCTTGTACGGTTGAACGCAGACGGAACGGTCGATCCATCGTTAGTGACTGGGACAGGGTTTAACAACGCAGTATTTATCGTCCTTCCTGCGGGAGATGGAAGCGGGGACCTCTATGTGGGAGGAGCCTTTACTCTCTACAACGGGGTCCCGGCCAATAACCTCGTGCGGCTCAATGCGAACGGCACGGTAGACCAAACTTTTGTGACAGGGACTGGGTTCAATAATACGGTCTTCACCCTCGTACCGGCAGACGATGGAAGCGGGGACCTCTATGTAGGCGGTGCCTTCACTAACTACAATGGGACTGTAGCGAATGACCTCGTGCGACTTAATTCGAATGGGTTGATCGACCTGTCCTTTGCGACAGGGGCGGGGTTCAACAACACAGTGTTCCACGTCGTGCCGGTGGGAGATGGAAGTGGTAATGTGTATGTCGGCGGCGCCTTCACGAGCTACAACAATCTACAGGCCAATGAGGTGGTGCGGCTCAATCAGAATGGAACGATGGATTTGCCCTTCTCAACCGGGACAGGATTCAGCAACACGGTGTTTCGCGTCGTGCCGGTGGGAGACGGAAGCGGAGATGTGTATGTCGGAGGTCAGTTCACACAGTATCAGACCACCCCAATAGGCAGATTCGTGCGCCTCAATTCCACCGGAGTCTTCGTCCGCTGAAGGGCACAGCTTCTGAAGCATGCGCCCCCGCCTCCACGTCGCTGATCGGTCGCAGTCAATAGGCTTTCGCGTACCAGGGATTTTCAGGGTAGTAAGCGTGCTCAGAACCACCTGTCCTCGACAAGACATCTTGTTCGAGATCACTGCCTACTCATTCTCAAACAGATTTCTTGGCCACTCCCTCCTGTCTTTGAATCATTGAATATTCATCCGCGTCTTCCGCCGGCCTCTGCAGAGCCGCTTGGGCACATACCTTGCGAACACATCTCCAGAGGCGAATCGGCAGAGAGTTTTTCCCTGAAAACATAAACATGAACCGCTCAGGAGGACCACGCTCATGATGTATCCGATGAAATTGGCCAGTACCATCCTGCTACTCGTGTGTTCCGGTTGCGCCTTGACGAGCAAGGCGCCTGATTTCAGTGGTTTGAAAGACGTTGACGGTTCAGATGCTGTGCACATCAACATGACGAAAGCCGCAGTGCATTTTGCCATCGCCATGCCATTTATCGGCGATGCCTCGCTGGAAGGAGCGGTTCGCGATTTCACGGAAGAAGCAAAAAAGGAGGGGGCCGAGCGCGTGAGGATTGTGCAATCCGACGAAACCACGTTATGGTGGATCTTGCCTCCTGTCAGCTTCTTGTTCACGCCAAAGTTTACTAATGTCGCAGGGGAGGCCCTGTTGGCCTTCGACGACACGACGCCACAGAAAGACGCCCAAGCGGAAGCCGAAAAGAGGGTGAAAGAATAATGTAAGGTAAGGAGAGAAATGCGGGAGGGCGTTGATGGAAGAGGCCTGAAGATCAGGCGGCGATGCCTGGTTTTGGCTTGTCACCGGCCTGCGTGCTTTCGGCATTATCGCGTAGACGGGTACGAGATCGCGGATGTGACCGACGAAACTCGGCCAAGGCCTTGGGCCCGATGAAAACAAACCCGACCACACATGCCGCCAAGGCGAGAATTTTCAGCATCAATGTCATCCTCGAGAGTCTAACCGCAGACTATAGTATCATCCGTGCCGCTCGTCGACTGGGAACCTCTCTAGGAAAGGCTCGTACTCTGCTCCCACCAAAAATGACCCAGCAAAAAAAGAAAAAAAGATTACAGAGATTTTACTTCACTCTTACTTAGTACGATAGAAAGCGAATGGCTTCTCGATTACTATCACATGGATGTATGTCTATGTAAAAATTGTACTGTTTGCCGCCTCGCTGATCGTTGCA
>DASTQE010000278.1:0-3954 GCA_035761895.1 Nitrospira sp. | reverse complement strand
CGGTCGCCGAAAGGTTGACGGGATTCGTCGGGCAATAAAACGGGTCTAACGGCGCCGCGCAGTCGGGTAGGCTCGCGTCCGGAAAAAAGAGCCCGTTGGAACCCGAATCAATGATGCTCTGTGCGAAGGTGACGCCTTTGTAGACCGTCGTGACAAACCCACTCGCAGTGGTAGGAAGCACGGCAATGCCAGAGGGTGGGGTATTGTTCGCCGCCGTATCAATCCCCAGGATCAGCGACCCCGAGACCAATGGCGCCCCGGAGGCGGGTACGTTCGGCAAGGTAAGGAGCAGGCCGTTGTTCCCCGACGGTAACAGCGAGATGGGATTTTGCACCTGATCCGCGAGCGGTACGGCCACTCCCGTGCAAGAGCCGGCGTTGCACCCAAAATAGAGCGTGTTGTTGCCGCTCGACACGCACACAGGCCCGCAGTCCTCTTTGAAGAGACCAACACCAAGAATCCCGTTGAAGCTGGTCTCCTGCGGGTCATCATCCACCACGTCATTGCAGGGATTGGCCGACACCGACTGCCCTCCGAAGGTCGGAGTGATGACTTGAATCGGTACGTGAACGGCCAGTGATCCACCTAGCACCACGTCGGCGATTTGCACGGGGCCCCACGTCGCCGTCCCGTCTGCGAAAAACGCACAGACTCCGAGAGGGCGTCCCTGCGCATCCACCGATTGCGTCAACGACGTGGACAGGACTGAGCCGAACACCCGAAGACCGACCGATCCGATATCGATCAGCACATCTGAAACGGTTTGGCAGTTGGTGGTACCGGGCTCACAAATCGTCACCGAGCCGCACAGCACATTGATCGTCGTGCAGACACTCGAGGTCCCGATAGAGACTGGCAAGACGTTGGGGCCCGCAGGGGCCGGCGGTCCCGCATCATCGTCGTTGTTGTTGCACCCGGCAAGTAGGCACAGGACGACCGTGGCCATGCTCATCCACTTCATCGAATGTCCTTTGGCGTGATCCCGGGCGGCAGATGAGTCGGGAGGTAGGCACGTCCCCAAAGAGATCGCGAATGGCCGGCCCGCTCCACAACCAGGCGGTCGCTCTTCATCCTGAAGGGTTCCTTCACCCGCGGCCTGCGGTTCCGGGCGGTCGACAGCCCTTCACGATACTCTTCATAGTACTCGCCAAGCAGCAGCTTCAAGTCAGGCACGCCGGTGCCTTCCCAGACGACCGCAAACACGACGCCGTCCGGAGACACATACTCCTTGATCACCATCCCGGCGACCGTGATCCTATCGATGGAAAATCCGGTCCCGCTGCCGCGCTGCCGCTGCCCCTTCATCATCGCCCGATCACGTTCGACCGTCGACTCGGGTTGCCCCAATGCGGCCCACACAGGCGGCAGCATCTCCGGGGTCAGGAACGTCAGGACGGCAACTGCTCCGAGAAGGATCCACATCCTGCCCCCCATTCTGCTTGATCCCAACCTTACCTCAGGACGGAGGGCGGGCGATACCCTACTGTTGGGTCCCCTGATTCTGTTGAACTTCGACCCTGTGATGGAGGGGCCGCAGCGAGAGGCGCACAGGCAGCGATGAGCAGATCAGGCCGCAGCGACGGCAGCCGGGTCGAGTATGACCTTGATCCAGCCCTCCTGCCGCTTATCGAACTGCTTGTAAGCATCCAAGGCACTCATGAGCGGCGCAGAATGGGTCAATATTTTCGAGGGATCGACGGCACGGCCCTGCACGAGCTCGACCAGCCGCGGAATATACTTGCGGTGGTTGCAGTTCCCCATGCGGATTGTCACATTCTTGTTCATCGCGGTGCCGATCGGGAATGTCCGCGACGCATCCGGATACACGCCGACGATTGACAGTGTGCCAGCCTTGGCCAGAGCCTCGATCGCCCAGGAGAAGACGATCGACGGTGCGTCGCCTGGTCGCCAGTTGCCGCCGGACGGCTTGGTCTGCGGGGCCACTTCCTCACGTTCTCTCTTGAACTGTTTTTCCTGCCGCTTCGCCTGTTTGGCCGCAGGACCTTTTTTCGGGGCGGTCGCATCCACTCCCACGGCGTCGATCGCACGATCCACGCCGATGCCGCCGGTAAGATCCTTGAGCGCCTTGACCGGGTCGTCGGCGCTGAAGTCGATCGCCTCGGCCCCTTGCGCACGGGCCATTGCCAGCCGGGAGGGAATCGTATCGATGGCAAAAATGCGACCTGCATTCATCAGCTTGAGGCTCGCGATCACGAATTGGCCAACGGGGCCGCAGCCGAAGACGGCGACCGTTCGGCCCGGACGGATATCTGCCATCTCGGCCGCCATATAGCCGGTGGGGAATATATCGGAAAGCAGAATAGCCTGATCATCGGTCACCGAATCCGGAAGTTTCACGAGGCCCACATTCGCGAATGGAATGCGAGCCCGTTCCGCCTGCAGGCCGTCGAACGGTCCGGAGTCCTCGCCTCCTCCGAAGTACGCGGAGCCGGCGGAAGGCCCGTTGGGGTTCGCATTGTCGCACTGCGAGTAATACCCGTCTCGGCAATAGGCGCAGTAGCCGCAGCCGATGGTGGACGGAATCACGACGCGGTCGCCGACCTGGACATTCCGCAATCCCGGCCCGATGGCTTCGACAATGCCAACGCCTTCATGTCCTAGGATAGTGCCGGGTTTCATGCCCGTCATTGTTCCGCGGACCATATGCAGATCCGTACCGCAGATCGCGCTCGCCGTCAGCCGCACAATGGCATCGGTGGATTCCTTGATCTCCGGCTCCGGCACATTATCCAAACGTATATCGCCAATGCCATGAAACACCACCGCTTTCATCATCGCACCTCTTGGGTTTTTCCGGTTCCTCGACTGTGACGGATGTCGGGCCTTGTTACGACTGGGGAGAAAGCCAGTAATAGGGCCGAGAGGCACTAGTCAATTGATGCACCGGAAGAGATCTAGACTTCCTAGCGGAAGAAGGAGCGCAGGCCGGGGAAGGACTTGTTGATGACGTCTTCTGTCGGACCCAACAGCGCCAGGACAGGATAATACCGCTCGCTCCACAAGTGGGTGAGATACACGGGAAGAAAATAGAGCGCGCATCCCAGCCCAAGGAGCAGCACGCCGGTCGTCGGATCTTCGGTAAAGTACCGCTTTCCGGCAATCCCGCAACCCCCCCCTGCCGCCACGAGGACCTCCAACATGAAGACGAATTGCCCCACTGTCAGCTTCATCGGCAGGCACACGCGTGATGAGAGATGAATCCTCTGCGGCGCCTTCGGCAACGCCATCAGTAAGCGATGCCCCATGCGGTGGATCGTCCAACTCATCCCAAAGCCGAGCAGGCTATGCAGCGCAATGATGATGGGCGCACGGGTGGACACGATCGCCGCCGGTCCGATCATGAACAGCATCGGCGCCGCATAGACGGTGAACGCGAGAATCGCTTCATACGTCAGCGATCGAATGAAATCTCGGCAGCCTTGTGTGAATGCATCGGTGCGCGGCGTACCGTTGTATTCCATGAAACCCGTATGGCGAATCGTGCCGATGAACCCGGTGAGGACGTGCATGAGGCGGAGTGCATGAGCGGGCAGCCAGCGAACTGTTCCTCAAATGCCAACGCCACTGCGAACCGCGCCTTTGTAATTGAAGCAGGCGACTAAGTCAAGCCGAAAGGAAGGCGTAAGGGCTGTTGATCTCCTTTGCTCGCCGAATGCGCACACCAGAATGAAAATAGGAGGTGGATGGTCGGCTCTGCTCCGACGATGGGTGAAACTGCAGGGCCTTGTCGCTGTTTGGCTCCGCAACTTGGTCCGTTCGGGACTTTGTCCGAACGGACCTTCGAACAGTGCGTCTCGCCATCCGCCAGGAGGCGGCCACAGCGACAGGGCCCTGCACCCACCGCAAGTCGCATGTGACCACCATCCACCTCCATGGAAAGAGAGAAGGAGCGAAGCTTGGAGGAACCATTTTAGGCGGTGCTCGCTGGGAAAA
>DASTQE010000277.1:0-18255 GCA_035761895.1 Nitrospira sp. | reverse complement strand
GGAAGGGTACGTCTATCTCATCGCCCGTGAACTGGACCGTCAGCTCCCCGGCGTATTTCTGGTCAATCTCGGCGTACCGGGGGCCAGGATCGACCTCATTAAAGAGCAAGCCCGCGTGGCGAAGCAGCTGGGAACCAAAGCCGATCTCGTCACGCTCTGGACCGGAGCGAACGACCTGGTGAATGGGGACGATCCGAAACAATTTCAAGAGCGGTTGCGGGCGCTGCTGGGGCTCGTGAAGGAGAACATTTCGCTCTCCATTGCGGTGGCCAATCTTCCTGATCTGACGCAACTGTCCCGCTTCCGGACGAGTCCGAGCGCGACGGTGACGCCGGCTCGCATCGAGGCATTCAACCGTGGCATCGCAGAGGAAACACGCGCGACCGGCGGCTCGCTCGTCGATTTGCACGCAAGTCCGGTTCTGGACGACCTCGTCTTTGATGTGGACGGATTTCATCCTAATAACGCCGGTCATCGGGAACTCGCGAGACAGTTTCTGCAGGTGGTCCTGCCGAAAGCGCTCAAACGATGACGGGCAGATCAGGCTGCGGACGACTCGTCTTCAGTGGTCCGATGTGCGGACAAGGGAGCGGCGATCTGTTCCAGCGAACGACCTTCGGCTTTGACGCCCAGCGCCAGCTCCACCACAGCGCCGACCAGCATCAATCCCGCCCCGAGCAGGTAGCCGTAATACACGCTCGTGACCGAGGTTTCGATCATCCTGCCATAGAGCCACGGGGCGATAATCCCCGCCCCTTGCGCCACCATGAAGAAAAAGGCGATGGCCATGGCACGGATTTCGATCGGGAAGACCTCGCTGACCGTGAGATAGGCGGCGCTGGCGCCCGCCGAGGCAAAGAAAAAGATCGAAGACCAGGCCAACAGATGGGTGGTGACACTGAATGAACCGGCCCAAAACAGGTAGCCGGTCAACGCCAGCAACAGTCCCGCTGCCGCATAGGTAAAGCTGATCATCTGCTTGCGACCGATCGTATCGAAAAACCGTCCCAGCAGCAGCGGTCCCAGGAAATTCCCCAGCGCGAAAGGCAATAGATACAGGCCGATCGTGCTCGAGGGAACATCGTAGTACTTGGTCAGAATGAAGGGGAAGGTAAAAGAGACGGAGTTGTACATGAACGATTGCGTGACCATCAAGGCCAACCCCAGGACGGTGCGTCGGGGATAGGAGCGGAACAGCTCGCGCGCCACAGTGGCCACGGTGGTCCCGTGCGGACGCGTGTGTAGTGTGATCGAGCCTCTCGGCTCCGGCAGGCTCTCCAGACGTTCATCACGCAACACCTTCCGCTCAATGCGCGTGACGACTTCCTCGGCTTCCTGGATCCGGCTATGCGTCATGAGCCATCGCGGACTTTCCGGAATGAACCGCCGCACCAAGGCAATGGCGATGCCGAGCACTGCGCCAAAAATGAAGCATAGCCGCCATCCCCAGGACTCGGAAATCAGGCGCGGGTTCAGCAGGACGACAGACAACAAGGCGCCGACCGCGGAGCCAAGCCACCAACTTCCGTTGATCGCCAAATCCGTATGGCCGCGGCGCCGGGCCGGAATGAGTTCATCGATCGCCGAATTGATTGCAGCATACTCGCCGCCGATCCCGGCTCCGGTCAAAAACCGGAAGGCCATCAGGCTCGCCAGATCCCAGGCGAACGCCGTGAATACCGTCGCCGTCAGATACAGCAGCAGCGTGATCATGAACCATTTCTTTCGTCCCTGGCGGTCGGTAAGATAGGAGAATAGCAGCGCACCCACCACCGACCCCGTGAGATAGGCCGAGGCCGCCAATCCGACTTGCGACTCCGTCAGCCCCAGCGTCGTCTGATGGGTCAGGACCGGTCCCAGCGCCGCAACGATTGAGACCTCGAGCCCATCGAGCAGCCAGGTGATCCCGAGGGCCGAGACGACGAGCCAGTGCCAGTTTGACCAGGGCAGGCGATCCATCCGCTGAGGGATATTGGTGACGATGAAGGGAGGCGGCTCGAGCATCCGTCACCATCCCAATTGCCAGCGATGGCCGTTCCGCTCCAGCAATTGGTCGGCTTCCGACGGCCCCCACGTTCCAGCGGTGTAGATCGCGGGCTCGCGTTTGCCGGCGACCAGCGGGTCGTACAACCGCCAGGCCGTCTCGGTAAAATCGGCGGTCACAAAGAGCGTCTGATCGCCGATCATGACGTCCCGCAACAGTGTCTCATAGGCTTCCGGCAGCTCACCTCCGAACGCCTGCTTGTAATCGAATTGGAGTGCACGGTTCGTGAAGCTGAACGGACGGCCGGGAGTCTTGACCGAGAATCCCAGCGCAAATCCTTCGCTCGGCTGCAGTGTGATGACGAGTTGATTGGGATCCAGACTGCTCGGATCGAGGGACCGAAACACGAGGGTGGGCGCCGGTCGAAAGACGACGGCGACCTGCGTGATCTTGCGCGGCAGGCGTTTCCCTGTCCGCAGGTAAAACGGCACGCCGCGCCAGCGCCAATTGTGAATTTCCATTTTCAGGGCCACGAACGTTTCGGTCAACGAATCCGCGCTGACGCCCTTTTCTTCCCGATAGCCGGGGATCCGTTGACCGGCGACTTCCCACGCCTGGTACTGGCCAAAGACAACCTCCTGTGGATCGATTGGAGGAATGGAGTGGAGGACCTTGAGTTTCTCGGCCTGGATGGCCTCGGCGTCGAAGGAGACGGGAACTTCCATCGCCACCACCGTTACCAGTTGCGTCAAATGATTTTGGACCATATCGCGCAAGGCGCCCGCTTCCTGATAATACGCTCCTCGATGCTCAACGCCGATGTCTTCGGCCACCGTCAACTGCACACACTCCACCGAGTCGCGGTTCCATAACGACTCGAAGATCGGATTCGCAAAGCGGAACGCCAACAGATTTTGCACTGTCTCTTTACCGAGATAGTGGTCGATCCGGTAGATCTGTGACTCGTCGAGATATCGATGCAGGAGAGTATTCAACGCACGGGCTGAGCGGAAATCGTGTCCGAATGGCTTTTCGAAGACGACCCGCACCCACCCGCGGCTTTTCAGAAGGCTTGCCCGGCTGAGCTGTTCGACGGCCGTCGGGACGGCCGTCGGCGGCAGGGCCAGGTAGAAGATGCGGTTCTCCGGCAGGTCACGCGCGATTTCCAGTTGTCGAATGTACTTCGCGAGCAACTCATAGTCTTCGGCTCCGCCTTGGCGAACGGTGTGATAGTACAGATATTCTTCGCACCAGCGGCGCAGGTCAGGGGCATTGCGGGCTACGGACTTGTTCAAACCTTCATAGGCCCAGAGACGGAAGGCCTCTTCACTCATCTCGGGCTGCGCCGCCCCAACGATCAGAGTGTTCCGTTTCTCCAATTCGCCGAAGGTGCGAAGGTGGAACAGCGCAGGCAACAGCTTGCGCCTCGTCAAATCACCGGTCGCTCCCAGAATGACAAACAGATGCGGTTCGACAGCTGGCTCGGCCATAATCCGTCACCCCTTACGTCTCCTGACCGTACGATCCGGAGGCAGATCAGGTCAACCCATCAAATCCGGTTGGCCGACGTTATCGCCGATCGGAGTCGTGACCGCCGATCGCCGCGCTGAAGGCAGAGCCACGCGCTGATGTCGACAGCATGAAGATGTTGTGAACGGCTCCATCTCACGGGCGGTGGATCAGGCCGGAAGCAGCGTCACGTAGACTGATCGTTCGCGTGGACCGTCCAACTCGACCAACATCACGGATTGCCAAGTGCCCAAGGCCAATCGTCCGTCCACAATGGGAAGAGTGAGCGAAGGGCCGAGGATCGAGGCGGCCATATGCGACCACGCGTGCGACGGGTCATGGGCATGACGGAAGCGAATCGAGGGAATGATCTGCTCGGCGACCTCAAGCAGATCCTGCTCGGTCCCTTCCCCGATTTCGCCGGTCGTCAAAGCCGCGGTGGTATGCGCCACGAAGAGCGCGCACACCCCCTCGCGCATTTTCGCGCGTTGGATGACCGACTGGATGCGCTCGGTGAGATCGACGATTTCTTTGAGATTCGCAGTGTTGATCCGGAGCACGTCTCGCATACGACCTTTGCCTGTCAGGTTCTTGTCATCATAGACAAGCAGGCGGTCGGAAGGAAGGGGGAAGGGGATTGTTTTACAGCAGCTGGCCCGGCACTTTGACTATGAAGGCGTCGAGACGATTGCTGCCGACATTCGTCGTCCAAATAAAATATCGGCCTGTGACGTCCAGATTGCCCTTGGGGGACTTGTCGTAGTCTCCTCCTGCTCCGGTCGCGTTCGCTCCTCCTCCCGGCGCATCGAGATCGGTCATGACCGGGGCCACAACCAACTGGGTCATCGAACCGTCCAACCGGAAACAGAGGATTTCGTTCTGCGCATATTTGCGCCGGTCGGCGTTGCTGCCGCAGGCATACTGCTGCTCCTTGGGAATGCCCGCTTGAGCGTTGGTATGGCTGATATGCTGGGCTTGGACCAACTCCCAATTGTAATCGATGTGATCCACCGGCCCGCGAGTGAACGGCGAGAGCGTCCACGTGAGCGTCGCGTTCGGCAGATGATTGTACCGGTCATGTCCGACCACATAACCAAAGCCGGAATCGTGGTGGCCGAGGCTGCCATTACCAGGCACATTGAGTAACTGCTCTTCGCCTCCCGTTTGCAAGTCGATGATGCGGTTATCCATCCCATTACGGCCATCGAGTTGCTCGAAAATAATGAGAAAGCGCCCGCTTTTGTCGATCTGGCATTCATCGAAGTCGCCGGCTTTGGGGTAGTAACGCATTTGTCCGGTCGATTCCACATAGACGACGCAGCCGAGAAATGTCTTGGTGCCCTTCACGCGCAAGGTCGCGGCATGAACGAGGTCATCATTGCTGGAGGACATTTGCCAGACCTCGCGATTGGATCCGAACTGAGATGCCACATCAAACACCACTTCCGAGTCGTGCGTGAGAACATCGTAACGCAGCATCTTCGACCCGTCGTTGACATAGAGTGTGGTGGGCCGGCCGGCGCTGAAATACCATCCAGTGGTGGTATACCCGCTGAGACGGTGCCCTGACGGAAAGAGCGGCCCGCGATTGGTCACTTCCTCCGTCACCTTGTCGTAACTAAACAGCGTCGGACCCGTCCCGCCATGGGCTTGGTTCAAACCAAGGACAATCAGAATTTCATTGCTATTAACGTGGTTGTTCATGTTCCGCCAGTACGAGTATCCGACCGGCCGGACGCAGTCCGCCCCATCGCAATCTTCCGGGGTCGTAATCCTCAGGGCCTCAGTCAGATAGGGAGCGGGAAAAGTGAACTTTCCTCGGCCTGTTGGCACGAAATCATGCAGCGTGCCGGTCGACCAACGGGGCCGGATGGCGCTGCCCGCTTTTTCGATAAATCCGCCCGGCATCGCCGCGCTTATCAGCCTGCCGTCTCCTTCCCCATCTCCCGACCCGCAGGAAAGCAGCAGCATGGCCGCGCAAGGCAGAGCCACTGTCATAACGAAACTGCGAAGACGACATACCATGAGCTAACCTCATTTCCGATGGCGATATGCTTTGGTAATTGAGCGCTGGACATTCGTGCGCTCGAGGTGAGGGCACCATACCGCCGAGCAAAAACGAGGTTGCTAAGAAGTGGGACGGTCGTTGTAAAAAGTCCGTAAAGGCGGGAGCTAGGGACCGTAAAAAAGCAGTGGACGGGAGACGAAACGGTGGCAAACCGGCTGCCCTGGCGGGTTGAAGCTCCCCCGACAGTGGTGTGACGTAGAGAGTTCGGCCCTTAGACAGCCGAATGCTTGCGTGACCGAGAGGCGCGGGATCGCGCAAGAATGGAAGAGACGAACAAGGCTACTGCCGACAGATACGCTCGCATGCCGAGGGAACGCATGGTGAACCTCCGCAGTCGTGCTTTCAAGATAATGACCGGAGATTAGGCGCCTCTTAGGCTGAGCTTAAAACCTTCTCATCGATGGTAGCCCTGCTCCACAGCCTCTGTTAGGCTGCCAGCAATGCCTGAGTCGCTGGTTGCGTTCATCATCCTGTTCGTGGGCGCCGCACTGCTCCGCGCCTCTGGCGTGCTTCATCGGTCACATGCCGAACGGCTCGCCGCGCTCGTCTTCTCGATCAGCCTTCCGGCCACCATCCTGGTGTCGCTGGACGGCATCCAGTTCACTCACACGGCCTGGAAACTTCCGCTGGCGGCCACTCTCATCACGCTGCCGATGCTCCTCGTCACATGGCAGGTTGCCGATCTGCTGCAGCTCCCTCGCCAAACCCGGGGTGGGTTCCTTCTCGGAACGGGCTGCATCAATTCCATCTACTTCGCCTACCCGGTGATCCTCGCAACCCTCGGCGACGCAGGACTCGCCCAGGCGATTCTGTTCGATCTGGGACAGACCACTCTCACACTGACACTGTTGTATGGCCTGGCCGTCTGGCACGGCACAGTCTCCGCTAGCGCGGGATCGGCGACCCGTCGGTTTTTGGCGGCTCCTCCCTTGTGGGCCTTGGCCGCCATCCTCCTTCTGAAACTGCTCGGACTGCGCCTACCCGATTGGCTGCGGGACCTGCTCCTGCCTCTGCACTTCACGACGACGCCGCTGGCAAGTCTGGTGCTGGGACTGTCGATCAGCCTATCCCGCCGAGCCAGGGTCGGGCTTGCTGTGCTCGGTGTGGCGCTGCGAATGGGCGGAGGCATGCTGTTGGGATTCGCGGCTGCTGCGTTGTTACACCTGGGGGGAGTGGAACGTGCGGTGGTGATTCTGGTAGCGGGGATGCCGTCCGCGGTGACCGCGGTGATCTTTGCCGCCGAAGCAGGCCTCGACGAAGAACTGGTCGCCTCTATTGTCGCGCTATCTGTCGTCGGCGGTGTTGCGGTGCTGCCCTGGCTGCCTCAAGTCGCACACTGGCTCATGCGATAAGACAATTTCAGATCTCGGATCTGAGAGTCCCTCCGAGCTTGCTCGCTTCTCTACTCAAGAGGGATGGATAAGCTCTGCGCAGCGACCTTCACGGAGACGAGGGTATCCTCTAATCCACCCTCAACGCTCGCTCGTTCACTCTCCATTAAGGCGGTCTGGTTCTATCCCTCACTGCACGCTTGACCGAGCACCGCCTTGCAATGACCCCTCCAAGCTTCGCTCATTCTCGCTTTCCATAGAGGTGGATGGTCGGCGCACGCGACATGCGGTGGGTGCAGGGCCCTGTCGCTGTGATCGCCTCCGGGCGGATGGCGAGACGCACTGTTCGAAGGTCCGTTCGGACGAAGTCCAGAACGGACCAAGTTGCGGAGCCAAGCAGCGACAGGACCCTGCGGTTTCACCCATCGCCGGAGCAGAGCCGACCATCCACCTCCATCTCTCATTCTGGTCGGCCGCGGTCGGCGGGCAAGAGGGATAGACAAGACCCGCACGCTCAAGTTTCCATCATTTCCAATCGCGCATCGAATTCGTGCCCACAAGACACGCAGCGGATGCAGTCGGACTCGACGGTGAATTCATCCGACCGGATCCCCATCCCCCCGCAGTCCGGACAGCGGGCCAGTTGGACCCGTTGGCCGTCCAACGTTTCGTATTGGCTGCCCCGAAAGCAATAGACCGGTTTGCCTTCCAGTAGCCAGGCATTGCCCGTGTTATCGACCACCGGGAGCGCAAGATAGTGGTGGTTCACATATTCCTCAATGTCTCGGCGGGTCGCAAATCCATCCTTGATGAACTTGCCCGTCGCCGCTTCATACAGCCCTTGATCCTTGACGATCGCTTTCGTCGGTCCCATGGCTACCTCCCTGCTGTCTGTGCTCGGCGTGACCTCTTATGGATGATTCAACGATCTCTGTGCGTCAGACGACTCCCGAGTAATACCGCAGTATGTTCGAGACGGAAATAACGCCGATGATGTCACCGTCTTGCGCGACGGCCAAATGGCGGGTGGCCTGTTCTTTCATCAGCCGTACCGCCTCGATGAGCGGCCGGTCTCCGCGAATCGCGACGAGCGGCGTCCTGACACAGGCCTGGACAGGCGTGGTGTTGGCGTCGAGACCGTTGGCCACCACATCGCGTGCCAACACTGAATCCGTGATGAACCCCACATACGTGTGGTGGTCGGTGACGAGCAGCGAGCCTGTCTTCCATTTCTGCATTAAGCGGCCGGCTTCCCGAAGCGTCGCGGTCTGCGGCACGCTCCGCAGGTCGGGCGACATGTGTTCGGCGACCTGGGGACCGGTCAGCATTTGCTTGTGCGAGTTCACTTTCTTCGGCTCTGCCGCACGGCGGGCTTCCAATTCGGACACACAGCTTTCCAGGACGCGGCTGCGCTGCAGCAAACTTTGCCGCTCGCTGTCGAGGCCGATGCTTTCGGGTGCCTCTTCAGTCATGTTGACCAGGCCTGCGGCCTCACCCAATTGCGCATACTGGTAGGCATCCAGCAGACCGGACGTTTCTCCAAGCGACTCCGCGATCAGCCGTTCGGCTTCAGAATCGAATTCTTCCAGCGTGCGGGTGGCCTTGCCCTGTTTGACGAACAGCGCCAACTCCGCGAGATGTTTGCGCATGCGCTCGATACTGCGGTCGAACGAGAGTCGGGGTTTCTTGGATGCGGCACGCGTCGAGGCCATGGCACCTCCGATCGGTAAGACGGACGATGGGGAGAGATGGAATCTTACCTGTGCGCGATGCATCGTGGCAAGCTTCGATCCTGCCTCGGCAGAAGGCCGCTTTTGGGGGCCGGTGAAGTTGCTACCCCGTGTGGACACGAGTGTGCGCCTGAGCAGCGCTGTTCATCGTCCGACACAGCGCTGCCCGCCAATCCCATCCGGCGCACAACGGATCGATCCTGAATGATCGGGTCCCACTGGAGCCGGGCTCGTATAGGCGGGAACAGGACGGTCGGGCACAGCCGGGCGATCAGGAGCGGTGGGAGTCCATGGGAGCTTGGCTGGGACATCCGCCTGTCCCGCGGATGAGGACGAAGACGATAGAGGACGCGGACCTGCAGCTGGCTGAGTCTGCGACGGCGTTGCCTCAGAGGGCGACGATGGTGACGAGATCCCGGAGGGTTTCTCTTCAGATCGAGAAGAACGGCTGGCCTGATCCGCCAGCATGGCGCGAATCGCCTTCAGATTTTCTTCAGCATCGTCCTGCGAGGAGAGGTCCCGTTCCTCGACGGGACCACCAACCATGATCAGCCCGCAGCCGGAACAGACGCACAGTGCCAACAGTGAGGCGACCACCGCTCGCATCGGCGCTATAGCCTTACAATGCTCCATCTAAGCTTGCTCGTACAGCCGCGCCGAGGCGCGACTCTTTAATACCCTTTGCTTTTTCGTGCGCGTTCGGCGAGCACGAGAGGCCAACAACCTCCATATCCATCAGTTCTGGTGTGCCGCCTTCCGCGAGCACAAGGACTGACCAGGCTGATCCTCCCGCCCGGGTGTACGCGCTCGGCGGGCAAAAGAGACCAACGGGACGTCCAATCTCCTTCCTTCTACTCCCGAAACACCCGCACCGGCACCTTCCGTCCTTTGATTCTCGCGCGTCCGAGGACTTCCAGGATACCTGGCGCCAGCCGCTCAGGTACATCCACGAGGGAGAACCGTTCCTCGATATGAATGGCGCCGATCAGATTGCTGCTGATCTTGGCTTCGTTGGCGATGGCGCCAACCAGATCACCCGGCCGGATGCCCGCGTCACGTCCCGCTCCTACATACAACCTGGCCATGCCGGTTTCGTGGCGACCACGGCTCCGCCTGTCTCCGGTCACGTGCGCCGCATCGGTGCCGTGGCGCCGGCGAGCATGGTCGTGCCCTGCAGAGGGGGACCAGTCGGGCGCCCGGAGAGGCACGGCTGGTATCTCTTCCTCGGCTCGCTCCCCGCCTTCTGCGCGAAACACCAATTTCAATGCGGCCGCTGCAACCGTCGCCAGATCACCCGATTGCGCCATCGCGTTGACCACCCCGCGGAACTGATCGAGATCGCCGGCGCGGATCGTCTGCTGCACGGCCATGCGAGTCCGCTCCAGCCGCTTCGCGAGCAGATCGGCCACCGAGGGAACAGGCGCCACCACGACCTTGGCTTTCGTGTGCTGCTCAATGCTGCGCAACAGCCGTTGCTCGCGCGGGTCGAGGATCGTGATCGCCGCTCCTTCGCGTCCGGCCCGGCCGGTCCGTCCAATGCGATGGACGTAGATCTCCGCAGATGAGGGCAGATCATAATTGATCACGTGCGAGACCTGCGGGATATCGAGTCCCCGCGCCGCCACGTCCGTGGCCACAAGCAACTCCGTCCGCCCGGCGCGGAAAGCCTGCATGACACGATCGCGTTGAACTTGACTCATACCACCATGAATAGCCTCGGCCCTGTGCCCTCTGTTGTTCAACATCAGCGTCACCTCGTCGACTTCCAACCGGGTGCGGCAGAAGACCAGAGACGAAGTGGCTCCCGCCATGTCGATGACGCGCGCGAGGGCCGCCCCGCGATGCGGTCTGGCCACGATGTACGCCGTCTGTAATACTTTTGGCGCCGTCCCCGCCTTGACCGGCTCCTTGGCGATCGTGATTTCGACGGGATGCCGCAGATGCCGACGGGCAATCGCTTGAATCCGGGGCGGCATCGTGGCGGAAAACAATGCCGTCTGTTTGGTCGCCGGCGTCTGTTCGAGAATCGCCTCGAGATCTTCGGCAAAGCCCATGTCGAGCATCTCGTCGGCTTCGTCGAGCACCACCATGTGCACGCCGTCCAACTTCAGCGTGTGGCGCCGAAGGTGATCGAGAGCACGGCCGGGTGTCGCCACAATGACGTCGATTCCCCGCCTCAAGGCCTGGATCTGCGGTCCGATGGCTTGTCCGCCATAGACGGCCAACACACTGGTCCTGAGTTCCTTGCCATACCGCTGCACGGCTCCTGCGACCTGAATCGCAAGTTCCCGCGTCGGAACGAGAATCAGCGCCGACGGCTGCGCCTTGGGGCCGTGGGCGATCCGCTGCAACATCGGCAACGTGAAGGCAGCCGTCTTGCCTGTGCCGGTCGCCGCCTGCCCCAGGACGTCTTTCCCCGACAGCAATGGCGGAATGGCTTCCCGTTGAATCGGTGTGGGCTCTTCATAGCCTAAGGTGTCCAACGCGGCGAGCAGGCCGGCCTCCAATCCGAGCGCCGCAAAGCCTGGAGAAAACCCATGGACAGCAGTCGTTTCAGCGGAACGGGACTCTTCGTGCTTCATCGTCATCCTGGGGGCGAGAGGTACGTGAGCTTCAGGTATTCATCCCATATGTTTGGGCCACAAGGACTCCAGGTCGGGGAACCGTTCGCGGTAATCGGCATGGCTGGCGCGGAGCACTTTGAGCGCCTCTTCCCGTCCATACACGCCGGTGATTTCGACCTTGTGCTGGACGGCGCCGGGGGCCTGTTTATACGTGAGAAAATAATGTCGCAGTCGATCGATCAGCGTCACCGGACAGTCGTCGATGTCCTTGAATTCGCCGTACGCGGCATCCTCCTTCATCACTGCGATGATCTTGTCGTCCGCTTCACCACCGTCCGCCAAACTGAAGCCGCCGATGGGGATGGCGGTGAGCAGAATGTCGCTATGCGGTATGGTCTTTTCGGTCAACACGCAAATATCGAGCGGATCGCCGTCACCTACCATGCCTTTCCGTTTCGCCCGCTTGGAGAAAATCGCCGCCACCTTCTCGCCGCAATACGTTTGGGGCACGAGACCGTAGTAGACCGGACAATAATTGGAGAACCGTTGGGGGCGGTCGACTTTGAGGAATCCGCTGTCTTTATCGACCTCATACTTCACGGTATCGGTCGGCACGATTTCAATATAGGCCGTCACGATCTCCGGAGCCTTCTCGCCAATGGACACACCATGCCAAGGATGCGCCTTGAACATGAGACTCATCAACCGTTGAATCGGATCCCCTAGCGACCGCGCCATGCATGCCTCCTTGTTTTCGCGACCCTTGCAATAGAGCGGCGACGTTCCTTGACGCCGATAAACCATTTCGGCTTCATGCGCCCAAAGTCGGTTCTCACATGCCCCTTGAGCGCCACGGCGGAATCCAGGACATAGGCGCGTCCCTGCTTGCGCACGAACACGACCCAGTGCCAGTAGGACCGCCCGCACCCGCGATGCCACTTGATGGCGAGAAGCGCGCGTGCTGGTAATGCCGACCAGGAGGTGAATGTCGTTTCTGCCGAATGCGCTCGCCATCCGTACCGCTCAAGCAAGCGCCGGACATGGACAGTCTCGGACCACAGGCGATCATCCGAGGCGACAATGCCCAAGCGCCGGGCCGTCCGCTGTGCCGCTCTGTAGCTGACACCTGCCAGCACAGCCACACTCGCGATACCACAGCCCGTTCGTTCGAGCTGGATCACCGGCTTCATCTCAACTCTACCTTCAGCTTGCGTCCGCCAGAGATCGTGAATCCATGGCGTTGATAAAACGCCAGCGTCCGATCGAACTGCGGCAAGGGAGGCGTTGTGACTTCCAGGCGTCGCCATCCTCTGGCCTGTCCGACTTTCTTCGATTCGGCGATTAATGCCGTCCCTATTCCACGTGAACGATGCGACGGACGGACATAGAATTCCGGAATCGTGCCGTACGTTCCCTCTGTATACAGCGCGTAGCTCTCATAAAGGGCCAGGAATCCCACAACTGATTCACCGTGTTTCGCAAGCAATACGAGATAGGAGCCGTCAATGAGCCAGGCACGAGCTCGAGCTGCCGTGTCGTGTTGATGAAAGTTGAAGACCTTTTCTCTTAGGGCCGCCATGATTTCGTGGAGCAGCTCTCCCACCATTGCAGCGATGATATCCGCGTCTTCCGGCGCAGCGAGAGCAATCCGAGCAGTCACAGTGCATTTCTCACGTCCAGTTTTCGCATCCGCATAATGAAAATCCCTACTCTTGCTCGTGTACTTTCAGGCCGAGTGAGGTTTGTCGCTCATTCCCTCGGCTCCTCAATCGGCCCCGCCCATTCGCCTTTCGCTAAGCCCACCTGTTGATATCCGCCGTCCGGCCACTGGAACTGTCCGGCCTGATCGACTAGTACGATGAAGGGGTCGTCTTCATGGGCTTCCCCACGGTACCAATACCAGCCTGGCGCCGTGGGCTTAGTCTTTGACCACTGATAGATCGATGCATTGCTCATCTAGGCCTTGTTGGGTGCAGGTGATTCAAGTACTCCGCTTCTTCCTTGATATGCTGCTGTAGGGCGGCTTGGGTGGGCGCTTCGCTTGCCCTCTTGCGCCAAAAAGCATCAAGCGCTGCATCAATCTCGTCTCGAGCGATGCCCGCGTCATCATGCGCTCTCTTCCATTCCAGATAGGCCACAATAGCCGTGGTTTCCTCGCGTGTGAAGACCGCAAATTTGCTGCGCGCATAGTCATGCCAGGTCATCGCGCCATACCGCCTTGGATTCACGAACCCAGATTTCCCAATGACCTTTTCGAACGTACGAGACCCGGCCGGCACCTTGACGCGGTGGTCGAAGAACCCATTCGTGAGATGGAAGACGGGATCAGCGGTCTGTAACCGGCCGTACACATCCGCGATCAAATACGCCGGAAGAAAATGTCGGAATCCTCCATCGGAAAAAAAGCTGAGGGCCGTATAGTTGGCATCAAGGATGGAGGGGTCAATCTGGGTCCAATGCATCACACCCTTGAACGATGCCGTCACTTCAGCCGGTTCACAGCCTTCGTGACTCCCCTGCAAGAAGGCATCGCCGGGATGTTCCGTCTCACGAAACGCCTCGTGAATGAGCGCGATTAGGCCCTGCGTATCCTGCATTCGTCCCCGCCATTCCTTCTTGCAAGAGGCTTCTGTTACAGTCTTTCGCGTGAGGACGAACCCTAGCATGAACCGTCTTCCAATTGAAGATGTGCTGCCGGAGCTCCGTCTGGCCTTGGCACGGCATAGCAACGCCCTGCTCACCGCTCCGCCCGGCGCCGGTAAGACCACAGCCGTACCTCTGGCGCTGCTGGAGGAGGCATGGCTGGCCGGCAAGAAACTGCTCATGCTGGAACCCCGGCGGCTCGCCGCGAAAGCCGCGTCCCATCGCATGGCAACGACGCTCTGCGAATCGGTCGGCGACTCGGTCGGCTATCGCATGAGACTGGATACGAACATCGGACCAAAGACGAAGATTGAAGTCGTCACCGAAGGCGTGCTCACCAGGCTACTCGTCCGAAATCCCGAATTGGACGGCTACGGCGCGATTCTCTTCGACGAATTTCACGAACGGAGCCTCCAGGCCGATACCGGCCTGGCCCTCGCGCTCGAAACCCAACGGCTCGTGCGCCCCGATCTTCGGCTGCTCGTCATGTCCGCCACGTTGAATTGTGGACCCGTAAGTGATCTGCTCGGTAAGGCGCCCGTCATTTCCTGCACAGGTCGAATGTTTCCCGTCGACACACGCTATCTCGATCGTCCGCTGACAGGCCCGCTCGAGGCAGCCGTCACCCAATCGATCCGGCGATCCCTGGCGCGCGACTCCGGCAGCCTGCTCGTCTTTCTGCCGGGCATGGCGGAGATTCGCCGGGTCGAACGCGTGCTGCTCGACGCCGATCTCGGCAGCGACGTGGTCATTGCGCCGCTTCACGGCGACTTGCCCCAAGCGGCTCAGGACAGCGCGATTGAACCGGCCAGGCCCGGCACGAGAAAGGTCGTCCTCGCCACATCCATTGCTGAAACCAGTTTGACGATCGACGGGATTCGGGTGGTCATTGATGCGGGACAGTTGCGCGCCCCTCGATTCGATCCCCGCTCCGGCTTGACCCGCCTTGAGACGATCCGCGTCACTCAGGACTCGGCCGACCAGCGGAGAGGTCGAGCCGGACGGTTGGAACCCGGCATCTGCTACCGTCTCTGGACCGAGCAGGAGCACCAGATGCTCATGGCTCGACGCCCGCCGGAAATCCTCGACGCAGACCTCTCGTCTCTGTTGCTGAACACGGCGCAATGGGGCGTATCAGACCCCTCGGAGTTATCCTGGCTCACCCCCCCGCCGTCCGGCGCCGTCGCGCAGGCTCGCGAACTCCTCACCCGTCTCGGCGCGCTTGATGCCACCGGACGACTCACACCGCATGGTCGGCAGATGGGCGAACTGCCGCTGCATCCACGTCTTGCGCACATGCTGCTCAGATCGGTCCCGTTAGATTGCGCCCGACTCGCCTGCGATCTCGCCGCGCTCCTCAGCGAGCGCGACTTTCTGCGCTCCCCCTCTGCCCGGCAAACGGATGTGCGCCTTCGACTGGACCTGCTCTATGGAGATCGTGGCGAAGTCACCGCGTCCGTCGATCGACGCGCGATCGAGCGCATAAAGCGCACCGCCGATCAGTGGGAACGCATCCTGCAACAGGTGACGGGCATGCGCCTGCTCAGAAAAGCTGTGGACCTCGATCCGGTCGGGCTGCTGCTGGCCACCGCCTACCCTGACCGGACCGCGCAGCGTCAGAACGCCAGTGAGGCGCGCTACGTCCTGGCCAACGGCCGCGGCGCACGCTTTACGCATCCCGACCCACTCGCTGCCGAGCCGTATTTGGTCATCGCCGAACTGGATGCGGGAGCACAGTGGGCGCGCATTGATCTGGCCGCGCCGGTCTCCCAGAAGCAGATTGAACAGCTCTATGCCAGCGAGGTCGTTGAATTCGAAGCCGTTGCCTGGGACGAACGGACGAATGCCGTGCGGGCTTCTCGCCAGCGGCGATTCGGAGCGCTAGTGCTGACCGACAACGCGCTGTCGAACCCTGATCCTTCGTTGATCGCAGCGGCTTTGATGGAGGGAGTGCGCAAAGCGGGACTGCAGACACTGGCCTGGACGCCCGAGCTTCAGGATTGGCGGAGGAGGATCCAGTTCCTGCGACGCCTGGGCCAACGCGACGTCCCGGCGTCGCGAGGGTGGGCGGGTGAGATAGACCAACGCGACGTCTCGGCGTCTGGCGCAAGCCGGGAAGACGCGGTGTCTCGGCGCCGCGGGGGCGGGGCGGGAGAGAAAGATACGGCCTCCGCCTGGCCTGATGTGTCAGATGAGCGGCTCGCTGACACGCTTGAGGAATGGCTGGGCCCCTATGTGGCCGGGATGACGACGTTGGAGCGGGTACAGCGAATGGATCTCACAACGCCCTTGCACGCGCTGCTGAGCCGAGCTCAGCAGCGTGAGCTTGAGCGTCTGGCTCCGACGCATCTCACCGTGCCGAGCGGATCGCGGATCAGAGTGGACTATGCGGAGGACGTTCCTATCCTGGCAGTGCGGCTCCAAGAGATGTTCGGTTCTAAGGACACTCCCCGTCTCGTGCATGGAACCCTGCCTGTCATGCTGCACCTGTTGTCTCCGGCCAAGCGGCCCGTTCAGGTGACGAGAGATCTCGCCAGCTTTTGGGCGAACGCCTATCCGGAAGTCCGCAAGGAGCTTCGCGGCCGCTACCCGAAGCATCATTGGCCCGAGGATCCGCTGGCGGCTCCGCCCACAGCCAAGGTCAAGCACCGGTCGTAGGTCCCCGCCCTTTTGTAGGATAGACCGGTGGACACGCGCCGCCCTATGGTGCAGCATGCGCGGATGGACGTTCCTGCTCGTCGGCATGACCCTCCTCGTCCCCGCCAGCGGACGCGGCGAACTCCCGGCGTTGACGCCTCCGCCCTCCACAGCCCCCTTCGACGATGTCGATGATGCGACCCTACAAGCGGAAGTCGCGCGGCAGGCACTCGCGTTCCTCGACACACTTCAACGGCATTGGGGAGAGGGACCAGAACGGCTCCGGACCGTCGTGGCAGGTCCGGTGGAGCGAGAGGAAGACGGCACGCTGACCTACCTGCGTAACCTTCACGAGCATGGCGTCCTCGAGGGTTACGAATTTCGTAAAGGATCGCTGGCGCGCGGTCGCTACCTCCTGCTCCAAGGGCCGCTGAACGGGTTGAATGAATTCATCGGGTACTACTCGGCGCTCAAACAGGCTTTGAACGCGACTTATGGCGAACCGGAGTTTGACCGCGTGGTGTGGGACAACGATCTCTATGCTCCGATGCCCGAGTACTGGGGCGTCGCGGTCATGATCGGACATCTCCACTATCACGCGGCCTGGGAAACGACCGAGGGGTGGCTGACTCTTGATCTCAGTGGAAACCGATACAGCCGATTATCGTTGGACTACCGTGTGCGGCGGGAGGCGGCGGACACATAGAAAACGTTTCTTACACCCACCCGACTCACCGATTGCGTTGCAAATCGATTTCCCGACAGGCGCCGTTCCCGAGTGCGGCCGCGACACGAGAACAAAGCTTGGTGCACGGTGCGTCTCGGCGCACCGGGGCGGGTGGGTGAAAACAAGGCCTTTTTCAACACTCTGCTAGGTGGGAATGTCCCGGACACCATCGTAGCTCGTCTTTGATTGATGAGTCAGTTTCACCACGTCGCCATCCTTCACCACGGAATCCTCACTGCCGACCTTCTTATTGACGGCCACGAGCACTTCACGCTGGAGCATGAACGGCAGGAGCGCTCCCAATTGATCAGGGTGCGCGTCAATCATTTTTTTGATCGTCGTCGTCCCCTCTACTTCGAGTTCAATTTCATGCAGGCCCAAGGCGTGGCGTAACGTCAGCCCAAACACCAGCACTTTCACCATTGAAACCTCGTTCTAAATTGTTTCACTTGGTTTGTTAAGTTTCGGGGCCTTACTGCAAACGTGTCGTGTTTTGACACAACACAAACCAGAAAACCACATGAACTGATCAACCCGATGGCCGTGCGTGACAGCGAAAACAATCAGGCCGCTTGGGATGCCGGGCCGGCAACGGGCTCACTGCATCGGCTCTGTGGCAACTGACACAATCCTTTTCCGTCTCGACGGCGTCATGCTCGGCAGTCCTGGGCACCATGGGATTGCGGTCCCTGGGCGTGGGCAACAGCGACACACCGACGACGACCGCGACCGCACATACGATAAACAGCCAGTCGGCCTTCCGCAACGTCATGGCGCAGGCTCACCGGCCTGCCGCCCCTGGGTCTCATAGCTGTCCCGCAAGACCTGCGCGATGTGTTTGACCTCGATGTCCCGGGGCAAGCCGGTCTTCAGCTGAATCATGCACGCCGGACAACTGGTCGCGACGAGGTCGGCACCGCTGTGCTCAACCGCCTGCCTTTTCCGCGCCACGATCCGCTGCGAGGTGTCGAAATCCTTGACGAGGTATGTACCGGCGCCGCCCGCGCAGCGGTCGGCATCGGGCATTTCGACGAATTGAACCCCCGGCAGGCTCTTCAGTAT
>DASTQE010000276.1:0-12035 GCA_035761895.1 Nitrospira sp. | reverse complement strand
GGAGCGGTCTCGCGGTTCCTTCCGAGACGCGGACAGCAAATACCTCCTCACGGGTATGGCGCGCTGCGCCCATTGCGGCGGCCCGATGCAGATCGTTGGCGCGGACTACCATCGAAAGAAAGGCAGGTTCTACGGGTGCAGCTATTACAAGAACCGTGGCTCGTCGATATGCAAAAACTCCCTGCTGGTCGAGCAAGAGGTCCTCGATCACATCCTCCTCAAGGCCCTCAAGGAAGCCCTCACGGAGGAGATGATCAAGGTCGCCGTCGAAAAGGCCCTCGAACAGCATCGCGCCGGCCAGGGAGCTCGACTTGACCGCCGGACCACAATCGAGCGGGAGCTCTCTCTGATTGAGGCCTATGAGAACAATCTCGTCGACGCGATCGCAAAGGGCCAGCCCATAGATCCCCTGCTCAAGAAATTGAAGGCTGAAGAAGCCCGACGGCTGGAGCTCACCAAAGAGCTCGACTCGCTTGAGACGGCCGCCGACATCAGCACCCTCGACGAGGCGCGATTGAAACGCGAGCTAAAAGCCCCCCTTGCCGATATGAAAGGACTTCTCGCCAGGCATGTGTCTTTCCAGCTAGACAACTGCTCAAAACGCTCTTAGAGCAGCCGCTGCGCTTCGAGAGAGTGGAAGAGGATGGACGGCGGCGGTATCGAATCCTCGGAACAGGCAATTACCTTCCTCTACTGGAAAATCCTTCAGAACCGTTGCTCCCTGGTGTGTGGTGTCCCCAACGGGATTCGAACCCGTGTTGCCGGCTTGAAAGGCCGGCGTCCTAGGCCAGGCTAGACGATGGGGACAGAGGCAGGCAAAGAAAGTGAGACTCATACCACACTCACGACCTCTCTGTCACTCATCGCTCCTGCCAGGCGTCGAATTTTCAGCGTCGTTGGAGTAGGATGATGGCCACAATCATGGCCTCTGAAAGGTGGTCGAAACATGCGACGCCGCAACGCGATGCAGTGGTGTTACAGATTGATGGTTGTCTCCGGCCTGTTGCTCGGCGCCTGTGCGCACGATACCTACCAGCAACGCGCCGATGTGATTAAAGACCATTCCGAAGCCTTCTACACTCATCTGAAGGCAAACCGGGTTGAATCGGCCATCCGCGAAAATGAGCAGATTGAAGCGATGGCCAGCGAGATGGGACGCACTGTACGTAAACGGGCTTCCTTGCAAGGTGCCTCGCCGGTCGAGCGTGAATTTGCGTTAATGAAGACAGCCCATGAAGCAGCCGCCACCAATTGGCTTGCCCTAGGACAATACTTCGCGATCAAAAAGCAGTACCCCCAGGCCCGGGCGACGTACCAACGCATCCTCAACACCTACAACGATCCAACCGACCGGCCCTATCGCGAGCAGGCCGCGCTGGCGCTCGAGGATCTCAACATCCTCAACCCACCGTCCGCTTCGGCCACTCATCCGTGAACCGTCTCCAGTGTAGACGCTTCGCGCTAAGCGTTGTTTGCGCCTGGTGGCTTTTCCCTCTCCAAGCCTGCACCCACGATATCCACGTCACCCCGGCTCCGTCCGTTCCTCCGGCCGCCGTCATTGATCAAACGCTTCGCGTGGAAGTTCCCTTACTTGCGTTGCAGGGACCGGACCGAATGCCGGGGATCGCGCTGTTGGAGTGGCCGGCTGCAGACCTGCGCCAGGCGATTGTCGAATATGCCCGGCAGCGGGGCACCTTCCGTGCGTCCGGCGACGAGCAGGGGTCTCTCACGTTGACGGTGAATGCGTGGTTGTGGCTACGCTCCCGTGAAGCCTACCGGTATATTCTCCATCTCGAGTCGGACCTCGGGCCAACCGGGAAGTCACCGGTCAAATCCTACGTGGTCGAAAAAGAAACGGTGGGATCTCGCGTCCGGCCGGTGACCGCGTCGGATCAGGATCCGATCACCGCAGCCGTGCAGGCAGCGCTCGACGACTTGTTCTTGCAAATCGAGGAAGATGCGGCGTTGTACGGAAAGAGATGAGGCTGGAAGCAGCGTCAGCCGGTCCGGCGCGGACGGGTCAACCACAAGGCGGCCAGGCTCCCCAACGTGAGCCCGGTCGTGAACAGGGCGCCAGCGACCACGATCTCGGAGAGATCCCACCCCTGCTGATTCTGCTTACGAAGCTCCTGCTTCAGATTCGGCATATGTGATTCAGCGCCGAGCCAATCCTCGCCAGGCGCAGACGACGTCCATGGGAAACTTTTCATGCCTGAGTCCTTTTCCAATAATTGCTCCACACTTCGGATCATCGTTTCCAACACACTTTACTGGGCCACCTGCCGACCATTGTTAAACCGTTCCCAGGATTCCTTGGCTTGCGAAACGGAAGCCATTTCGTATTCGGCGCAGTCCAACCGCAACGCGTGGTCTCCGATCGGCGCGTTCACATAGTCGCAATGATGAGGCTGCGTCGGATCCTCATGCTGGTGGGGCCGAAAAAACCGGCATGACACGCACATGCGGGCCACCGAGATTTCTCCCTGCTGCTGCAAAGTGCGGATCACCTTCATGAGCCCCCGCAAGAAGGCGACCTGTTCGGTTGACGTCAATGCGCTGGCCGCGGTGGCGAGCTGGTTCGGAATCCCAACAGCCGGCGCACAAGCACGTGCCCCCCGGGCCGTTAGTTCAACCGTGACGATCCGACCGTCGCGATGTGAACGGTACCGCTTCACCAGCCGCTTCCGCTCGAGCGTGGCCACAGCTTCCGAGGCGGTCGGAAGGCGGACGACCAATTCTTTCGCGATTGCGGAGACTTGCGCGCTGTGATCGGACTTGCCGCGAAGCAACGTCAACACTTGTCGTTGCAAAGGACCGAGACCGGCCTGCCCTTCACGCCGCCAGGTCCTGCTTTTCATGGCCAGACTGATTTTCTCCAATCCGGCGGCGAGTTGCACAGGCATCGGAAGGCGCTCTTTAGGAACCGGATTCTGAGACGCTTGGTCCAACACGCAAATTTCGGCCATGGCAGCCCCTTAAAACAAAATCTCTTATCCGAGTGTAGTTGGTCAAGAAAACTGCGTCAAGCCCCATTTCACAAAGAAAATTCTTCGAGTCGATCGGATTCCGGTACCAGGCGCATCAAGAGACGTTACGCGCAAGAAAAGATGAATGGAAGGCCGAGTCATGAAGACTGTGACGGCAGAGCCGCACACACTGTCAACCGCTGAGGCGATTGGCCGCCGCATAGTGCCGAAACGCATCTCGTTTACGGCCGAGCTTCTCGTACAGCTGCGCCAAGTTACAATGCGCTTCGAGAAAGTCCGGCGCGTGCTTTAGCGCTTCCTGATACGCCAAGACCGCTGCGCTTTTCTTCTGTCGATCTTCAAGCACGACCCCGAGATTGAAATGTGCGAGAGCCAGCTTTGGCTCAAACTGCAGGGCCCGCCGGTAACAGCCTTCAGCTTCGGCGAGATTGCCGAGGTTGTGATGCAGTAGCCCCAGATTGATATGCGCATCCGTCAAGGCGGGATGTAGACTGATCGCTTCCTGATAGGCCCGGCGCGCTTCTTCGGGAGAATCTTCCTGCAAGGCCAACGCCCGGTGAAACCAGCGTTGTGCTGCTTCGCGATCGCTCTGCCCTGCGTCCTTCCGAGAGATGATAGGCCTAGGAGGGAGGATCCGTGCGGTTTCAAAGTTCAGGAGAAACTGCCCGGAATCCGGTTGCCAGCGCGACGCGCCGTCCCACACCACCACTCGTTTACCTGACGCATAGATCTTCAGGCTTGAGATCGAGGTCTCATCGTCGAGTTGCCGTTCAAGGCATTCGATGACCTTTCGGATCCTCGAGACCGACACGCCGGCTTCCGTCAGTCCCTTGGCGGTGCGCAGGACGACGAGGTTCTGAAATGAGTAGGCACAGCAGGAGTCTTCGCTGGGAACCGGCAGGAGCGCGGCCCGAAGGCAGGCCCGAAGCTGCGATCCATCGAGACGGAGGATGCGGCGCAGGTCGGCTGCCGAATATTCGCCGGTCATCGTCTCCCGGATGACGCCTTCTTGGCGGACTCGCGAGCCGTTTGTGCGGGCAGCGCCCGCGATCGGGCACTTTTCTTCTGGGCGTTCTGCGCGAGGCTTTCCTTGAGCCGCTGCATCAGATCCACGACATCGGTCGGGCGGACCGCTGCTTTCGCGGCCACGCTGATGGTTTTTCCCTTCGATTTCTCTTCGATCAGCTCGAGCACTCGTTCGCGGTACTCGTCCCGGTAGGCGCCCGCATCAAAGGTGTCGCTGGAGATCGACTCGATCAGTTGCGCGGCCAGCTTGAGTTCGGCAGCGGCAGGTTTCTGATCGCTCTTGGGCAGTTCTTCAAACGGCCTGATCTCGTCCTGATAATACATCCGGTGCAGGAGCAGGCGACCTCCAATCGAGCGGATAACGTGCAGACTTTCCTTCCCACGCCACACGTATTTGGCCAACGCCACACGCTGCATCTCCTCCATCGCTTGTGTCAGCAACTGGTAGGCTTTCTCGCCCTGCTTTTCCGCTCCCAAGTAATAGGTGCTTTCAAAATAAATCGGATCGACCGCGCTCAGCGGCACAAACTCGAGAATCTGCATCGCTTCGCTTTCCGCCGCCTGCAGTCGGTCCAGCTCCTCGGGGTCGATGCGGACATATTCATCTTTGGCAATTTCGTAGCCCTTGACGAGCTCTTCGTATTTCACCTCGCGTTGGCAAACGGGACAGAACCGCTGTTGCTTGATCCGGCTTCCGCAGGGCGCGTGCAGTTGGTTGAAATGAATGTCCTGCTCGTCGATCGCAGAGTAGATGCCCACCGGGATCGTCACCAGCCCGAAAGAGATGTGTGCCGTTTCCAGTTTGCGCCCCATGCGCGTAGCGTGCGTCGAGGCGAGCCCAGGGGGTACTGGGGGAACCCCTAGCCTAGGCTAGGAGTCAGAGGGAGCTGTTTGCGTAGCAGCTCCCTCGCCGCTTGGCAGGACTAACCATTCAGCAGCCGGTGCATGGACCTGTAGGGGTCTTGTAGTTGCCTGGCTGCTGCTGCGCCGTGGCCAGCCCATTTTCCACTCCATGTTGATTAGCCACGGTTTTCGCATGATCCGTACCCCTGTTGTCAGGCACGCACAGCGGATTGCACACCACTGCACCGACAGGACCGATCGTGAGAAGTGACATCGAAACTGCAGTTACGATTGCGACAATCCAGCGCCTAGCCATGCCGTACCTCCTTTGCTTGATGGGGTCTTTCGCGTCCAGGTAAGGCCCTTGAATCAGACCCACAAATGCTATCAAAACCATGCATTTGTCTGAGCAGGAGTAATGCCAAGGAGGCCCCCCAGGAATACAAGGACTTCGGAAATTTGGCCGAACGGAAGGCACAAACCTGTACAAAGCCATTCACTGAGCATTCACTGATTTCACCAGGAGAAGGGAAGTGGAGTGTCCGGCTGACAGAAGATTCGCTCCGGAGAAGCTAGTGCTGCGGGATTTCTCTGATGACCTTGGCAAGCGCTTTCGCGGCCGCTCTTCGACCAGTGCTATTCCAGTGTGTGTCAAAGGGATAGTACAGCACGTTCCCTTCCCCTGCCAGTGCCTGGAAAAGGGGTAAGAGGTTTACAAGGTGTACCTTCTGTTCTTGGCAGACAGCTTCCAGTGCGCTAGAAGTGTTCATCTCAAACTGGATCTGCTCCTGGATTCGTGACACAAATCGACTCCCGCTCTGCTGATCGAATCGCGCGCCATACACTTCAGCCTTTGTGGGTATGAACACAATGATGGGAATCATCATCTCTTCTAGTGCCAGGGCCCTAAATTGGCCGATTACTGCACGAATGCTGTTCCATTCCTCGCTCGCAAGTAATTGGGCTGAAGTGGCATGTGGATTCCAATAGTTGAAATACATGGGAACCCGATAACCATTCAGCCGAATCAACCCCACATCTGGATGCGTCTCTTTTGCCATTGCCCCACTCGCCACAGCGAGAGTTGGGGTCTCGAGCTCTCTCTCGAAGTATCGCTTCCCCCAATCCCCGATCACTCCAAATGTGTCACGAAAAGCCGTAAGGTATCGCCTAAAGAAATTTGTTCGACCCACGACGAAGGAGTAGTAATTCCCCCCTTTCCCTCCCCTCTGCCATCTCATGTATTGCCTGGTATCTTCGGCATCATTCCCGCTAAAGAAGGCCAGGATGGCATAGTGCGCCTTGGTCCCTAAACCATACCGCTTAAAGACTTCAAGATATTGGGGTGGCCCATACCATCCCCTTCCCAGATTCAACGTCGATAAACCGGATTCTTGCTTGAGCAGTTCGCTCAACGTGGAATCGTCTGATTCTCCGACTTCAATGAACGAGTCCCCGATCAGAAGGATGTCGAAGGGTGGCGTGGAGCTATTGGTGCGAAATCCTGTGTCGGTGTACGACGCGTGATAGGGCATCGATGGCACTTCGACACCGAACCGGGGGGAGTAGAGCCCCCCTCTGAACTCATCAACGTGCACAACTTTATGGCCCAGCCTTGGAACAAATACGAGCGTGGGGTCTGCCGAGTATTCAGCTGCCTGTGCGTAATACCGGATGCTCTGGAGATTGATCGAATTCAGCAGATGTGGAAAGAACTCGAAGAGGCTAAACAACGCAAATGTTGTTACGAAAAGCAGGTATACCAAAAAAAGAAGAGACCTTATTGTCCGCCTTGCGGCGCTAGACAATGAAGTGGGGAGGATTTTGAAAGTCACTCGCTGTCTCAGATTGCGATGTACAGGACCTAGTGTTGCAGCCGAGCGTACCCCAGAAAAGCTCAACCTACAAGGCGTGACAAGCCACTCGTATTTCCCTAGCTGAACCTCCGGGTTTTCGATTATCTGGATCCTCCTATGGCGGTTTTCCTCATTGGCAAGCTTTCACATTTCGCTTAGGTTGTCACGGCGCGGTTTTACAGACAAACCTGGGGAACCTCCCAGCATGAAACCGGTTGGTGGCTCCAGTACGTTCTGAGAAGGACCCGCACGGTAAGAGGAATATGGGCGGCGCTCGCGAGCCTTGGTACAAGAACGCAGTGATCTACGGAGTCGATGTCGCGACGTTTCAAGACTCCAATGGCGACGGCATCGGCGATTTTGTCGGGCTATGCGATCGGTTGGACTATCTCACGGAGCTCGGGGTGACGTGTTTGTGGCTCCTTCCATTCTTCCCGACGCCCAATCGGGACAATGGCTACGACGTCAAGAACTACTATGACATCGACCCTCGGCTGGGAACGTTCGACGATTTTCTGCGGCTGGTGCATCGGGCCGGTGAACGGGGGATCCGGATCCTGATCGATCTGGTGATGGATCACACCTCCGACGAACATCCGTGGTTCCGGGCGGCGCGCCGGGATCGCGGCTCGCGATACCGGCGGTACTATGAATGGAGCGATGCGCCACCGCCCACTGAACCCGACAAGGTCAATATCTTTCCCGGCGAAGAATCCAGCGTCTGGACGTACGATGAGGTCGCCGGTCAGTACTATTTTCACCGCTTCTACCATTTCGAGCCGGATCTCAACGTCATGTGCCAGGACGTACGCGACGAGATCGAACGTGTCATCGACTATTGGCTGTCCTTCGGCATTTCAGGATTTCGAGTGGATGCCGTCTCTCATATGATTGAGGCGCCGCACAAGTCGGCGGAAGCGTCGCTGGCGCACGATCCGCACCAGGTTATCCGGGAAATCCGAGCCTACACGTCGGGCCGGCGTCCGGAAGCGATGCTGCTGGGAGAAGCCGACGTTGAACCGCAGCATCTGAAGGATTTCTTCGGAGACAGCGACGAGCTGCATATGCTTTATAACTTTCTGCTCAACAACTATCTTTTCTTGTCCTTGGCACAGAAACAGAGTGCCCCGATTCAGCGCGGGCTCCAGCTGCTACCGACCGTGCCGCAGAGCTGTCAATGGGTCAACTTCCTCCGCAACTTTGATGAACTGGATCTGGAGCGTCTGACCGACCGTGAACGTGATTTCGTCTATCATGCCTTTGCACCGGAACCGACGATGAGAATTTTCGGACGCGGCATCCGACGGCGGATCGCGCCCATGCTCGAGGATCCACGGCGCATTCGCACTGCCTATAGCCTTTTGTTCTCCCTGCCCGGCGCTCCGCTGTTCATGTATGGGGATGAAATCGGCATGGGGGACGATTTGTCGTTGCCCGGCCGGGACGCGGTGCGCACAGCGATGCAGTGGTCCAATGAGCCGAACGCGGGGTTTTCTTCGGCGCCAAGCGAGTCACTGGCCGGGCCAGTGATCACGCAAGGCCCCTATGGGCATACCAGGATCAATGTCGCTGACCAGTCGCGTGATCCGGAGTCCTTGCTCGCATGGATGAAGCGTCTTATCCGTTTGCACCGCCAATGCCCCGAGTGGGGCGCGGGCGCTTGTTCGATATTGGATACCGAGGAGCCCGGCGTTTTCGCGCATCGAACCGACTGGCAAGGTTCAACACTCCTCGCATTGCACAATCTCACCGATAAGCCAGGCTCCGTGCGCCTTCAGCACCAGCCCGACGCGAGTTATGTGCCGCTCTGGGGGAATGGCCGCTGTCAGGCAGGTCGAGGTTCCACCACGGTGGAACTCGCGCCCTACGGATACGCATGGTATCGCGTTTTGGCGCGATGACAGATCCGGCCTGCGAAAGAGCGGCTGCCCACTGGTGGCAGCGCGGCATTATTTACCAGATCTATCCGCGCTCCTTTTGCGACACCAATGGCGACGGCGTCGGCGATCTGCCGGGGATTTGTTCGAAACTAGACTATCTCGCCTGGCTCGGCATCGACGCGATCTGGATCTCTCCCGTTTACCCTTCGCCCATGGCCGATTTCGGCTATGACATTACTGACTACACCAATATTGATCCCTTATTCGGTACGTTACAGGATTTCGACCGGCTGGTTTCGTCCGCGCACGGGCGTGGGATCAAGGTCATCATGGACCTGGTCCCTAATCACACTTCGAATCAGCATCCCTGGTTCCTTTCTTCCCGCGCGTCGCGGCAGAGTCCCAAACGAGACTGGTATCTCTGGAGAGATCCTGCGCCGGACGCGGGACCGCCCAACAACTGGCTCAGTAATTTTGGCGGCAGCGCCTGGGCCTTCGACCCACCCACCGGTCAATACTATTACCACGCCTATCTCCAAGAGCAGCCGGATCTGAACTGGCGCAATCCGGACGTCCAGGCAGCCATGCACGCGGTAATGCGCTTCTGGCTCGATCGTGGTGTCGACGGTTTCCGCGTGGATGTTATCTGGCATCTGATCAAAGATGACGAGTTTCGGCACAATCCGCCAAACCCGGAGTATCTGATCGGAGATTGGCCCTACCGCCAGCTATTGGCCACCTACACGACCGACCGCCCGGAGGTTCACGACATCATTCGGGGGATGCGGACAGTCATGGACCAATACGATGATCGGTTGATGATCGGTGAGGTCTATCTTCCCGTGGAACGGCTGGTCACCTACTATGGAACCGCCGAAAGCGGCTGCCATTTGCCTTTCAACTTTCAGCTGATCTCACTCCCCTGGAACGGCGCGGTGATCGGCGCAGCGATCGATGCCTACGAAGCGGCCTTGCCGCCACACGGCTGGCCCAACTGGGTGCTCGGCAATCACGACAAGGCGCGCATCGCGGCTCGGATCGGCGAGCGCCAAGCTAGAGTGGCAGCCATGCTGCTGCTGACGCTGCGCGGTACGCCCACGCTATATTATGGAGACGAGCTTGGCCTTCCCGGCGTGCCGATTCCGTCGGAACGCGCGCAGGATCCATGGGAAAAACGTCAGCCGGGGCTCGGCCTGGGCCGTGATCCTGCGCGGACACCGATGCAGTGGGATGCGTCGGCCTACGCCGGGTTTTCGAGCCGTGAGCCATGGCTGCCCGTCACACCGGATTACCGGACGCTCAACGTGAAGATGGCCCAAGCCGATCCACGATCCGTCCTCACGCTCTATCGGCGTGTGATCGTGCTCCGACGCGCCGAACCCGCCTTCCAAATCGGCGCCTTCCGTTTACTCTACGCAACCAATGAGGTCTTGGCGTATGAGCGGCAAGCAGGAAGGAGACGCTTCCTCGTAGCACTCAATTTGTCGGGGACAGCAATTCGCGTATCCGGTCCGGAATTGTCGCCCTCCACCATCGTGCTTAGCACGAATCTCGACCGCGAAGGCGACCGCTGCAGAGCAGACATCAATCTCCGTGCCGACGAGGGCGTGATTGCCCTGCTCGATGAGGGGAGTGCTTAAACCCGTTATGGTGGGCTGTACAACACTTGGTCTTTAACTATCGGCAGGCGCCCACCTCAATGCCATATCTTCCTTGACTCTTTATCATTCCGAGATAATAATCACCTACGATGACGGCAGGAATACGAAGACATATCACGTCTGCCTCCTGGTGCGGGATTCTGATTCTATGTTTCGCAATCTGCTTCCAACTGCTCGGTGCACCTGGCACCTTGTTCAACTTCGCCGATTCCGAGGATGACTTCCAGGCATCACTCATGTTGGGTTATACGATTGCATCTGGAACTGGCTCTGTGTTACCTCGGCCGACATCTACCTGTGCCTCAATTGAGACGACTTCCACTCACACCTTTCTCGCGTCCTACACGTTGTTTCATCCGCCTCTGTTTGGCTAGCTCACTCTTGCTTTAAGCTCCTTCGTTCGACCTGCCCCAGTCAATCTTGGGCCGTAGGAGCGATCCAAACACGCGTGGAGTACATCATATGACAACACGACATGTCACTTTTGGCGGACAGCTTCTGGCGGATGTGTTTTTACTTTTCGCAGTACTGCTTGCTAGCGCTGAATTAATGAAGTTTGTGCGCAGACGACGAGCATCTCTTGAGGAGGCACTTTCGACTGAAGCGTTTACAACTCGTTGAGGGCTTCCTGATGAACAAATTGGACATTATCAAAGAAGTTCATAGAGCAGCGGGAGTCACGGAACCTGAGGCAGCACAACTGGTGGAATTGGTTCTGAGCCTTCTGAAGACGACTCTCACGCAAGGTGAGCATATAATTATCGCGGGATTTGGAACCTTCACTGTCCGCCAGAAACGAGCGAGATACGGCAGGAATCCCCGCAACGGTCAGCCCGTCCTCATTTCTCCAAGAAAGGTCGTGACCTTTCGCGTGAGCCCGCTGTGGAAACAGTACGTGAATGAGGAGACTCGTACTTCTATCGCGACAGAAAACGAGAAGACTCGCCCTCAGTCTTTTTCGCCCGAACCGCCACGTTAACTCTTTCCGACCATTCTAAGCAGATGGCTCCAAATAGACGAGAGATCTCGCGTCAGGACGCTTTGGGACACGCCGCACAACTGTTTAATTCGCGATTCCACGTCCATAAAGTCGGAATCCTCATGTCTTACCCAGTTATAGGCCTCCAGCGCCTCTCCATGACGGCCCAGCGATTCAAGGCTCTGTCCCAAGAGATAGAGCACATACACGGATTCGTTTTCCGAAAGGGACGTCGAGTTGAGGGCATATCGGAGGGCCGCAACGGCATCTTCGTGGCGGCCCATGGCTCTCAAGCAGAGCGCGACCTGCGTATGCGCTTGTCCAGCATAGTTGGGATCTTGTGTGGCATGTCGCAAGTCGACGAGTGCCTGATGGTACATTTTCGCTTGCCGCAACGTCCGTCCACGCTCATATCGTTCGCGTGCCGATGCTCCTGTGTTCATAACAAGCCCTCCCGTGTCAGGGGTAGCAAAAACAGGACCGCTCCGGCAGTCGACAATACAAGTGGTTCCAAGACAGGATGCGCAGAAAGGTACAGACGGCCCCCGAGTCGGTGCATTCAGCACACGTTGCAATTGCGTAGGCGTTTACCACGCCCCTCGCGTTACACACACCGCCCTCATCAACAAAATCCAGACGATGATGCCGCTATAGCCGCATGCTTACGGTCGGATGAGCGGATGTGCAAACGGGTGCGCTGGGAACCAATAGCCTCGACTTCCGCTTGATCAGCGCACGGGATGATCACGACGGCAGCTTTGCTCAGCCAACATTCGTTGGCCGCTGCTGGCATCCTTTGGAAT
>DASTQE010000275.1:0-12229 GCA_035761895.1 Nitrospira sp. | reverse complement strand
GGATCGTCCCATCGACTGGGCGACGTGTTGCGCAAGATCGGCAGGAACCAGCCACGCCTGAGAAAGAATGCGGGGGCCGGTCTCCGTGACCAACAGTCCTCCAACGGCAATGAATAGCGCACCTACGCCGCACCAGACGATCGTGTCGCGTCGATTGCTTCGAATCACGTCGACTCCGCTCGCCGCCAGCATCGCCAGCGCGAAGGTGGCGATGCCCATGAGCTTCTCGGGATACCGGAAGGCCGACCACAAGGGCATCCATTCATACAAGAGTTCGTAGATTCCGCCATAGGACCCCATGGCCAAGATGACGCTGAGGGCGCCCAAGACCATGAAGACGAGCATGTCCCGCCGCCGCCAACAGGCTGCCACGGCCAGACCGATCACGACCGGACCCAGATACAGGCTCTCAGCCCAGAGCCCCGATGGCCCGCGGCCCTGCTCCTGAGTGTGAAAGAAGGCTTGCGCAACTTGATCGCCTCGGCTGCCGTCTCCGATCGGCGAAACGAGAAGTGTGATGAGCCGCAGCGGATGTGTCGACCAGTGGATGGCTTCGGCATGGAACAGGGAACCCTCCGCCCTATCGCTGTATTGATATCCCACCCAGGCGGGTGCAAGCTGAATCGCGGCCACGAGCACCGTCAGACTCGCGACGGCGGCGAGCCGGTAGAGTCCGGGTCGTCGCATTCCTCTAGTCCGCATGAGCGTCCAGAGGAGAGCCACAAATCCCAGATAATACGTTGTCTGAATATCCCCGTTGAGAATGACGCTGGCCCATAACAGCGCGGCCGACCCCAACCAGGACAACCGGCCGGTTCGATCAGCCGCATCGAGCGCATAGAGAAATAGCGGCAAGACACAGATCGAATACAGATAGAGCACGTTCTCTGTCAGCGACATCACGTAGCCGGAACAGGCAAATCCGATCGATCCGACTGCCGCCCCGCTGCGAGAGACCCCCAGGGCGCGCGCCAAGAGAAACGTGCCTGCCGCGCCCATCAAGCAGGAGAGCAGTGTGGCCAGTCGGTAGGCATCCTGAACGGGGAACAGCCAGTAGAGTGCGGTGAACGGGTGAAACACGCCCATGACGGTCAGGGAAATCAGTGGGCGCCCCAGGCCCTCGTAGGGGAACCACTGAGGCAACTCGCCTTGCGAGAGCCGATCGATGATGTATTGCTTGAGAGGAAGAAAGAGTTGAAAGGCGTCTCGCTTGATCAAGACCAGCCCCGGAAGCCAGAGTTGGGCATACACGAGGAGCACCAGGCCGAGAACCGCCGCCAGCGTCAGATAGTCTGCCCGTGCGAGCGCCACAGAGCGGGGCGCTTCGGCGCGCGGCTCGGTCGCAGGCACAGCCGGGTGCGCCCACGCTCCCGATGGGAGGCTTTGTGATTGGTCCGACTCAGGCATGGCCCCTTGGTGCAGAGAGCCCTCAACGGCAGGAGTCTAACAGGATTGGAAGTGATGGCAAGAAAATGACCGGTTCGCTGCGGGCTACTGAGCGACGGGGAGAGCAGACTTCTGTTCTGCGACTCGGCGCTTGGCCTGCTGAATCCGTTCTTCCTGAGCGGGATCGCCCATGCCCTGTTCGCGGAAACGATCCATCAGCTTATGATTGGTGGGATCAAGCTCCAGTGCATGCAGCCAGGCCTCCCGGGCGTCGGAGAGCCGTTGCTGCTTCGCGTAGATGTCTCCGAGGTGCTCGTAAATCACCGGATCATCCCCCACGAGCGCCGCGGCTCGCTTCAATTCCACGAGAGCTTCCGCCAGCTGGCCGGACTTGAAGAAGGCCCAACCGAGGCTGTCCACGTAGTAGCCGTTGTCGGGCTTGAGCGCGACAGCCTGTTTGGTGAGGGATAGCGCCTGGTCGATCTTGATCCCCCGGTCCGCATAGCTGTACCCCAGGTAATTCAGCGCGTCGGCATGGTGAGGATCGAGCTTGATCGCGGTTTCCATCGCTCGCACGACGTCGTCGAAACGGTCGAGCTTGTCATAGGCGGTGCCGAGATTGAAGTGCAGGTCGGCATTCTTCGGGTTATGGCGGATCCCTTCCAGAAACGCTTCGGCGGACTTGTCGTATTGCTCCTGCTGCAGATACGCAAGCCCATGCACAATGTGTGATTCCGGCTGCTTCGGATTGAGTGCGATGGCTCGCCCGAGATGCTCATTCGCTTCGGGAAATTTCTTGAGGCGGTAATACAACACGCCCAGATGGAGATGCCCTTCAAAGAACGTTGGTTCGAGCTGCACGTTGAAGGCATAGGTCTCGAGCGCCTTCTGCGTGTCTTTCGATTCTTCATAGAGGTAGCCGAGGTAGTCCCTGATTTTCAGCTCTGCAGGGCGGACCTTGAGGATGGCGTTCAGGCGTTCGATGGCCTGGGCGTATTCCTTTTGCTCGCCATGAATGAGAGCCATCCGCAGCTGCGCATCGAGATCGGACGGATCATCGGCGAGCAGCTCCTCCAGCTCCTTTCTCGCGCTCTGGTAATCCTTCGCGTCGACATACACACGGACGAGCTGGTGGCGGATCTCACGGTTGCGGGGATTGACGTTGTGAAGATATTTCTTCAGCACGGCGGCCGCCCGGTCCTTGTCATGACGGGCTTCGTGCATGGAGGCCAGCGCCAGGTATCCCGGCTCGAATGCCGTGTTCACGGTGATGGCGCGCTCAAAGCTCGCCATGGCGTCATCAATTTTTCCCGCTTCGAGCAGGATGCGCCCTAAATGGTAATGCCCGACGGCACTGTCGGGCGATCGGGCGAGTCCGCCCCGCATCGCCTGCTCGGCCTCGGCCGGCCGCTTCAGGTTTAGGAGCAGCAGCCCTTTGGAGAAGTACGCATCACCGGAGTCCGGCTCGAGTTCGATGGCGCGGTCGAGGACGCTCAATGCCTTGTCTCCTTTGCCACCGCCCGCAAGGATCCCGGCCATGTGGGTCAGGATGCGCGGGTCGTCGGCTCGCCCATCAGCCACTTCCTCCGCATACCGCAAGGCGTTGGGCATGTCCCCGAGAGAAAAATGCAGGCCTGCCAGCCGCGCCTTGACCGACAGGGCCGTGGGATCGGCTTTCAAGGCCGCCTGATACTCTTTAAGCGCCTGTTCAGAATTCTGCGCGAGTTCCGCCTGATAGCCGAGCATGAAATGGTAGGCCGCGGAGGCATCCGCAGGGCGAGCGGCAGGCGCAGCCGGCTTGGGTGTCTCCGCCACCTCAGCCGATCGCGCGACATTCGGCGGCGGAGGCGAGGCACACGCCAAGAGGACACACAGGCACAACAGGCCGCAGACGCAGCGTACCGACCGTCCATCCATTACGGCGCTGTCAGATGCTTTCCATGTCATAGGACGAACCAGGCGATACATGAGGTGAGCCGAGCACACTCAAGGATTATACGAAGCGGTCATGGCAGGGTCAAACGACTTCACGATTGTCGAGGCTTTCAAACTTCGCATACCGGTCATGGAAAAATAACTCCTTCTTACCGATGGGGCCGTTGCGATGCTTGCTGACAAGAATGTCCGCAATGCCTTTGCGTTCCGAATTCTGATCGTAGACGTCTTCGCGGTAGATGAACATCACCACATCGGCGTCCTGCTCGATCGCGCCGCTCTCGCGAAGGTCCGCCAGCATGGGAATCGGCGGCTTCCGCGCCTCGACGGCGCGGCTGAGCTGCGAGAGGGCCACCACCGGCACATTCAATTCCTTGGCCAGCGCCTTGAGCGACCGTGAGATGTCGGAAATCTCCTGCTGGCGGGATTCGGCGTCGCTGCGGCCCTGCATAAGCTGCAGATAGTCCACGACCAGCAAGTCGAGGCCATGCTCCGCCTTCAACCGGCGGGCCTTCCCCCGCATCTGCTGGACGGTGATGCCCCCTGTATCGTCGATATAAATGGGGGCCTGTTCAAGACGGCCGGCGGCTTCCGCCAGCCGCCACCAGTCCTCTTTCTGCAGCTTGCCGGTGCGGAGGGCATGGGAATCGACACGCGCCTCTGAACTGAGCATGCGGAGCACGATCTGCGGCTTCGACATTTCGAGACTGAAAATACCCACCGAGCTTCCCGCATGGAGCGCCGCATGGGCGGCCATGCCCAGCACGAGGCTCGTCTTCCCCATGCTCGGCCGTCCGGCAATGACCACGAGATCCGAGGGTTGGAGTCCCGCCGTGATGTCGTCGAGATCATAGAACCCCGTCGGCACGCCGGTGACATGCTCCTTTCTCTTCGAGAGTTTGTCGACCAGATCGAGGCTTTCCTTGATGATGGCGTTGATCGGACTGAAGGATCGGTCCAGCTTTCCCTGGGCGATGCCGAAGACCGAGCGTTCGGCAAAATCGAGCAGTTCGTCAATCGGCGCCGTCCCTTCATAACCCCGGGTCAGCACTTCGGTCGAAGTGTGCATCAACTCACGGAGCAAGGCTTTGTCCCGGACGATCTTGCTGTGATAGCGGATGTTGGCGGAACTCGGAACGATCTGGACTAATTCGGCCAGATAGGCGGCGCCGCCCACGGCCTCGAGTTCGCCTTGCGCCTTCAGGCGTTCGGTCAGCGTAATTTGATCGATGACCTCCCCCGTTTCGGACAGCTCGAGCATGGCGCGATAGATCTTGCGGTGGGCCGTCCGGTAGAAATTCTCTTCGACAACCAGTTCCATGGCTTTCGCCATCGCCTGGTTGTCCAGCAGCACGGCGCCCAGCACGGATTGTTCCGCCTCCACGTTCTGGGGGGGCAGGCGCGGCTGTGACAGATCAATGCCCGGCATGGATTTCATTTCGATGCTCCTCGGCGCAGACGCGAGCGCTCTGTGCCCAGCAACGCCGCACGTGAAAGTTGTTTCATCACCGGCCGGGACGGGCGTCCGTTCCGCCGCGCGTCCTGGGTGGCAAGCCTCTCGAATAAGGCGACATGGTCCTGATCGATGCCTGGCGCCCCTACGACGATCAATGCATTGGCGCCCTGCGCCTGTGCCGCCGCGAGTGCGTTCGAGACGAGCTGCTGCTCACGGCCCTTCACCAACAGCTGGACCACTCGGCGGCGGCCCCGCCGCAAGGCTTTGGCGATGTCAATCACCGCCCGCGTCGATCGACGCGGCCCCGCCACCACGTAATCAATGCGCCGGTCGTCTGCGCCGGCCGGAGGAAACTTCACGGCCTGGAAGAGATGATCCACGTCCAGTGCAAACCCCGTCGAGGGAAGATCCCGGCCGAACCGCCCGATCAAATGGTCATAGCGTCCGCCGCCGCCCAACTCGACGCCGACGCCGGACGCGTACACATCGAACACCACGCCGTCGTAGTAATCAAATCCGCGGAATTCACCCAGATCGAGCAGCAAGGCTTCGCGATGGCCTGCGCCGCACAACAGCTGATAGAGTTGGGCAAGCCGATCGAGCGTTGCCAGGAGAGCGGGGTCGCCCGCAGCGAGCACACGGCCGCGCTCCAACACCGCTTCCTGCCCCGTCAGTTCAGGCGCTTCTCGAATGGCCTTAGCTGCGGACTTCGCGATCCGTTCACTGGCCAGCAGCTCTTCGAGCCGCGGCAGGTCTTTCTTGGCCGCTGCCTGCTCGGCCCGCTTTTGCCCTTGCGGCGAAAGCCCGGACCGCATCAACAGTCCTTTAATGAATCCGACATGACCGAGCGCAATCGTGAACGAACGCAGGCCGATCGCATGGAGGCATTCGATGAGCAGGCTGATGATCTCGTAGTCGCCCGTCACATCGTCCACGCCCACCAACTCAGCGCCGACCTGAAAAATTTCTCGTCCGCGCCCCGCGTGTTCGGGTTCATATCGAAACACCGACGTGCGGTAGGAGAGCCGCTGTGGAAGAGCGTCGCCGGTCAGGCCCATGCCGATCGTCCGGGCGACTTGTGCGGTGGCGTCCGGCCGCAGCAGGAGCGTCCGGCCGGTCGTTCGATCGATGAACTGATAGCAGGTCTCCAGCAGCTCGGCTTCGAGGCCGGGGGCCAGCACGTCGAGGTATTCGAACGTGGGGAGGATGATCTCGTCGTAGCCCCAGCTCGAGACGTGCTCGAGGAGCTGCGCCTCGAGGCGGCGCACCTGCTTGGCGGCATGGGGCAGAATCGTCGCCATCCCGACCGGGACGAGCGAGCGCTCGCGCGACGAGATGGCGTGCCCCGGCGAGGAACGCGGCTTCGAAGGAGCCGTCACCATGGTGACCCGTTGGTGCGTGCGAATGTTTCGGCGTGAAACATTCAGGCTTGGGCTTGCAACATTCAGACTTGGAACATTCAGGACAGAGCCGCGACCTTGACCGACAGAATGTCCTTACTCGATTTAATGGCGTTCAGGACGTCATCGGGGAACGATTGGTCGGAGCCGATGATCAGCAATGCGTTCCCGCCACGCTTCTCGAGCGCGCATTGCATGCGGAGGATGTTGATGCTCTTGTCCCCCAGGACCTTGCCGACCATCCCGATGACCCCCGGGCGGTCGATGTTGTGGATGAACAGCATGTGGCCTTCCGGCACCACTTCCACCTTGAACTGGTCGATCTCCACAACTCGCGGCTCTTTCTTATGGTAGAGCGTGCCCGCCACCAGATGCGATTGCTTGCCCGCCTCGACCCGGACACGGATCAGGCTTGTAAAATCACCCGCATCGGTGCTCTTGACCTCTCTGACTTCAATGCCCCGCTCTTTGGCGACGATCGGCGCATTGACGTAGTTGACGGGGGCCTCCATGATCGGTGTCAGCAGGCCCTTCAGCACCGCGATCGTCAACGGCGCGATGGAGAGATTCGTCACATCGCCGCTGTATTCGACTGTCACCCGCTCGAGCCCGCCTTCGCAGAGCTGCGTTTCGAGCTTCCCCAGCTGCTCCGCCAGGGAGAGATACGGCTGTAGCTGCGGGAGCAGTTCCGGCGACACCGACGGAATGTTGACCGCCCCGCGCGCGATGCCTTTCGTGAAATAATCGACGATCTGCTCCGCGATGCCCACCGCCACGTTTTCCTGCGCTTCCGTCGTTTGCGCGCCGATGTGCGGCGTACAAATGAAATTGTCGAGCGTCAACAGCGGATGGTCGGCTTTGACCGGTTCCTCCTCGAATACGTCGAAGGCCGCCGCGGCGACGCGCTTGGTCTTGAGCGCCTCATAGAGATCGCCTTCGTGAATGATGCCCCCGCGGGCGCAATTCACGATCATCACCCCGGGCTTCATTGTCGCAATCGACTGGGCATTGATGAGATTTTTCGTTTCGGGTGTCAAGGGCGTGTGGACGGAGATGATGTCCGCCCGCCGGAACAGCTCGGGAAGGCCGACCATTTCCACGCCCATCTTCTCTGCCCGATCGGCCGCCAAATAGGGATCGTACGCGATGACGCGCATACCGATGCCTTGCGCGAGCTTGGTCAAATGGCTGCCGATCTGGCCGACCCCGACGATGCCGAGCACTTTGTTGAAGAGCTCGACGCCCATGAACTTATCTTTTTCCCACTTGCCGGCCTTGATGGACGTCGTCGCCTGCGGGATGCGGCGGCTCATGGCGCAAATCATCGACATCGTGTGTTCGGCCGTCGTAACCGTGTTCCCGCCCGGCGTATTCATGACGACGATGCCCCGGCGGGTCGCCGACGGCGTATCCACGTTGTCCAGGCCCGATCCGGCGCGGCCGACGACTTTCAATTTCTCCGCCGCGGCAATGAGTTCCTCTGTCACTTTCGTGCCAGAGCGGACGATGAGACCGTCGGCGTCCTTGATCTCCTTGAAGAGTTCGTCCTTCGGCATCTTGGACTTCACCACGACGCTGAAGCCGGCCTTCTCGAGAAGCTCGACACCCTGTTTGGAGAGACTGTCGCTGACCAGGATCTTCATGAGTACCTGCCTACTTGGCCATCAAGAGTTCTTGCGCCTTCGCCACACCGCTGCCGAGCTTGACCGGATGGCCGAGCCCTTTGAGCACCATTTCGGTTGCGGCGACGGCCGTAATGACATCGAAGCGATCCGCGTAACCCATGTGGGACAACCGGAAGATCTTTCCTTTCAAGTGATCCTGTCCGCCGGCCGCCGTAATCCCGTACTGCACCCGCAAGTTTTTGTAGACCGCTTGCCCGTCGATGCCGTCGGGTGCCGAAACAGCCGTCAAGGCGTCGCTGGGCGACTCTTTTGGAAACAGCGCGAGACCCGCGGCCTGCATGCCCTCCCGCATTGCGCGGGCCAGTTGCCCCTGGCGCGCGAAGATCTTCTCCAGCCCTTGCGCCTTCAGCATTTTGATCACTTCCTGCAGTCCAATGATCAAGGAAACGGTCGGCGTAAACGCCGTCTGATTCTTCACCTGATTTTCGCGTTCCTTCTTGAAATTGAAATAGAAGGCCGCATTCTTCGCCTTCTCAGCGTGGGCCCACGCCTTGTCGCTGACGCTCACGAACGCCAGGCCGGGCGGTAGCATGAGGGCCTTCTGCGAACCGGTGATCACGACATCGAGGCCCCACGCGTCGGTCTTGATATCGAACACCCCGAGCGCCGTAATGGCGTCGACCACGAGGATCGTCTGGTCATGCGCCTTCACGATCTCGCCCAACGTCTTCACGTCGTGCGAGACGCCGGTCGAAGTCTCGCTCGCCTGGACATAGACGGCCTTGATGGCGGGATCTTTTTTGAGCGCATCCGCGACGAGCTGCGGATTGACGGCGTGTCCCCATTCGACCTTGAGTTCGGTCACCTGCACTCCAAACGTCTTGCAGATCTTCCCCCACCGTTCTCCGAATTTTCCGCCGTTGATGCACAAGGCCTTGTCGCCAGGAGACAGGAAATTCGATACCGAGCCCTCCATCCCTCCCGTGCCCGAGGCCGCTAACATCAACACGTCGTTTCTCGTTTGGAATAGCCATTTTAGGCCTTCGCGGGCTTCGGCAAAGACAGGGTCGAACTCGGGAGCGCGGTGGTGGATCATCGGCCTGGCCATGGCGAGCAACACTTCGGGGGGAACAGGCGTCGGACCGGGGGCTAGCAGGTACCGCTTGAGCATTGACGGATCCTCCTGGAATGGAAACGCACGAATGGGCTAGGAAGGGGCGACGATACCACTGCCTTCCGAAGAGTGTCAAGGCAACCTCTGCGCAGATTCACGTGATTTTTCGCCCACTGATGTGACGACGGCATATCCGAGCAGAGTCGCATTCAATCCGGGCGTTGCTACCAAAGGTGGGTCTCCTTCCCCGTGCAATTTCTTGACAACTTTCATGACCCTAGATAGTCTAACGACACGGATGATGTTCATGCGATTTCATATCAGGCTGACCGAGAAGCTATGTGCATTGCCATGCGCCCTCTTTGTCATCCTCCTGTATATCGGATCGGCCCCCGCATTGTCCGCGGCGGCGGCCGAGAGCGAGACGCCCGCGCAACTCGTCGAAGCGCCGGTCGTCAACCCGTCCGACGAACCGGCCATCGATCCGGCTGATGAACCCGACGCCAATCTGGTCCCTGTTGAGACCGAGCTTCCTCCAGATGCCCAATCGGCATCCGCTCCAGAACCTGAAAGCCGCGTTCCACGGGTCGAAGACCTCCTGACCGTGACTCCGCCTCCACAAGCGCCCACCTCTCGATTTGCGGATTCGTTGGATCCTCCGGCCGAGACCGCGCAAACCGTGGAGCCGGGCGGCGACCCTACGCACGCCAGCGAAGTCTATAACGTGCCGATCGTCATGGACTCCTCTGTGCAGGGCCACATTCGCTATTTCAACACGTCCATTCACAATCGGTTCGAGCAATGGCTGTTGCGGTTGAGCCGATATCGGCCGCTCGTTGAAAACATTTTTGCGGAGTTCGACCTGCCCAGCGATCTGGTCTATCTGTCGCTCGTGGAAAGTGGATTCAATCCCTACGCCTATTCACGGGCCAAGGCGACCGGCCCGTGGCAATTCATGAAAGGGACGGCCAAGCTCTATGGTCTGCGCGTCGATGCGTACGTCGACGAACGTCGCGACCCTATCAAGTCCACGGTGGCCGCCGCGCGATATTTGCGCGATCTCTATGATTTGTTTGGCGCGTGGCCGCTGGCCATGGCGGCGTATAACGCCGGTGAAGGCAAAGTCATGCGGGCACTGCAGAAGGCCCAGGCGGAAAGCTTCACCGATATTTCGAAGACCCGATTGATCCGGCGCGAGACCAAGGAATATGTGCCGCGTTTCATGGCCGCTACCATCATCGCCAAGAATCCGGATCGGTATGGATTCCCTCTGGAGTCCAGCGCGCCTCATCAATTCGAGGAAGTGGTCGTGACCAGGCCCCTGCATTTCCATGCGATTGCCAACGCCACCGGCGTGCCTTACGCAGAGCTCCGGCTGCTCAATCCGGAGCTCCGTCGTGACGCGACGCCGCCCGGTGACGCAGCGTATCTCCTCAAGGTTCCGGTCGGCACAAAAGCCAAGGTGGAACAGCTGCTCGATCGTGTCCCCACGCACAAGTTCCCGCCGCAGGCCAAGCCACAGTTCGCATCAAGCGGCTCGTCCCGTTGGTACAAGGTGCGGGTGGGAGACACGCTCGAAAAGGTGGCCCGTCGGTTTCGTATCCCGCTGAAGACCCTCAAAACCAGGAACAACCTCACCGGCCCGACCATTCGAGCGGGCGACTTCCTCGTCATCAGCCGATAACTCCATCACCAGCGCGAGACGTCGTCTGGAAAGATCCCTCTGAAACTGTCCTTGAGCGGAAGGACTATTTCTTCGGCTGGTTGGACGGGGCCGGCGGTGGAGGCGGAGGCGATGCCTCCTTCGATTTGACGTCGAGCACTTTGGTTCGAATGGTGGCTTCGCTGGTAAACGGCGAGTTGGGATAGGTTTTGATCAGTTCCTGGTAATGCGCCAGAGCTCCCTCCGGACGGGATTGCGATTCTTCAAGGCGAGCCAACTCAAACAGCGCCTGATCCTTCAACAAGGCTCCAGGGCTTTCGACGATCGCGGCAAAAGCCTTGGCCGCCTGTTCCCGGTCACCTTTCAAGAGGTAGCTGTAGGCCAGGCGCTGCTGGACGAGTCCGGCCAGCGCCGGGTTCCCACCGTACAGCAACAGGAAGCGCTGATAGGTATCGATCGCCGCCGCTACATCGTTTGCCTGGACCTGCGCGTTGCCGAGATGAAACATCGCCAAGGGAGCGGTTGCCGTTCGAGGATACTGCTCCACGACTTCGTGATACTTCGCGATGGCCTGCTTCAGTAAATTATCCGCGTTTTTGGGATCGCCGGTCGAACGGGCCGCAAGGAGATTCGTGGCTTCCCGTTCGAGCTCCTGCGCCTTCTGCGAAGCCTGCCGATCCATCCAAAACACGCCGCCGACCGCCGCGGCCGCGAGCAGCAGGACAGCGAGGCCGACCAGCAACGGACGACGGTACTCTTGCAGCCGGTGAAGTTGATGCTCCAATCCGCTCAGAAAATGCGCTTCATCGACTTGAAGGGTCTTGGCGGGAACTTTGATGCGATAACTCATGGATACCAGCAAATCGGCGGACACCCATTTCCTCAGGCTGTCCTCGCGCCTTATACTAAGATCGTCGCGAGCTTGTCAATGTAACCGCCCAAGACCCGTGCGTTCGCATGTCGAGGACACCGCTGCTCTCCGCAGCTTCCGCCGCCTATGTTTGAAGACTACCTTGCCGAGTTGGCCGCGAAGCATCTGACGAGACGGCTGCACCCGCTGGAATCCGGCACCGGCCCGGTCGTCCGTGTCGCGGGACGCGAGGTCGTCCAATTGGCCTCGAATGACTATCTGGGGCTGGCCGGGCATCCCGAGGTCGTGGCGGCTGCGGTCCATGCGACAAAAACCTACGGAGCCGGATCGGGCGCTGCACGATTGATGTCGGGGTCACTGCCCCCGCATCTGCAGCTTGAGGAGGCCCTCGCGCGGTTCAAGGGCACCGAAGCCGCCCTGACGTTTGGCTCCGGCTACCTCGCCAACATCGGCGCCATTCCCGCACTAATCGGCCGCGGCGGATTGATCCTCGCCGATCGCCTCTGCCACGCAAGCCTGATCGACGGGTGCCGCTTGAGTGGCGCGGATGTCCGCATCTATCGCCATAACGACCTTGAGCATCTTGCGGCGCTACTCGGCAAACGACGAGCGGGTCGCCGGACCTTGATTGTGACGGACGGGGTCTTCAGCATGGACGGAGACCTCGCTCCGCTTCCAGAGCTCGCGACCCTTGCCGAATCGCATGGAGCCCATCTCTATGTCGACGACGCCCACGGCACCGGGGTCATGGGGGCGCACGGCCGTGGAACGATCGAACA
>DASTQE010000274.1:0-15459 GCA_035761895.1 Nitrospira sp. | reverse complement strand
CCGGCGTCGAGCGCCCCAATCTCGCCCGCCAAATCCGCCGGCAGCGTTCGGCGCAGTTCCACAGCCCGAGCCCGCCGCTCTTCCAACGGCGCGTCGTCCAGAAACGCGTAGGGATTGGCATTCAAAATTTCGTGCGAGAAGGATGAGGGCGTCGGCGTATCGATTGCCACGTAGCGAATCGCCCCCGTCTCGATACGCTGCAGGACCTCAGTGAGCCCGTCCACGTCCATGGCTTCGGTCAGACAATCGCGCAACGTTTCCTGGACCAACGGATGGTCTGGAATCCGACGCTCGCGCTCTCCCGTCATATTGTCCTGACAGGCAATGGCATCGGGGAAGACTGCCGCCAAGAGATCCTCGGCTTTCATCCGCTGAATCTGCGGCGGGACTTTCTTGCCGTTCGAAAAACGAAGGAGCGCCAGCGACCGCGAAGCGTTCCACCGCCAGCGTGTGGCGAACATGGGCGCGGCCAGGACGGCGTGAAGAAGGACCTCGCGCACCGTGTGAGAATGCAAATAGCCGAACACCGACTCCAACGGGAAACTGTGCTTTTCGCCGAGCGAGATGACCAGCCCATTGTCCGTGGCAGCCGCCTGCAATTCAAAATCGAACGTGACACAGAAGCGCTTGCGCAGGGCCAACCCCCAGGCCTTGTTGATGCGTCCTCCGAAGGGCGCGTGAATGACGAGCTGCATACCCCCGCTCTCGTCGAAAAACCGTTCGGCGACGATGGTGGTCTGGGTGGGGACGGTGCCGAGAACAGCTCGGCCGCTCAAGACGTATTCCACGGCTTGCTGCGCGCCTCGCGCGTCCAAGCCGCATTCCTGCCGCAGCCAGGCCAGAGGCAGGGGGCCAGAGGCCAGGGGCGAGGCAGGAAGATATTCGTTCCCTATCGCCACTTGCCCCATGCCGTTCGCCCGCCGTGCAATCTCCTCGCGCAGCTTGGCCACCTCCGCGGAAAGTTCTGCTGTACGCGAGGGTGCCTCTCCTCGCCAAAAGGGGATGTTCGGCGGCGCGCCATGCGCATCTTCCACGCGCACCCTGCCCATTTCGACGCCCTTGATGCGCCAGGAGGTGTTGCCGAGGAGCATGATGTCCCCGGCCAGGCTTTCCACCGCAAAATCCTCATCGACTGACCCCACGACCGTTCCCTCTGGCTCAGCGACGACCGCATAATTGGCCGTATCGGGAATCGCACCACCGGAGGTGATCGCCGCCAACCTCGCAGCCCGTCTGCCTTTGACGGTGTGATGGATGCGATCATGATGCAGGTATGCTAGACCGCGCCCTCGATTCGTGGAGATGCCTTCCGCCAACATCTGCACGATGCGATCGAACTCCGATCGTTCCAGTTCTCGATAGGGAAATGCCCGCCGGACGAGCGAGTAGAGCTGTGCCTCGGTCCACGTATGCGAGGCGGAGGCCGCCACAAGTTGTTGAGCAAGGATATCCAACGGCGCAAGAGGGACTGAGATTTGATCCAATGTTCCTGCCCTGATGGCCCTGATCAACGCGGCGCATTCGAGCAACTCATCCCGTGTGGTGGCGAACAGCCGGCCCTTGGGAATCGCCCGGATCCAATGCCCTGCGCGGCCGATCCGTTGCAAACAGGTCGCGATCGCCCGCGGCGAGCCGATCTGGCAGACCAGATCCACTGTTCCAACGTCGATGCCCAACTCCAGGGAGGCCGTCGCCACCACGACGCGTGTCGTGCCGCTCTTGAGACGCTCTTCCGCAGACAGCCGGATCTGACGCGACAGACTCCCGTGATGCGCCGCCACACTGCCCGGCCCAAGGTCCCTGAGCCGCTCTTCCAAATGATGCGCCACCCGTTCGGCCAGCCGGCGCGTGTTCACAAACACGAGCGTCGTCCGATGCTCACGCACCAGCGCGGCCGAGCGATCATAGACATCCGACCAGATCGCGTTGGTGACGACCGCGCTCAATTCGTCCTTGGGCACTTCCACGGCAACATCCATCTGCCGCTTGTGACCCACGTCGATGACCGTCGGAAGCGGACGCTCGCCGGCCAGGAACCGCGCCACCAATTCAATGGGACGCTGCGTCGCCGATAACCCGATCCGTTGCGGCTTCGTGAGCGTCAAGGCCTCCAGCCGTTCCAGCGAGAGCGCCAAATGCGCGCCCCGCTTGTTGGGCGCAAGCGCATGGATCTCATCGACGATCACGGTCCTCACGGTGTGCAGCAGACGTCGGCTCTTCTCGGCGGTGAGCAGGATGAACAGGGATTCCGGCGTGGTCACGAGGATGTGCGGCGGACGCTTGAGCATCTGCTGGCGATCCGCCATCGGCGTGTCGCCGGTCCGCACAAGCACACGCAGTTCCGGCATCAGGAGCCCGGCTTGCAGTGCGGCCTCACCGATCTCGGCCAGCGGCTGTCGGAGATTTTTCTGGATGTCGTTGCTGAGTGCCTTTAGCGGGGAGACATACAGCACCTGAGTGTGGTCTTCGAGCTCCCGGGCCAGCGCTTGCGTAAAGAGCCGATCGATGCTGGAGAGAAACGCGGCAAAAGTCTTTCCGGAGCCGGTCGGGGCCGCAATGAGCGCATCCTGTCCGGACTGAATGGCGGGCCACGCCTCGGCCTGCACATCGGTCGGGGTACCGAGGGACGTTTGGAACCACTCGGCAATGAGGGGATGGAAGCGGGTCAACGGCATCCAGTGATGCTAGGATGCCGTCCCTGGTGAGTCAAGACCCGGAATAGTGATCCGGCTCAGGTGTAACTTATCTTACCGCAAAATCCGTGACATTCTTTCCTGCAGTAAGGAGGGAATTGAGTTTAGTACTCGTACCAGGTGTCGAAAATGGTACGCGGTACAGTTCTACGATAGCTACATTGTCCTGATTGGCTCTGTAGATAGCGCCGGAGCTATCAGGTGAGACTGTATGGGTAGACACATTTTGTCCGATGGCCAGAGCAGGGTTTAGTCTGGTTGCACCGGGAAAACCAAAAATCGCTCGGTAAATTTCGTTCACACCATCGGTATTTTGGTCCGCTTTGTAGACCACTCCAGTGCTATTGGGCAACAGGACAAAATCGACCACATCCTCAAAACCGAGAAGGAAGGGTGGATTCAGCTGAGAGTTCACTCCGGAGAATAGTGTGCGGAACAACTCAAAGACATCGACAGTCGTTTGGTCGGCAACATACACGACTCCGCTACCGTCTGGAATGACGGCAAACGAAGTCACATTCCTTCCAAAACTGAGAGGAAAGTTAAGTTTGGTGTTTGCAGGCGCCGCTGCAATGACGGTGCGATACAGCTCAAAGACCTCATCAATATCCTGGTCAGCTCGATAGACGACCGAGAGCCCGTCAGGAGTCACCGCAAAACTAGTGACGTTTCCATTGGGATTGGGCGGAGAGACGGCGTTGAGTTGTACACTACCGCCTCCTCCAGCGGGGACGATAAACACTTGATTTGAGCCCACCGGCCGATTGGCGATGTAGACGACGTTTGCACTGTCTGGCGTGGGGGTAAACGGGCCGACGTTCTGGCCTGCGATGAGCGGCGGATTTACAAGTCGGTCCGTAGCTGGAGCGATCGTGAACAACACACGATATAATTCATTCACACCTGGTGTGTTTTGATTGGCTCGATAAATTACTCCGGTGTTATTTGGCAGGACCACAAATGCATCTACATTTTGACCTGCCGTAAAATCGGGGTTAAGTTTTGAATTCGCGGCAGTGGCCAGGACAGTCCGGAACAGCTCAAACACATCTTCAGCGGTTTGGTCCGCGATATATACTACGGCACTGCTGTCAGGGGTTACAGCAAACTCCATCACATCTCCACAGACAGCAAGTCCACAGAGTACAAGCTGCCCATTCAGTTTGGTGCTGACTCCCGGCGCCGATAAGCTGACTCGATAGAGTTCGAAGACATCGTCTTGGTCTTGATCGGCTATATACACCACCGCTGTTGCATCCGGTGTTAATGCAAAACTTCTTACTGTGCGTCCGGCGACAAGAGGAGGATTCAGTTTCGTTCCCGAACCCGCAAGAAACAATTCGAAGACTCCAACGATACTTTGATCGGCTAGATAAACGACCGTCCCGCTTGTCGGGACGACATTGCCGCCGCTTCCGTTGTCGTTGACACAGCTGGCCAAGAAAATGACAGTTGCAGCAAGGATCAGTAATGGTTTCATAGGCATCGCATTCTACCTGAACCAACCTACGAAATTATGTATGCACAATTACGTAACTTGTAGCTCGAAAGCGCCTTGCTTGGCGTTTTGTAGTGTGAAGTCTTCGGTCCAGACGAGCGCGGGCTGACCTTGGAGCTTTACGGATATCCCGGTGTCGCAATCGCTCGCGGCGTCACGCCGGCAGGGAATGGTGAGCCGGACACACCGGTGAGGGCACCGGACGCGTTGTTGATTGAATAGGCAAACACGTCGTTGGAACCTTGATTCGCCACATAGAGAAAGCCTCCGTCCGGCGACACGGTGACAGCCGTTGGAGTGGTTCCCGACGGAGAGGGACTGCCGATGGGCGCGAGCGCGCCGGTTCCCGCGTTCACCGCAAACGCGGAGACATTATTGGTGCTTTGGTTCGCCACATACAGAAATGAGCCGTTCGGTGAGATCGTGATGCCGGCGGGAGTAATGCCTGTTGCAAATGGAGATCCCGTAACCGGGGTCAAGGCTCCGGTCGATCCGTCGATCGCCAAAGCCGACACATAGTTCGAACCTTGATTTGACACATATAGGAACGATCCGTCGGGCGAGACGACGACTCCGACCGGAGTGGTCCCTACCGCGAACGGAGATCCGGCCACAGGCAAGAGCTGGCCCGCGGCATTGATCGTATAGCCCGAAATATCGTTTGAGCCTTGATTCGCCACATACAGGAAGGACCCGTTTGGGGAACAGGTGACGCCGGCGGGTGTGAAACCCGAAGCAAACGGAGAGCCGGTGATCGGCGTCAGGCTGCCGGCCGTGCCGATGGCGTAGGCTGAAATGTTGTTCGATCCCTGATTCGTCACGTACAGGAACGATCGGTTTGGCGACATGGCGATTCGAAACGGTGTCGTACCGGCGGAAAACGGTGACCCCGCGATCGCCGTCAGCCTTCCTGTGGGAGGATCGACAGCAAAGGCGGAGACATTGTTGGATCCTTGATTAGCCACATAGGCTAATGTCCCGTCGGAAGCGATCGTCATGCCGACTGGTGTTGTTCCTCCAACTGAGAACGGCGAACCACTCACGGAAACCAAAGCTCCAGTACTCGCGTTGATCGTATAGGCTGACACATTATTTGAGGCTTGATTGGCCACCAGGGCGATAACCGGTGCAGGTGGCTCAACAGGCGGTTGAAAGGGATTGGTCGTATTTTCTCCGTCATCACCCCCACAGGCTGCAAATAACAAGAGGACAACTAGCGCAAGGCCTGGGACAGTTTGTCTCCTGAATCTCATGGAATTCATAGAAAATCCTCCCACCTACTCAGAAGCGCAAGTTCTTTACTCAAGACACATGCCAATGTACCTGGCGGATTTCCGTGGACTCCCCTGGAACGCGACAGGCAAACTGTCCTCAATTCCAGACAGTCATTCAGCATGACCTCCAAACGAGAGATTGTTATCGTCCTCGGATCCGGATATATGGCGCGCTTTATGCTTTCACTTACAGATTTGTACCAGAATGTTCTGCACACAAGCCGGAACCCACACCACCATCTCGCGAGCATTCCGGAGAAGCAGCGGCTTCAATTCGACTTGGCACAGCCCGGCACATGGCCAAACATTCCGTCAGGTGCTGACCTGCTCTGGTGCTTTCCTGCGGCGCCGCTGGAAGCCGTGCAAAACTTCGCAAAGGCCAGGGGATCATTCGGAAGGGTGGTGGTGCTCGGCAGCACGTCGGCTTACGACGTCGGCGGCGGTCATGAGTATCCGCCGCCTTGGATCGATGAAACCGCGCCAATTGATCTCGGCAAACCGCGCGTGCAGGGTGAAGAATTCCTTCGCAACGAATATGGTGCGGTGGTGCTGCGGGTGGCCGGCATTTACGGACCGGGTCGGAATCCCTGCGACTGGCTCAAGAGCGGGCGGGTGCATCTCTCGGACAAGTACGTCAATTTGATTCATGCCGAAGACTTGGCCGAAATCTGCGTGACTGCCTTGCAGCGCGGCCGCCCTGGAGCAGCCTACAACGTCAGCGACGGCGTGCCCAGGACCTGGAGAGAAATCGGCCGGCGGCTCTGCGGGGATCAATTCGCCCAAGAATCGCCAGGAGCTCAGGAACCAGGAAAACGTATCAGCACTGCCAAACTTCGTTTGATGCTCCAGGAAGCCGGCACCTCGATGCGCCACCCGGATCTCTTTCGCTCGCTCGAATGCCTCCTCTAGAAGCGCAGCAGCGCCATCACGGCGAGACACACCAGAAGATTGTTGATGGCATGCGCCAGGATACCGGGCCCGAGACTTCCGGTCTTTTCATAGATCCACGCCCAGAGGACGCCGCTCCAACAGACGCTGATCAGCCCCACCACGCCATAGCCGTGCGCCAGTCCGAAAATTAACGCGCTCATGAGGGCCGCAGGAAGGAATCGAAATTTTCGGCGGAGAATCGCGAAGAGCAGTCCGCGAAACACGAGTTCTTCGAATAGCGGAGCGAGAATCACATATTCGAGGAGGCTGACCATCGTCAGAGAGTTTGTGCCCCAAACGAGGTCCTCATCGAACCACTCGGTCCAGTGGCTTGTGAGCTGCCATTGTTCCGTCAGGCGATCCATCAACCACTCGCCCCAAAGGCCGGCGGCAACGACTGCCAGCACGGCGATGATCAACCGGCGGAAGGCGGCCCATGGGAGGCCGAGGCCAAAGCCCTCTTCGAAGGTCATCCCGGCCGGCCGGAAGAGATGACGATACGCCAGCGCTAACAGGGGCAAATTCGTGAGAGGAATCGCCAGGGCCCGTAAGGAGGCATTCTCCGGCGGCAGATAGAACAGGAAGACGGCCATGATGAGGGCGCCGATGGCCCCGCCACGCAACAAGACGGCCGTTCCCACGCTCCCGGGCCAGGGTGGAGGAATCCCCGGGTCGTGCAACCGGATCAGGCGCTTTCCATTTCGGCGGCTCAGCCAGATCATCGCCAGGCAGCAAGATCCTGCCAGCATGATCGTTAGTTCGATGACGGTCAATCGCCGCGAATAGCCATACAGCCGCTCGGCACGTCTGTCGGACTGATCTTGGATGACCGCAGCCAGGTCCGTGTGACCAGCGCGTCGCGCTAATCTGATCACGAGTCGATCGTAAAACCATCCGACGGGCAGCACATCGGCAAGACCATGCTGCAGAGCCTCGACGGTGTTGCGATCCGGAGCATGTTCCTCGCTGTAGGCTGCGCGAACGATATCCGCATACCGCGGAAGGGGGTCATCCTTGCGGTCCCACTCATGGGCCGACAGCAGCGCTTGCGAGATCTGTCCGGATTCGGCCTGAAGAATGGCCAGTTGCAGAGGAACGGCTGGATCGTCGGACCGCGCCGCCAATTCCTGATACCAAGCAACCGCCTGCGCACGCTCGGCAGCGCCATCGCCGGACACCCACTCCATGATCCGTTGTTCCCATACAGGAACGCGCTTCAGCCCTTCCTGAACATCCATGGTCCGGCCGACCATGAGGCTGAGCGCCTGCTCCGGGGCTTCAAGCCGATCGATTTTCATGGTGGATGAACCCATGATGAGGATGGCGGCGAACGAGAGCATCAAGAACAAGGCCGAAAGCCAGGTCACCGCACCTGAATGATGGCGGGGGAACGATCCGACTGCCGGCGGCGCCTCGGTTTCACGCCACCATGAGCGAGTTGGAGAAGAAGGTTCGGCGGTGATCGCAAGGGATTCGTCCATGGCGGGCTGCACTATAACACGCGCGTTTTCAAGCCAAAAACCCCTCAAAAGTAACCTCGCTGTGTCCGATCGACCGCCACCTGGCTGCGAAGGGCATGAGTCCGCTATACTGGGGCCGGCCGACGACCCGTCGGTGACACGGTTCTCGAGCATCAATGGCCCTTCAGGAATTCATTCCCCCGCATCGCCTGCTCCTCGGTCCTGGTCCGAGTCTCGTTCATCCCCGCGTCCTGCGTGCCCTCTCGGCACCGCTTCTCGGCCACCTGGACCCGGCATTCCTCAGCGTCATGAATGACATTCAATCCTCGTTGCGCACGGTCTTTGAAACCGAACATCGCTTCACGATCGCCATTTCAGGGACGGGTTCAGCCGGGATGGAGGCGTCGATCGTGAACCTCGTTGAGCCGGGGGATTCCGTTATTGTGGGCATCAACGGCGTCTTTGGGACCCGGCTGGCCTCCGTCGTTGACCGCTGCGGCGGAAAGACGATTCCCGTCGAAGCCCCGTGGGGAGAGTGCATTGAGCCGGACGCCATCGAGCAGGCGCTCGCCCGTTCCGGCCCGATAAAGGCAGTGGCCATCGTCCATGCGGAAACCTCCACTGGCGCCTGGCAACCGTTGGAAGACATCGCCGCGCTGTGCCGCCGCTATGACGCGCTGTTGGTCGTGGATGCCGTCACCTCGCTCGGTGGACTGCCTGTCGGCGTCGATCGACTTGGCATCGATGTCTGCTACAGCGGCACGCAAAAATGCCTGAGCTGCCCTCCAGGCTTGTCGCCGTTTACGATGAGCGAGCGGGCACTCGCCGCCGTCAAAGGCCGCCGGACGCGTTGCCAAAGCTGGTACTTCGATATGTCACTGATTGCCGAGTACTGGGCCGAAGGCAGCAGAACCTATCACCACACGGCGCCCATCTCGATGCTCTACGGGTTGCGTGAGGCCCTGCGCCTCATCGAGGAGGAAGGCCTGCCAGCTCGATACAAGCGCCATCGAACCAATAGCGAGGCACTACTGGCAGGCCTTCAGGAATTGGAGCTCGCACCATTGCCGCCCGCCGGAAGGCGATTGCCGATGCTGAACTGTGTGACCGTGCCCCCTCACATTCCAGAAGCGGACATCCGCGCGCAATTGTTATCCCGATATGGCATTGAAATCGGCGGAGGACTTGGTCCGCTGAAGGGCAAGGTGTGGCGGATCGGACTCATGGGCGAATCGTCGACAGAGGCCAATGTCTTGACCCTCCTGAATGCCCTGGAAGGGCTTTTTCTCGAAGGCGGATGGCTGCGCACACCGGGAGTAGCCCTCCAGGCCGCGTCCCGGATGTTCAGCGGCGCGTTCTCTTGACCGGAGGTGTGAGCTCGTTATGGACAACAAACCATTGCTTTGGGTGCTCGGCGGTGGAGCGTTTGCGTTCACGGCGGTCGTCGGCTACTGGATCTTGGCGATCACCCTGGCGAACCAGCTCAAATCCGACCAGATTTCGCCTGAGTCGACGGCGGAGTTCATCCATGCCGTCATAGAGGCCAACCGAAACAACTACACAGACAACGTCGTCGTCAAACTCGGCCGTGACGGCATCGAGGCCCACGAACACTGGCGGGATGAGCGCGGTGTGCCGCTGCCGGCTCAGTTTCTCCTGGAATCCAGCCGGTTGGTCGCGATCAAAGACCTTGGCTTTTCCTTCCGGCTGGCGAGCTTGACCCCGATTTACGCATGGAATGGCGCAAACAGCGATCTCGAACGCACCGGGCTCGCTGCCGTGCAAAAGGATCCTTCAGAGCCTCATTACGGGATCCTGCGCCGCGGCGAACTTCGTCTCTTTCAAGCGGTCTACGCCGATCGCGCCATCTCGCAAGCCTGCGTCGATTGCCATAACCGTCATCCCAACAGCCCTCGCCGCGACTTCAAGCTCAATGACGTGATGGGCGGAATCATCATCACGTTTCCGATAGGAAGCTGACGACGTGGCCATTGCGATTCATCACGTCCGGCTCATCGACGGGACCGGACAAGCGATCGAACCGGCAACAGTCATTGTGCGGGACCACAGGATCGCCGCCATTGGCCTGAGCCGTACGGTGTCAATTCCTCGAGGCGCGACCCTCATCAATGGCCGGGGCTTGACTGTGCTGCCGGGATTGATCGATTGCCATGTGCATCTGTGCCTTGGAGCCGAACCTGACGTCGTCAAAGCCATCGCGGAAGAAACCCCGGCCGAGACATTGCTCAAGGCCGCTCGATTGGCACGGCAGACGCTCGAGGCAGGCGTCACCACCGTTCGTGATGTTGGATCGCGGGACCACGCAATCTTCGCGCTCAAGCGGGCCATTGATAAAGGCCTCACACCTGGGCCCCGTATCGTCGGCGCCGGTCTCGCCGTCTGCATGATCGGCGGCCATGCCCGTTTCATCGGTCAGGAGGTTGAAGGCTCTGAACAGGTCCGAAAGGCGGTGAGGGAACAGATCGAAGCCGGAGCCGAAGTCATCAAGGTGATCGCCTCAGGCGGCGTGCTGACGCCAGGGACTTCGCCGGATCAGGCGCAGATGACGCTTGAAGAACTCCGGTCCGCGGTCGAAGAAGCCGGACGAGCCGGACGAAAAGTCGCTGCGCATGCCCATGGAGCCGCCGGGATGAAAAATGCGATCAACGCCGGTGTCCATTCGATCGAGCATGCCACGCTGATGGATGAAGAAGCGGTCGATCTCATGCAGTCGCACGGCGTGTATATGGTCCCCACGCTGTCCGCCCTGGCCACAACGGCGGCCTGCCGCCGCGGCTGCGGTATTCCCGACAGCGCGCTCGAAAAGGCCAGGGCGATGACGAAGCGTCATCAGGCGAGCTTCCGTCAGGCCCACCGGCGAGGGCTGTTGATCGCCATGGGCACCGACGCAGGAACCCCGTTCAATGCGCACGGCGACAATGCACAGGAGCTGGACCGGATGGTGGCCTACGGCATGACCCCAATGGAAGCGATTCTAGCCGCGACCTCGGCCGCCGCCCGACTGATCGGCATTGAAGACCAGGTTGGAACCCTTGCGCCGGGTAAAGAGGCCGATCTTCTCCTCATCGAGGGAAATCCACTGCGCAAGATCGAGTTGCTCCGCGACCGCAGTCGCCTCATTGGCGTTATGCAAGCGGGACGATTTGTGGGCGGCCCGCTCTCCCAAGCCTGAAACACAGTACACATTCCTCATTTGACTTACCGTCGCTCATAAAACAGTTCCAAGGCCGATGCGAAGCCGTGCAAGCGGCCTTTGCTGAATTGCTCATCGAGCCGGGCACGCAACGAGCGAATCCCGCCTTCATCATTTCGACCGACGACCCCCTGTGAAATCATCATCTGTGTGGCGACTTCTACCAAGCGCTTCTTGCGGCCTTCCATTTCCTCGGTCGCCAGCTCCGGGATAACCTCAGCCGCACGCGCATGGACGAACGATTCCTTGAATGAATCATATCCCTGGTCTTTGACGACCCGCTCGCGGATGATCGCCAACTCGGCCTTGATCTTCTTCACGTCCTTCATCAGCATGGCGAAGAGTTCCTTGCGCCCTTCATCGAAGAGTTTTTTCTCCATCTCCTCGAGCAGCACGGCAACATCGACCACGTCGGGAGCGAATTCCTCTCCCCAATTGAGCCGATCATAATTACGGCGAGCTTCTGCATCGCCGATGACCTCATAGGCGGCATTGATCTCGCGGATCTTGTCTTCCGCTTCCTTGCTATTGGGATGGCGGTCGGGATGATGCTCGAAGACGAGTTTCCGGTAGGCCTTCCGGATGACATCGTCCGACGCCTCACGAGACACGCCCAGGATCCGGTAAAAGTCCACGCGGGGCATGGGCGCGACTATACCACGGGCTTTCTCGCTGCTTCACCTTGACTCAGAGCGGGAACCGCCGTAGCCTCCCCCGCCATGCGTCCTCTCCCTACTGAAGAACCCTCAGCGTCTGGCGGTGGATCGTGGTTTGATGGCATCACTCGCTATCAATGGTTGGTCTTGTTCGTTGCGTGGCTCGGTTGGGTGTTCGATGCAATGGATGCCACAATCTACGCCATCGTGCTGCATCCTGCTCTCCACGAGCTGTTGCACACCTCAGGCGGGCCGTCAGCGACTGAACGTATCGGCTGGTACGGCGGCATCATCTTTTCAATTTTTCTGATCGGCTGGGCCATCGGTGGCATCGCCTTTGGCATTGCAGCCGACCGTTTCGGCCGAACCAAGGTGCTGATGGCCACGATCATCATCTATGCCACCTTCACCGGCGCCGCAGCGCTGGCGCAGGACTGGTGGCATCTTGCGGTGTACCGCTTCCTCACCGCACTCGGAATTGGTGGAGAATGGGCAGCAGGCGCGGCCATTGTCGCCGAGACCTGGCCGGAGGACAAGCGTGCCAAGGCGGCGGGAATTCTGCAATCAGCATGGGCGGCCGGATTCTTTCTCGCAGCCGGCTTCAATCTCGCTCTCAAGGATATGTACGGATGGCGCGGGCTGTTTCTCATCGGCGTCCTGCCGGCGTTTGTGGCCTTCCTCGTCCGGTGGTATGTGAAGGAACCGGACCGTTGGACCCGCGCGCATGCGCAACAGGCGATCCCGCTTTCGGCCATCTTCGAAGGCGAGCTGAAACGTTCGACGTTGGTCGGATCGGCGTTGGCCTTCGTCGCGGTGTTCGGTCTTTGGGGTTCGACGAACTGGGCGCCGACACTGATCCATGAGTTGCCCGAATTTCAGGGAGCAGATCCGGTCACAGTCACGAAATCCGTCAGCTATGCGATCATGGCGTTGAACGCCGGAGCCATTTTCGGCTATCTGGGCTTCGGCCCCTTGGCCGATCGGTTCGGACGTCGGCCAGTATTTGCCTTTATGTGTGCAGGCAGCTTAGTCATGCTGCCTGCCACCTACCTGCTTCCCTCGGATTATGCCGGCGTGCTGATGCTCTTGCCGATCCTGGGTTTCTTCAACAATGGCATTTTCAGCGGCTTCCCCATCTATCTTCCCGAACTGTATCCCACCAGACTGCGCGCCACCGGCGCAGGCTTTTGCTTCAATGCCGGGAGGGTCCTGGCCTCTATCTCGCCATTTATGACCGGCTGGCTGGTGACCGCGCTCGGCACGTTTGGCCGGGCGGCCAGTACGGTGGCATTGATTTATCTCGTGGGTTTAGGTGTCCTCTGGTTTGCACCCGAAACCAAAGGCCAGCCGCTCAAAGACTAGAGTGGGGCTCTTGACTTTGTTCCCCCGAGCCTTACTTCCCCTAACATATGGACGACAAACAATCTCCTCGTACTCTCTCTCATGACGAACGGCATGCCGCCGAGGCGGCGTTTGCCGGGCGTCCCTTTAATCCCCGTTGGTCCGCACGGGGAAAGGCGGTCTACGAGGGACTGCTCAAATCCCTGCCGACTCCAGAGGCGCCGGAAGAAGCAGCGGCACCAGCTCCAGTCGACCCACAGCCAGCAGCGGCATCGCGACAGGAGTCTGACCGCGCGGTGCCTGCATCCATTCCGTTCCAACAGGCGCTTGATGCCGGCTCATTGATCGACGTGACACCGACCGCGAGACAACTTGGTTTATCGTTTTCCGTCACTGTGACGAAACCGCTCTGGGATACCGGTATCGCGCCGGTGAACACACTGACGGAGGAAGAACAGTCCGCAAGGTTGAGAGACGTGCTGATGGCGTTCAGGCTTCGCCTGGCAGCCCAACCCACCATGGCACCCCTGATCGATTTCCCGGCGTTATTGTCTTTTCCCCATGGCGGGGTTCCACAGCCGGTTCCCTTGTTCGCCTTGATTCAACCCGACGAACAGAATAAGGCAATGGTGACCCTGCTGCTTCCGACTGAAGTCGCGACGACCATCATCCCGATGAACTGACAGCGCGTCGGTTCCACCACCATAGTATTGCCGCAGTCAGCGCGCAGGGAACCCACACCCACCGGATTTCGCTCGTGAGCACATCGATCCCGTGAGGGCCCAACACATCACGCAACGACATTGATGAAACCCGGAGGGGGCGAACGGGAAAAAAGTACCGGCTCTGATCGATCGGTGAAAAGAATGCGACCCCAAGGCCGCCGTCGGTCAACGCATCAAGCAGGCCATGGGAGAGTGTCGCCAGAAAATACAAACTCCACAAGCGGACCTGATTCCTGGCGGATGAACGACCCATCCACCAGGCGCACATCCCGCTCACCAACACCGCAAACGCGATTGAATGGGTGAATCCTCGATGGCCCCAGAACGATCCGTAGGATACACCGAGCCAATACCCGAGGGCGTCCAGATCCGGCGCGATGGCGCAGGCAATGCCGAGCCACCAGGAAGCGGCCGCCCGGGGATTCACACCGTGCACGGCAGCAAGTGTGACGGCAACGACAGCGTGGGTGAGCGGCGAGGCCATTGAATCCTCACTGGATCATGGATTCCCTGCCCCTTGCAACGACGCTGCGCGGGATGTAGGGTGATCCGGGGATCTTCGAGGTGGAGGGATCCAAGATAATGTTGACTCGAGCGGGTCTTCAAAAAAGCGGCACGGTTCTCCTCGCGGTGTTCGCGCCTTGGCTACTCTCCTGTTCTCACATGGTCTATCAGCCGGCACCGGTGGTGCCGACAACGTCGCCTCTTCCCTATTCCGCCACGGTTCGACTAGCGGAAGTCGAAGCGTTTCTCGTAGAGCCAGGCGCCACGATGATCGCCGACCCTCGCATCGAAAACAAGGTCATGGGAATTCCCCAGCCACTCAGCAAGGCCAAAAAGGAATGGGAACGGTCGATCACGGAATATGTTGCGGCACGAAAAACTTTTACCTACCTGTCAGCCGATAGTCAAACGGATCTTGATTTGACCATGCGGCTCAATATTTATATTGACCCAAGCGTCGCCTCGGATTTCCATCGTGTCTATGTCGCCCGCATCGATGCGATGTTGGCGGAAGGGTCCGGCAAGCGTGTCCTCTCCAAATATATCGGCTTCGGGAAAGCGGTAGGAGACGACGATGACCACGGCCCGATCAATCTCGCCGTCCAGGCCGCGCTCAACGATCTGTTCTGGAAAATCGAGAACGATCAGCTGCTGCGCAGGTACCGCCTCTAACCGTACTGCTTGACCAAGTCGCGCGCACGTTCCCACTCCTGTGCCGCAGCGGTGATCTTGCCATCCAACCGCTCATCCAGTAGCCGATCCAAAATCTCCTTGAAGTGAGGGCCGGGCCGAAGTCCAAATTGCTTGAGGGTTTCGCCGTTAATCGTCGCCGTCACCTGACGGTCGCGCCTGAAAAATCTCGTCAGCCGCCGCTTGAGCCGCCTTATCCCACCTCCTTTATGGATCATGCAGCCCTTTGCCAAGACCAAGGCCAACGCTTCGTCGGGTAGCTCCGAGAGGAGGCGATAAATTTGTGAGGGGCGCAGCAGTGCATCGACTGACAGGATCTGGCTGATGCGACTGGTTTTTTCACCCGCCCATTCCAGCGCTCTGGCCTGTGCAGCGGACAGCTGCAACCGCTGAGTGATGCCGGATATCGCAGACGGAGAGGCATGCGCGAGCAGCGCCATGACCCATAACAACGGACCATCGAGGGAAATCTTT
>DASTQE010000273.1:0-31968 GCA_035761895.1 Nitrospira sp. | reverse complement strand
GCTTCTGCCTAATAGAACTGCTGAAAAGTTGGCTGGCCAGCAGTGTCAAGCCACCTGAGGAAGCGCCTCATTAATCTGTCGCCATTGGTGCGCCAGTGCCGACTCGGCCTCAGGCAGGGTCGTCGTGCGAAAGATCACGGTGTCCCCAGGTTGAAGCTGAGCGGCCTGGGGCAGATCTGCAGAAATCACTGTCGCGACCTTGGGATAACCGCCGGTCGTTGGCCGATCCGCCATTAACAGAATGGGATGCCCGTCCGGCGGAATTTGGAGGGCTCCCATCGCTGTCCCATCCGAGATCTGCGGGTGCGTTGACATGGTGCAAATCCGCTCTCCCTCCAAGCGATAGCCCATTCGATCAGACTGGCTGTTGAGTTGATAAGGCGCGTTTGTGAGCACAGACAGTGACTCAGTACTCGCCCGCTGCGGTCCCGGGATAACCCGCAAGGTCGGGGAACCGTGATAGACGGGCCGATTACCGTGGGCTAATGTCGCTCCAATCGATGGTCGCTCGCTCGCCTCAGCAGCGAGACCCACTCGCAAGATGTCATCGGCCATGAGGGCACGCCCCTTGAAGCCGCCGGTGCAGGTTGAAATATGAGTGGATTGACTACCCCATAACAACGGGACATCGAATCCTCCTGCGACCGCGAGGTACGATCGAGCACCGCTCCGTCGCCGTCCAAAGGTCAGGCAGCTTCCGGCCGAGATGGCCACCGCGGTCCACAGTGGCACACTGTGGCGATCGATGGTGGGGGACAGGTCCGCGCCCGTTATCGCGATGACCGCGGCCTGGTCGAAAAGTAACTTTGGCCCCACCAGAGTGATTTCGAGGGCAGCCGCCGCGTCCTCCTTCTTGACCAGACGATTGGCGATGACGAGTGCAAGCCGGTCCATGGCACCGCTGACCGAGACGCCATAGTGTTGGTAGCCGTGACGTCCAAGATCTTGGACCGTCGTACACCATCCGGGCTTGATGACTCGGATACTGGTCGGTTCAACGGCCGGCATGACTGGGTGCCACCACTTCGATCCTCATACGCTCAAGTTCATGACGAATCGTCCGCGCCAGCACGAGCGCCTCGGAGGTATCGCTATGCAGACACAGACTTTGGATGGACACCGGAATCATGGTCCCCTCAACCGTCATGACATTCCCATCGATCAGTTGACGAAGCTGCTCGCGCACACCATCTTCATGGTGGATGATCGCTCCTGCTTCGCTTCTCGACACCAATTCACCATTGGCTCGATACGCGCGATCGGCAAATCCTTCAGGAATGACCCGCAGCCCCGCCGCCTCGCCCACATGTGCCAGCACCGATCCGGCCAGCGCATACAGCAAGAGCGAGCCGTCGATGTCGCGAAGTGCTGTCACAATGGCTTCCGCGATGTGCTCATTGCGGGCGGCCATATTATAGAGGGCGCCATGAGGCTTCACATGCCGCATCTTATAGCCCTCGGTCTCCATGACACGGCCACAGGTCATTACCTGCTCGCTCACTAGCGCTCGTATTTCGTTGAGCGGTATATCTCGTTCTGCGCGACCAAACGTCTGCCGGTCCGGCAACCCCGGATGGGCGCCAATAACCACACCGTATTGTTGCGCGACCGAGGCTGTTCGGCACATCAGGTCTCGGCTGCCGGCATGACCTCCGCAGGCGATGTTGACCGACGTAATGAGCGGCATTAACGCGATGTCGAGGGCCAGCCCTTCGTCGGTGTCGCGCTCACCCATGTCACTGTTCAGATCAACTCGGTGCAGCATAGGATATCCGGGCAAACTCGTCCGCGCCAATCGGATAAAACTGCACAGTGTCGCCTGGACTGAACAGAAATGGCTGTGAAGACCCTGATTGATACAGACTGACGGGCGTTCGCCCGATGATACGCCACCCCCCGGGAGTCGCCTTGGGATAGATGCCCGTTTGCGATTCTGCAATGCCAACGGAGCCGGCTGGGACGACAGTACGAGGCGTTGCGAGACGAGGCATCGCAATGGACGCAGGCACCAGGCCCATGTACGGAAATCCAGGACTGAATCCCAGCATATATACCCGGTACAGGTTGTCGTGATGCAAGCGGATCGTGTCGGCAAGCGACAGGCGGGCGAAGGCGGCGATATCTTGAAGATCAGGACCCCATTCTCCTCCGTACAACACCGGGATGCGGTGTTTCTGCCCGGCTACTGATGCCCCCACATCATAAGAGAGATCATGGAGCCGTTCCGAGAGGGTGGAGATTGGCAATTGCAATGGATCGACATGGATGCTGACAGACGCATACGCCGGCACAATGTCGAGCACACCTTCCCACTGCTGGGTGCGCACCGCTTGCGCGAAGCCCAGAGCGCGCTCATTCAGGTTGGGCGCGATTTCGCAGCCGAACTCCACTGTCAGGGCTGCATCTCCTAGCGGAAGCACCGTGAAACTCTTCGCCGTCGTGGGGCGAGGCGGATCCATGGAGCAACCCTACCCGTTTTTATTGAACGCGTAAAGTTTGGCGAGCGGTCAGTTCGAGCAGTCGGCGTAAAGCTGGTGCGTGGTCCGCAGACAGAATGGAGGCGCGTGAATTTTCCGACTCTCCGCAAGGCATTTCAAGGGCGATTCCAGGGTCGCTGAAGCGGTTGGTGTACGTCGGATGTCTGAATTCGTAGCTGTAAGGATCACAAAGTCTCTGACAACTGCGTATAAAGTTTTAACAGTTGGCTTCCGTCAGAATGGAAATCAGGTCTACATCGAAAAGGTTGATTTTCTAGTGAGAATTCACCAAGGTTTTATAGGTTCAACGTTGGGACGAGAGATGATATTAAGGCACTGTTAAGAATATTTACGGCTTCCGGTGGATGGCCTAGAATAAAATCCAGTACTTACGGGATGGCCTCATCATTGCAGAGCGCTGAGTAGGAAACTTTGCCAGAACAACCTTCCACCCAGAGGGAAAGATGAAAACACTCGTGTATGGTTCGGTACTGGTACTTCTGGCATTGCTGTCTTTTCCCACCACGTCGGAAGCATTCTCTAGACGATCCTCTAGTTCAGAATTCGCACCGACCCAGGCTGTCACCACGCCAGTGAATACCAACACGTCAAATGTTTCCGCTCAATCGGTTCCAGAGCCGCCTGTTCTCTTGCTCATGAGCATTGGCCTCGGCGTCTTTGCTTTAGGCGCTGCAATAAAGGCATTCCGGAAGCAATCCTAGACAGAACTTCAAGCGCATCGAGTTCAAGCCGTTCTGCACGGGTAGCCTAGCCGTCCCTATGCTCTGGCTTTGAGCACCACAACCACGGCTCCGCCGTGCTTTGCCATCGACGCCAGCGCTTCGAGAAGAACGCTGGGAAGGATCGCGAACGTCACGAGAAGCAGGTGCAGCCAGAAACTGCTGTCACCGATGAGATCCATCGGCGAACAACGAAGCAGCCGTGTGAACAGCACGTGCCCCCCGCCGAGCTTGGTGGCGATACCCTGGACGATCCCAAAGGGACCGTACTCCGCTGAGAAGTGACGGACCTGTTCGACCTTGAAATCACAACGCTCGGCCAAGTTGGCCAGCGTCTGGGGATCGAAGTGCCAACGATGTCTTGGGACATCGAGATGCAGCCAATCCTGCTTGAACAGATACGCCTGGAGTGACCGTATGTTCGGCACAGCGATCAGGACTGTGCCATCCGGTCTGAGGAGGCGACGGGCTTCGGCAAGCGCCTTGCGAGGATTATCCAGGTGCTCCAGCACGTGCCAAAACGTAATCAGATCGAACGACGCCTCCGGATGCGGTGTCTTTTCTAGCTCCCCGATGTGGATCCGATCACCGAAGCGCTGTTCGGCAGTTGCGGCAATTGATGGCGAAAGTTCCGTGCCATATACGTCCCAGCCACGCTGAACGAGTCCCATTAAGAAGGAGCCGTCACCGCACCCTACGTCAAGCGCACGTCCTGGTCGACGCCGAGTGAATCGTCTGACCCGCGAGTGGCGAAACATTTGCAACAAGCGCTGTGCCGGACCGAATCGCGCGCCGGCATCCGCCGTCCCTCCATACACATACAGAGTTGGTAGGCATGGCGGCTGATCGGTTCGAATGAGACCGCACTGCGCACAGCGAACCAGGTGATACGCCTCTCCCGTGTACATATCCCGCGCAACAACATAGGGAATCGTTAGGCCGGTATCACAAAGGGTGCAGCTCATCAGTGCTCAGGCTTTTCCGAGAACATGTCTAGGCGCAGCAGTCCCATCCGCTGGAGACAGAGTGCTGCCGTCGTGCGGAGAACTCCCAACCCATAGCTGAGGCTTCTGGCGAGATTGATGGACGAGGCCTCAGGGAAGTATCGCGTAGGACAGCTCATCTCTCCGACGGAGAATCCGAAGTAAATGGCCTGTCCGATGATTTGGTTGTCGAAGACAAAATCGTCGGAGTTGGCTTCGAAAGGAACCGATTCCAGCAGCTTGCGGGAGTAGGCGCGGAAACCGGTGTGGTACTCGGACAGTTTAGCCCCCCACAGGAGATTTTGAACCAAAGTAAGGAGCCGGTTGGCGACATATTTATAGAGTGGCATCCCGCCCTTCCTGGCTCGCCCGCCAAGAATGCGTGAGGCGAGCACAAGGTCATAGTGGCCGCTGGCGATCATTCCCGCCATCGCCGTCACAAGCCTGGGAGAGTACTGGTAATCAGGGTGCACCATGACGACGATATCGGCGCCTGCGGCGAGAGCCTCCCGATAACAAGTTTTCTGGTTGCCTCCATACCCACGGTTGCGTGGGTGCACCAGCGTACGAATCCCAAGTTCCTTCGCCAGCGCGACTGTCGCATCGGTGGAAGCGTCATCGGTGAGCAGGACGGTATCCACAACGTCATGCGGCAGGTCGTCATAGGTCGCCTGCAGCGTCTTGCGTGCGTTATACGCCGGCATCACCACGACGACCTTCATTCCGTTGAGCATGTCAACTCACCTCGTGGTCGGGAAACTCGCAGAGCTGAACGCCTGACTGACGAAACAGAATCCGGCATCTCTGAAGCGCCACTTTCAACCGGCGCTCGGCGTCTGTGGTGAGGGTGAGGTAGCCATAGCTGGTTCGTAGCCGATCGATTTCGCGTCCGTTAATCAGGATGTGGGTCACACCCAGCCTCTTTAATGACGTCCACAACGGTGGAGCGCCGGGGGCCAAGAACCGGTCGAAATGGCCGGCATCATAGGCTGAAGAAAGCGCGACCTGTCGATCGACATAGAGCAGGCGGGTTTCTCCAAGATACAGGACGCGTGCGCTCGTGTCCGTATGGGCGTTCAACCATTGGGCCGCCGGGTAGTAGGCCAGCCGACGCGCAAGATATTCATCGCGGGAGAGCGAACCCGAGAACAACGCCGCCACATCGGTGCCCACGTACACATCATTTAGTATCAGGACAGATTGCCACAATGGAGCAACCGCAAGAAGGACCAGGAAGCTCAGCACGAGCCGCGCATGAGGCCAATGCCTGATGAGCAGATGTGTGAGCCAGGCGGTGCCCAGCGCGCACAGGGGAAACACAGGATAGAGATAGCGCATGACACCGGTCAGACTCATCCAGAGCGGCAGATACAAGGCCAAGGCAAGCGCCCAGGGCCGTAGTTCCCGACGCCGTAGCGCACCGATAAGCAAGGCCGCGGCGCCCAGAGGGAGGAGGATACCCGTTTCGGCACCGGCCCCCAGCCGCGCCGGCGTATGGATCAAGGCCGCTGCCAGTTCGGCCGGTGCCGTCCAAGTGAGGCCGATGGTCTGCACGTCGCGCTGGAGACGTTGCACGGCCCACAGGGCGTCTGCATCTCCTAACAGTGCCTGGATAGCGGGATACAGCGGATCGCCGGTCAACCAGAGGTTTCGGACATACCACGGAGCAGCAATCGTGAGAGCGATCGCCGAAAAAACCAACGCCATGCGAAGCGTCATGCCCCAACGTCGAATCGTCACCAGGGCGGGAGCCAGGGTGGCGATCAGCCATAGGCCGGTGTATTTGGAGCCTGCGATGAATCCGGCGGGAACAGCCCCGAGCAAGACGAAGCCGGTGAGATGACAGGCCGGTGTCGTGGCGGCATCACGGGCCTTGGCAATAGCCAGGGCCGACATCGCGCTGAAGCCGATGAGGGCTGTGTCGATCCCACACATTGTGCTCATGACGACGGCACCGGGAACGGTGGCGATCGTCAGGGTCCCAATGAGCGCCGTCCGGCGCTCGCCGAGTACTTGGAATACGAGGGCAGCAGTGGCGCACCAGGCCAGAAAAAACATGAGGAGGTTGAAAAATTTTGCGGCCCCGGCTCCCGCGATGCCGAGGCAGACGCCGAAGAGGACGTCAAAGTAGGCCGGGAAGGCGCTGTGAACCACAGCGGGATCCCATGCAATCTTTCCCTTGAGTAAATATTGCTGAGGCAGCCCCAGGTGATAATACAGAGCGTCGTAAAAAATTTCGGGCACCGCGGTCGAAACAAGCCCCACCAGAGCGGGGAGCATCAGCGCAAGCATGGCCCAGCGTTCGCCGGTCAGCGAATGGACCGCGGCGCGCACAGCGCGCCAGGGAGCAAGGAGAGTGCTGCTGTCGCGACAATTCATGAGAGGGCCTGCCCCGAGGACGGCGACAAAGGCAAGCGGGAAAAATAATCCCGACATGCCGAGGACAGTGATCACCATGGCCGCGGTGGTCACGCCGAGATAAGCGTCCCACAAGACGGCGACAGCGGGCGTCCATTCGGAGGCTGGCAGCAGCGAGCGGATGCCATGACCGAGGAGTGTGAAGCAATACAGGATGAAGACGGCACACGCGAGGTCTATTGCGATCGTTGAGACCGTGGATAGCACGTGCATGGAGTCATTAGGAATAGCTCGCCTGAGATGAGGCTTACCACAGTCTTGTCATGTTGCCAAGAAAATCAGGCCTGTCGGGAACGCGCTGTCTTTCACATCCGCGAAGCCAGCATGCGATTTGATACGAGCGTCCTGACACGGTTGTGCAAAGCGGTGAGGTCGTCGAGGAGTTCGATTTTCCGTTCGTGCAGCAAGCGATGCTCGATCGCGCGCGCGCCTTGGCCGCCGATGGCGACGGGCCATTGTGTCGAGAGAGATTCGAGCTCATGCATCAGGTGGCGCGCCGCTGCATCCGATTTGATCTCCGTCAGTGAGAGCAATACGAGATCCGGCTTGATGCGCTCGCATAAGGCCCGGAGGTCCGAGTTGGGAAGGTTGGGTCCGAGATAATACACATGGCAGCCTCGGGTCGCAGCGAGGTAGGCCACGGCTTGCGCGCCGATCTCGTGGGCTTCTCCTTCCGGACAGGCGATCACAACGCGCGGGCCGAATTCATTGATCGGGAGCTGGTTCATGACGGAGAACAGCTTCTGCTGGATGAGTTTCGTGACATAGTGTTCGACCGCGACGTTCAATCGGCCTTCATGCCACAGCTCTCCGACACGGCGCTGCAGCGGGAGCAGGATTCGCTGTACCGATTCTTCAAACGGAATGACCGCAACCGCTCCGTTCAACCTCCGTTCGAATTGTGTCTTCTCGAGAGGATCGAGAAGGGCGACGAGTTCGTCGAGAAGATGATCGTGGGGCGTGAATGATTGAGGCGTTGGAGCTGAGCTCGCCCGCATGCGCTGGAGCAACGAGTCGCGCCCCTCCACTGCGAGCGCCCCTATCGTCTGGCCACGGTCCAGCTCTTCTTTGAGGAATCGAAGCAATGCCACATCCTCATCCGTATACTCGCGATAACGGTTTGCGCTTCTTAAAGGTTTGACAAGCCCATATCGTCTTTCCCAGACCCTCACAACGTCCTTCGACAAGCCTGTTAATTTCGCAACTCTATGAATTCTATGACTATTCATGTGTACTCCTTCATGGTATATCGACGTCCAATGTTTGTCAAATATTTTTTATACTAACTATTGACACATTGGACAATATGGTTTATACATTAGACATACATGCTACAAACATTGAACACAAATCTACAGAGGTAATCATGGCGACAGCGTCAGCAGAACGAATCGGTACCTGCGTCCGATGCGGCGGCCTGATGGTCGGCGAATTCTGCATGGACCTGGCGAACACTGCGGGCGGGTTGGATGTTGAAACGCTGCGCTGTGTGCAATGTGGCGAGGTCGTCGATCCGGTCATTCTTCAAAACCGGAAACACCAACAGAAAACAATCACAGAGAAGGCTTCGAAGATGTCAGTTCATTCGGTCGATGGTCAGGCGGTGACATAGGCAATGTGCTCAACCAACCAGGGTGGACCTGGATTTTCCAAACCAAGGAGGTTTCCCATGCGGAGTCAAACGGTTCTTCAGGCGGGATTGGGGGTTTTGTTAGTGGCAGGTTCTACTGCTCTCTCGATGGCGGCGGAAACGCCAGCGGTCGATAAGGATATGGTGTCGATCCCTCGAGGTGAATTTACGATGGGGAGTCACGAACATTCCGATGAGGCTGCGCATCAAGTGGTACTCGACGCCTACCTCATCGACAAGTTCGAAGTGTCGAACGCACGCTACAAGGAATTCATGAAAGCCACCGGTCATCCGGCCCCGGCCTATTGGGACGATCCGCGGCTGAGCAAAGCCAACCAGCCTGTGGTCGGCGTGAGTTGGAATGATGCGACCGCCTTCTGCAAGTGGGAAGGCAAGCGGCTCCCGAGCGAGGCGGAGTGGGAACGGGCGGCCAAGGGGCCGGAAGGCGACAACCATTATCCTTGGGGCCACAAGCTCGATCCCAAGAAGGCCAACTACGGACAAAACGTCGGTCGGACCATGCCGGTCGACTCCTACCCGGAGGGCGTCAGCGGCTTCGGGGTCTACAACATGGCGGGGAACGTCTTTGAGTGGGTCGCTGATTGGTATGACCCGAAGTATTACAAGGAGAGTCTTGCGCTGAATCCCCAAGGGCCTGACAAGGGTTACAACTTTGCGAATCAGGGTCCTGTCAGGGTGTTACGCGGCGGCTCCTGGCTCGCGCCGGAGACATCGTTGCACACCAGCCATCGGTTCTGGAATCAGCCTGAAAATAACTCGTATGGCGTGGGGCTGGGGTTCCGTTGTGCCAAGTCGGCTCCTGTGATCTCGGACGAAGCCATGCAAGAAGGACGCGATGCCTTCATTCAGGCATTAGTCGCCATGGGCGCTGAGAAAAACACCGATGCAATGGCCTCCATTGAAAAGGCGCTGGCTGCAGATCCTGGCAACAAGGAGTATCTGGCGACCCGCGATCTGATTAAGAAGAGCATGAAAAAGAAAAATTAGTCTATCTGTCGACTCAAGGGGGCGGCGATGCCGCCCCCTTCAGCAGCTGGGTTGGTGAGAGGAGGTCTACCATGTCGAGGGCAGGAATCACGATGGTCAAGGGGTTCGTTGCGGGCATAGCAATGTTGGTCGGAACGGGCCATGCGGAGGAATCGTTGATCCCCAGAGAGATGGTGTATATCGCGCATGGTCCATCAGTGATGGGGATCGATAAGGATGAACCGGCCGACTCAGGCAAGAGGCTCACGGCCTACGAAAAGCGAATGAAGACGCCCTGGTCGGCTGAAGCCTTGAACGACGAAGGTCCGGCCCATATGGTGTTTCTGGATTCCTTCCTCATGGATAAGTACGAAGTGTCGAACAAGGAATACGGCGAATTCGTCAAGGCCAAGGGCCATCCGGCCCCGGCCTATTGGGACGATCCGCGCTTGAATAAGCCTGAGCATCCAGTGGTCGGAGTGAGTTGGGAGGACGCCAAAGCCTTCTGTGAATATCGCGGGAAGCGCCTTCCCACGGAAGCGGAATGGGAAAAGGCCGCCCGCGGCCCCAAGGCGAATCTCTATCCCTGGGGAAACGAGTTTGATTCGGCCAAGGTCAATTACGGAAAAAATCACGATGCGACGATGCCCGTCGACGCTTATCCCGAGGGAGTGAGCTACTACGGCTTGTACAACATGGCCGGCAATGTCTTCGAGTGGGTCTCGGACTGGTATGACCCTCGATACTATGGCCGGCTGGAAACGATGGTGAATCCGGCGGGTCCTGCCAAGCCCTTGTGGCTGGGCGGAACGGGCACCTATGTGGACCGTTTAACGGTCGGCGAAAAGCGGGTCATTCGCGGCGGGTCGTGGATCGCGCCGGAAAGCACGGTCAGGGCCACACACCGCTTCTGGAATCACCCGCTCAATAACAGCTATGGCGTGGGTTTGGGATTTCGTTGTGCCAAGACTGCTCCACCCGAAATCGAGCAGCGGATCAGGGATGCCTCCATCTCGGTAATGGTGGAGATGGGCCGTGAACGGTTCGCAGATGCCGAACAGGCAGTCCTTCGCGGATTGGTAATCGATCCAAATAATGTCGAGCTCCTCGAACTCAAGTCGTTGATCGAGTCATCGATGAAGCGGCCGTGAGAGAACGGGAGCATGCGTTGCAGTGAGGTGCGTGATTTTTCCGGAGGCGTTCCCATGACACAACACACACGTTTCTTACTTGTGGTTTCTTTCTGCGCATTGCTGGCGACCTCGCCCCTTCAGGCGGGCCCTATCGATCCGGGCCGTCATCCGCACCCGGAGCATGCGCAGGCGGTTCATGAAGCCGAACACTCGGTTGACCATGCCTGGGAGGTCTATCATCGCGCGGCGTTAGGTGGAACGATTGCCTCACCGGCGCTGCAAGTTGACATCGAGCGGCACCTGCACGAGGCCAGAACCCTTGTCACTCAGGCGCAGGAGGCTGCCGAGCGCGGGGATAAGCGTCAGGTGGAGCGACTTGTCGGTCAGATAAAAATCCATACCTCCCATGCCATCGAGGGGAGCAAGGAGCACAAGAAATGAAACACGATGCAAGGTGGGCACGAATGGGCTGGAACGCGATGGCGGTCCTCATCATGACCGGGTACACCGTCTATTTGTCGCCTATCGGGGCGGCGCCTCCGGCCGAGGAACTGGATCCGGTTACGATGGTGACCATCGAGGCCGGAGAGTTCTTGATGGGAAATCCGGAAGGAGTCGGTCGAGCCGATGAATGGCCGCAACTCTCGGTGTATCTCGATACCTTTGCGATCGATCGGGTGGAAGTGACCAATGAGCGCTACATGGCCTTCGTGGCGACGACCGGGCACCGGAATCCGCCGAACCCTTACGGCACGGGCCCGCTGTTGTCGGCGAAGGGGATCGAACAGCTTCCCGTGGTGCAGGTGACCTGGTACGACGCCAAGGCCTATTGCAGCTGGGCCAAGAAACGCTTGCCCACGGAGGCGGAGTGGGAGAAAGCCGCCCGCGGAACCGACAGTCGAAAATTTCCCTGGGGCAATGAAGCAGCAACGCCGAAGCGGGCGAACTTCGACCGGGAATGGGAAGGCGAAAAAACACTGCATCCGGTGGGAACCTTGCCCGGAGGGGACTCGCCATACGGAGTGAATGACATGTCGGGCAACGCCAGGGAATGGGTTCAGGATTGGTACGACGCGGAGTACTACCGCCGCGCGCCGGACCGCAATCCGAAGGGGCCAGAAAAAGGCATCGTGCGTTCGATTCGCGGCGGTTCCTGGCATAGTCCGGTGTCAGATATCACGACAAGTGCCCGCGGGAGAGGTGGATTCGCGTTGCAGACTCACGGCACGGGGTTCCGTTGCGTCCGTGGCGGTGAGAGCGGGACCCAACAGAAATAGTCTGCGGCTTGCGAATGCTTGTGGAAAATCGGGAGGCCGATTCGACCTTCCTGTGGAGACGCCGCGACTCCGCACGGCGTCTCCCGCTGAGGCCGGCAGGTCCTTCTCGCGGAGGGCCCTGCCCCCCTCGGTGAGTGTTTCTGCTCTCGGTAGCCGGCGCATCCATGAGATGGTTCTCCCCGGTGATCCGGCGGAGCGGAATGGGTCGTGCTCGTGTCCACTGAGGACACAATGCAGTTTGGACGAGTCAGTGATCTTGAGCCGGCTCTCTGTGACCCTGACGATGTCGCTATCGAGGTGTCCCGTGGTACAGAATGGGAGCCCGCCCAACGAATCGCGAGAGCGGACCGTCCAGCACCTCACCCTTCTCGGATGCAGGGGATTATGAGGCACCTCAGAAGGAATGATGGAGCTTCGTGGTCGCGGCGTGAAAGGAGACGATCGTGGAGATCGTAATCGCAGGTGGAACCGGTTTCATCGGGAAGAGCCTTTGCGAGGCACTGCGTCTCCACGGTCATCGCGTAACGATGCTTACCCGGAGGCGCGCGGAGGTCGAACGGATTTTTGGATCAACGGTGCGGGCAGTCGAGTGGGATGCGAAAAGCTCGGGCAGTTGGGAAAACAGTCTGAACGGGGCACAGGCCGTGGTCAATCTGGCCGGGGCATCAATTGCCGACGGCCGTTGGACGGACAGCCGAAAGCGGCTCCTCACCGAGAGTAGAGTCGATGCCACGCGTCTCCTCGTCCAGGCCTTTGGCCGCCTGGCCGTGAAACCTCAAGTCTTCATCAATGCCTCGGGCGTCGGATTCTACGGTCCTCAGGGCGACGAGGTGCTCGATGAATCCAGCGGTCCGGGCAAGGGATTTCTCGCAGACCTTTGCGTGCAATGGGAGGCTGCTGCGCGGGAAGCATTGCCCCAAGGGATTCGCGTCCTGTGTCTGAGGACCGGCATGGTCCTCGAACGGGAGGGAGGGGCCTTGCCGCGTATGGCTCTGCCGTTCCGGCTATTCATGGGAGGGCCGGTGATGCCGGGGACCCAATGGATCTCGTGGATTCATCGTGACGATCTGGTCGGTGTGATCGAATGGGCGTTGACGAATCCGACGGCGGTGGGGCCGGTCAATGCCGTGGCGCCCTCACCGGTCACCATGGCGGAATTCTGCAAGACCCTCGGCCTGGTGTTGGACAGGCCCTCATGGTTTCCCGTGCCTGAGTTCGTTTTGAAGATGGCATTGGGAGAACTCGGGTCACTCATGACGACGGGACAAAAGGTTGCGCCGGTAATAGCGCAGCGGGGCGGGTATCACTTCCGGTACCCGTTTCTCGAAGGAGCGTTGCGGGCGATTTTCGCGAAGGCTTAAGGAGACCGAACATGGCGCAGTTCCTCGACTATGTGCACGCGCTGGCTGTTGCCATCCTTGTAGGGAAAGTCGTGCTCCTGTCCTTCGTCGTGGCCCCGATCCTCGCCAAGAACCTGGAGCCCGAGTCATTCGGCAAAGTGGTTCGGCAGCTGTTTCCGGCCTACTACGCATTGGGAATGGGCACGGCTGTCATGGGAGTGATCTCCGCGAGCATGCTCGCGGCGCTTCGCGGCATGAGTGTCGTGCTCCTCGTCGCGAGCGGTATCTGGCTTATCGTGCTCGCCGCCGAATCCTATTGCCGGTCGCCGTTGACACCGCGGAGTAACGCCATGAGGGATCGGCTCAAGAACCAGGAATCGCGCGGGCACATCGATGCCGACCTTCAGGCAGCCTGGAACCGGCTTCATCAGCGGTCGCTCTATCTGAATTCTCTCGTGCTGCTGGCGGGACTCTGTCTGATTGCGCTCGTACCATGATGGTTTTCAACAAGGAGGAACATCTATGAAGATGAAAGGGATACACATCGCAGTCTGTGTGATGGCAAGTCTGTTGTCTGCTGGGGCGGCCGGTGGTGCGGATCAACACAAGGGGCAGGCGCCGTATGCTCATGGAGAGGATGCCAAGCTACCGAACGGCGTGATCGGCGTGTCACTTCAGGTCGGCGCCGAGCGCATCGGCGATCCGGCGGTCCTGTATGTCGGGATGGTGCATCCTGAAGGGCCTGCTCATCGGGCCGGGTTGGCCCACGGCGACGAGATCCTGTCCGTGGATGGAACCGCAGTATCGGGCAAGAGTTATGAACAGGTGGTTAAGATGATCCGGGGCGAGGCCGGAACGGTGGTCAAGTTGAGCGTGAAGGGGGAAGGAGGTCCGCGCGAACTGTCCATTACGCGTGTCGCCGGGGAGAACCTTCCGAAGGGGCCGAAGGGATCGCACGGCGGTCCGGCCCGATAGGGAGGGTAAGGAGATCAGCATGAGACCCACACAAGTCGGGACCGACATCAAATTATTCGGCGGCCTCTTCATGATCGTCGGCACTCTGGATCTGCTCATGATCGTGCTGTTCCCCTCCTATGCCTTGAAACTCTTCGGCGCGGTCGTCTCCGGTCCCTCGCCGTTTCTCGTCAAGCTTCACTCCCCCGCGGTTCATCTCTTGATCGGGTACGGGTTCCTTTGGCTGCGTCCCTGGGCCTGGGGATTGGCCGTGGCCTATTCCGGGTTCGGGATCGTCAGCGAAATGATGAATCAATTCGCATTCGGGTTTCACCCGGTTCGTACCGGCTTCATCGGTTCCACGCTACTGTTTCTCGGTTATCTCCTGTGGCGGAGAGCCCTGTTCAGCGATGCGCCGCAAGAGGACCTATCCAGAAAACCCGCCTCCCAGGAGGCACCCTGATGCGCGGCATCGCCTGGTTCCGACGTGATCTGAGGGTGCACGATAACCCCGCCCTCTCAGCGGCCTGCGAGGAATGCGATGGGGTCATTCCTCTGTTTGTGTTTGACGAGCCATTGCTGCAGTCGCATGAGTTCGGCTCAGCCTGTGTGAACTTCATGCTCGGATGCTTGGAGAACCTCAGATCGTCGTTGGCCGAGTTGGGAATCCCTCTCCAGTGGCGGCGCGGGGAACAGGTTGAAGAAGTGGTTCGCGCAGTGCGCGAGTGGAAGGCAGACGTTGTCTATTGGAATCGGGACTATGAACGGAGAGCGATCGCGAGGGATCGACAGGTCCAACAGCAATTATCCCAGATGGGTGTGCTTGTGCGGACGTTCAAGGATCATGTCGTGTTCGAGGCGGATGAAGTCCGTGGCGTCACCGGGGAGCCGATGCAACGGTACAGCGCCTATCGTGCGCGCTGGTGGACAAAGTGGCAGGCCACCAAGCCGGCCGCATTGCCGGTTCCGAAGAGGATTGTGCCGGCGAAGCCAGTCTCACTGCATTCCCCTCCCACTCTCCCTTCGGCCGGTGAGTTGGGATACGACTTGCTTACTCCCTGGATCGAACCGGGCGAGCGGAATGCCCGAAAGCGAATGCAAGTCTTTCTGGCGGGTCCGATCCACCGGTATGTCGACGGCCGCAATATCCCCGGGATCGACGGGAGTTCGAAACTGTCTCCTCATTTCCGTTTCGGAACGCTCTCGCCGCGAACCGCCGTTCATGCCGCCCTGGGGTGTCTGGTAATAAAAGGCGGACGGGTCTCCCGGCCAGATGTCCTGACCTGGATCGATGAGTTGATTTGGCGTGAATTCTTTCAACAGGTGTTGACCGCATTTCCGCGCGTTGCCGAAGGTCCATTCCGGACGGTGTCACTTCCCCCGTCGCGTGAACCGGGCCGGGAACGGGAACGGTTGTTTCAGGCCTGGTGTGAAGGCCGAACCGGCTATCCGATCGTGGATGCCGGCATGCGGCAGCTGAATCAGACGGGCTGGATGCACAATCGTGTCCGCATGGTCGTGGCCTCCTTTCTCATCAAGGATCTGCGAATCGATTGGCAGAGCGGCGAACGGTATTTCATGCGTCACCTGCTCGATGCTGATGTGGCGGCGAACAATGGGAACTGGCAATGGTGCGCTTCGACGGGCACGGATGCGATGCGGGGTTATCGGATTTTCAATCCCGTCCTGCAGAGCAAGAAGTTCGATCCGGAGGGAACCTATATCCGCGAGTATGTGTCGGAACTGGAGAAGGTGGCAAATAAATGGATTCACGAGCCGCATCTGATGACTGAGCACGAACAGGCCAGGGCCGGATTCAGAATCGGCACCAACTACCCATCGCCGATTGTGGATCATCGGCAAGCCAGGCAGGAATATCTGGGTCTTGGAAAACAACAGGTGACGAAATGACAACTGCCCTGCTTCGGCTTGGGATCAGCCGCTGTCTCCTCGGAGACAAAGTCCGGTTCGACGGGGGACATAAACGCGACAGCTTTCTGACGGATGTCTTTGGACGCTATGTGGAGTGGGTTCCCGTCTGTCCAGAGGTCGAAGCCGGATTGAGTACACCGAGGGAGGCCATGCGGCTGGTCGGTGATCCCGACCGTCCTCAACTGATCACCATCAAGAGCGGGACTGATCACACGGAAGCGATGGAGCGAATGTCATCGGACCGCCTCCGCGTCCTAAGAGAGCTGGACCTATCTGGCTATGTCTTCAAGAAAGATTCACCAAGCTGCGGCATCGAGCGGGTACGGATCTACAACCAGGACGGCATGCCGAGCCGGCAGGGCGTCGGCATCTTCGCGCGGGCTTTCATGAAGCAGTTCCCGCTGATCCCCGTCGAGGAAGAAGGCCGGCTCTGTGATCCCGCTTTGCGCGAGAACTTCATCGAACGGGTCTTCTCCTACCGGCGGTATCAGGACCTTCTTCTCAAGAGCTCGACCAGGCAGGCCGTCGTGCAGTTCCACACCGTTCACAAGTATTTGCTCCTGTCCCACAGCCAGCCTCACTACCAAGCACTGGGGCGGCTCGTCGGCCAGGCGCAACGGTACCGTCCCAAAGAGCTGGCCATGAAGTATGGAGAGCTCTTCATGAAGGCGCTGGCTGTGAAGGCCACGGTGCGGAAACACGTGAATGTTCTTCAGCACATCATCGGGTTCTTCACAACCAAGCTGACGCCTCAGGAAAAGGAGGAATTGCTAGGCGTTATCGAGGATCACCACAGAGGGCTCACACCGCTGATCGTGCCCCTAACGCTCATCAGACACTACGTCACCATATTCGACGTGAGCTACATCCGGGAGCAGGTCTATCTCAATCCACATCCGAAGGAACTCATGCTCCGTAATCACGTGTAGGGGGGGTGATGGAGACAAGCAAGAAGGGCGTCGTGCTGGTCGGTCACGGCGGCATCCCGAAGGATTGTCCGCAGGACCTCGTGACAAAGTTGAAACGGCTTGAAGCGCAACGCCGAGCCGCGAAGCTGCCGCCGTCACAGGAAGAAATGGATCTCGACCGGACGATCCGACGCTGGCCGAGGACGGATGCCACCGATCCCTATCGCAGCGGTCTTGAGGCGGTGGCCGTGGAGCTCCGCCCTCTGTTGGACGGCATCTTATTCGCCGTCGCGTACAACGAGTTCTGTGCGCCGACATTGGAGGAGGCCGTGGAGGATCTGATCCAGCAGGGTGCTTCACAGATCACCGTGACGACGACCATGTTTACGCCGGGTGGATCACACTCGGAGGTCGAAATTCCCGAGATCCTCGCGCAGTTGCGGCCGCGACATCCCGGTATCGAATTGCGCTATGCTTGGCCATTTGACCTGCACCAAATTGCTGAAACGCTGCTCCAACAGGTGAGACGTTTCTCGTAACGAATGATGCCAATCCCGGGTGAAATCTTCTGACATTAACCCGTTCGGCGGTGTAAAATCGCCGCCGTCCGTCCCACTGGAAGGGAAGATCCATGCCGACGTTTCGGGAACAGCTGGCTCGGGCCTTCCACGACACCCGCTCGTTTAAGTGGGATCAGGAGAAAGGCTTCACGCTGGCATCCGGCCAGGTCAGTCCGTTTTATGTGGATTGTCGCGCTTTAATGGCGCATCCGTCCGCCCGCCGCCTGGTGGGCCAGCTTGCCCATGCGGCGCTGATGGGAGTGGACATCGATTGTCTGGGCGGCCTGGAAATCGGCGCCATCTCCATTGCGACGACGATCTCGGATTTTGCCTATGCGGCTGATCCCAAGGGGGAATGGCGAACGTTCGTCGTGCGCAAGCAGGCGAAGGATCACGGCTTAGGGAAGCTCATCGAAGGCGACATCCGTTCCGGAGACCGCGCCTTGATCGTGGACGATGTCCTCACGAGCGGAGGGTCGCTGCTTAAAGCCGTGGCGTCAGCCAGGCAGGCCGGACTGCTCGTGAGCCACGCTTTGGTGATTGTGGATCGACAGGAGCAGGAAGGACGGGCCAAGGTTGAGGAGCAGGGCGTAAAGGTGATCAGCTTGCTCACGATCGAGGATTTGACTGCCTCCGCGCAGCGATATGGTGCCGATTAGAGACGACCCTACCTGCAGCGGAACTCGATGCCCCACCGCCGTTCCCGTACCACCTCCTGTCCGCCTTCGATGCCTCCGACCACGCGTGCGCGGCCTTTTGCCTCCGCTTCACGCACGATCGCATAGCTGCCGCCGCACGTCTCCTTCATCAAGCCGAGCGCATCCTTCCGAAAGGATGACAGCATAGGACCTTGATCGGCTTTGAACGGATACGTCACTACGCCTCCGCCCTCACTACGTTGAGCCAATTTTGCGCCTTCGGCGCATCCAGTCACGAGGAGCACGAGGGCCCACCCGAGGCTTGACCAATTCTTCATGCCGCTCCTATGATAATCACGAAACCTTCTTACCCTGCAAAGAGACTGTCTTCAGGAGGTCTACCATGATTCGCCGATCTGTCATCGCGTTGGGTGCCATGCTACTGATTGCCGGGCTTGCGACGGCCGTCTCCGCCCACCATTCCTACCTGTTGTCCGTGCAGCAACTGCGTGCGGGGCTGACGAAAGCGCCGTCGATGGCGCAAAAGGGCTTCACGCTCATCGATGTCCGTTCGCCCGAGGAGCATGCGGGAGGATTCATACCGGGCACCGACCTCAATATCGATTTCCGCGAAGTCAAAACGCGCCATCGGGAAATCGGAGTGCCGCTCGCTGAGCACATTGTGGTCTACTGTCAGTCCGGCCACCGGAGCAACATTGCAGCCGAAACCTTGGCGGACCTGGGGTATACTCACGTCTACAATGTCCGAGGCAGCATGAATGCCTGGGTCGAGGCCGGCTATCCGGTCACGCGTTAGGACTTGGCCCCTCATCAGATGAAGGGATGTCGCTGCGCGCTGAGGCTCCCCGTCCGACGGCTGGTTAGGGCCGTGGTGCGTTGAGTCTGGGGCTGATGCCGATGACCGCGGGCAGCCCGATATGACCGGTAGGTCCTGCATTCACAAGAGCCATCCAAGGATGCTCCCCCGCCGTTTTCTCGACCGCCTTCTGCAGCGCAGGACTGATTGACAGATCCGACGACGCCCCGCCATCCATCGCCATGGCTTGACGGATCTCGGGATACGCCTCGTGCAGGCAGCGGCCGATCGCATGCAGGGATGCCACCTCCGTTGTTTTCATGATCAGAATGTGCCCGTTCTGTAGCTCCGCCACGATAGTCTGCTGCGACTGTTTGCCGGTCTGTTTGACGCGGACACTGCCCGTCCGATCCAGGAGCATAAGCGATTGCGCCGCTTCGCCGTAAGGAGGCCGTTGTTCGTCGAACGGATCGACAGAAAGATCCAAGATTGCAGCGCGTGAGATACCTGCTTGTGTTGGTTCGGCGACGAAAAGTCCCATCCATGACGCATGGCGCTTGCTTCCCAGCGATTTCCCCTGTGCGTACAAGAGTCCCAGATAGGAAAAGTTCTCGCGAAAGAGACCGGCGTTGAAGACCAGATCATGGCCGGTTCGCCGTTGCCATTCGTGAATATCCGGAGGTTCTTGAAAAAGCTCATTGCGGAAATAGTGAACGGATATCCTGTAACGAAGCGGATCAATCTCCGAGACGATGAGCGGAGGGACGTCGTGGCACACCGGCGATGGGTTCCAGACGCCGATGGCAAGCCCCTCCGAGGGACGGTCCCACACGATGGATTGGGCCAACACGGGGTCGATCAGGGGTCCGAAAAAGAAAAGTCCGGCGACGACAGCGAGCACGCGAGGGCCGATCGAATCGAGACGTGGTTTCATCGCGTCCAAAGCGAGTATAGGGAGGGCGCGGCGCAGCGTCAAACCCGCCTGACGGATCGAAGCAGGCGTGGACGCTTAACGCGCGGCCCGTTTTGCCGGTGTTTGGTGAAAGGTGTGCGACGGAGCATCAAGAATTTTTCTGACCGTGCGCGCCAGCAATTCTGGCGTGAACGGTTTTTGAAGAAAGCCGCTCGTACCCCGTTCGTGCCCCGCGAGAATGCCGACGTCGTCCGTGAAGCCGGACATGAAGAGGATCCGAAGGTCCGGCTTGATCGTGATCAGGTGTTGGGCGAGTTCTCGTCCGCCCATGCCGGGCATCACCATATCCGTCAGCAGCAGGTCCAGCCGGTCGAGTTCTTGAGACGCAATGAGGCACGCCTCCAAACCCTGCTTGGCTTCGATCACCCGATACCCGAGCTTCCTCAGTGTGTCCCGCAGCAGAATACGCACACTGGCATCGTCTTCCACCAATAGGATTGTCTCGCTTCCTCCTGCCGGTTGTGCGGAGTCTTGTGGCGACGACGTGGTACCCACGTCGTTGGCCACCCTGGGGAAAAAGATGTCGAACCTCGTGCCATGACCCACGCGGCTGGTGACGTCGATTGCACCGCCGGATTGCGTCACAATTCCATACACGGTCGAAAGGCCGAGCCCGCTTCCCTTCCCTTCCTCTTTAGTGGTGAAGAAGGGTTCGAAGATATGGGCCTGGGTTTCGCGGTCCATTCCGCTTCCCGTGTCTCCGACCGACAGTTTGACATAGGGTCCCGGTGGCAGCGGGTCCACATGGTACATCGGGCTCTTGGTCAACTCGACCTGAGCGGTCTCGATGGTCAGTGTGCCGCCGTTGGGCATTGCATCCCGTGAATTCACCACCAGATTCATCAACACCTGTTCCAATTGTGCCTGGTCGGCCCGGACTTGGCTGTTTCCTTGATCGAGCCTGATGACGAGACGAATGTCGGCGCCGATCAATCGCTGCAGCATGCCTTCGAGATTGGCCACCACGTTGTTGAGGCTCAAGTTCTTGGGTTCGAGCGGCTGCTTACGGCTGAATGCCAGCAGCTGACGCACCAGCATCGCGGCACGTTCGCCGGCCCTCTGAGTCTCTTCGATCTTGCTGTAGAGAGGGTGCTCACTGCCCAATTCCTCCGCGAGGACATGGCTGTATCCCATGATCACGGTCAGGAGATTGTTGAAGTCATGCGCGATGCCTCCGGCGAGGCGCCCGACCGCTTCCATTTTCTGGGCTTGCCGAAATTGACGCTCGCTCTGGGCCAGGGCCTCCTCCGCCTTCTTCCGCTCCCGGCGCTCATCGCGTTCGCGAAGGGCGCGCTGAACGGAGGGGACGAGGCGGCCCAATCGCTGCTTCAAGACGTAGTCCGTTGCGCCATGATGCATCGCGTCGATGGCCAATTCCTCTCCGATAGTGGCGGAGACAAAGAGAAAGGGAATCTCGGGCGCGTGCTCGCGAGCCAGCAAGAGCGCCGTCATGCCGTCGAAGCCTGGAATGGAATAATCCGCGAGAATGAGATCGAAGCCGCCTGTTTGGAGCGCGGCAAGAAAATCGCTGCGCGTATCCACCCGTTGGGCGGCGCAGACGAGCCCCGCCTCCGACAAGGTCGCGGCGACCAGATCGGCGTCGACAGGATCGTCTTCAAGGAGAAGGAGGCTGACCGGGGCTTTCACAGGTCCTTTTCGGTAGGCCGCCCTGGGGCCCGGGGCCTGATCTTGCAGCGGACTCAGTTCCCCTCAGGCGGCGGTTCGTTGATGACTCCCCAAAACACGCCGAGTTCTTTCACCGCCGAGATGAACTGCTGAAACTCCACGGGTTTCACGACGTAGGCATTGGCACCGAGCGCGTAGCTCTGCGCCAGGTCCCGCTCTTCGCGGGACGACGTCAGCATGACGACGGGAATCGGTTTGAGATTCGCATCGTTCTTGATCGTTCTCAGCACCTCGATGCCGTCAACCTTCGGCATCTTGAGATCCAGGAATACGACAACAGGATTGCCGCATTGCCGGCTCTTGAAGGACCCGCGGCAGTAGAGATAATCGAGCACCTCGGCGCCATCATGACAGACGACCACTTTGTCCGCAATGTGGTGCTCTTCCATCGCGGCCAGCGCCAGTTCCGCATCACGCGGATTGTCTTCCGCCAAGAGGATCGGTTTCACGGTGGTCATGATGAGGTCCTTTTCAAGGGAAGTGACAGATAAAACGTCGCGCCCTGATCGATGGCTCCTTCGGCCCAGGTCCGGCCGCCGTGGCGATGGATGATCCGCCGCACGTTCGCCAAGCCGATGCCGGTGCCTTCGAATTCATCATTCCGGTGGAGACGCTGAAAGACGCCGAACAGCTTGTTCACGTATTGCATATCGAAGCCGACACCGTTGTCGCGCACGAAAATTGTCACCTCGCCCGGGGTGTCTCGGGTGGCGCCGATCTCAATGCGCGGCTTGGGCCGTGTCGCGGTGAACTTGACGGCATTGCTGAGCAGATTCATGAATACTTGCCGCAACATGGCCGGATCGCCCGGCACCTCCGGCAACGAGCCAATTGTCCAAGAGATTGTCGTTCCTTGCAAGTCAAGACGCAAATCATGAATCACGGTTCGGATCAGCTGGTTCAAATTGACCGTGCTGTGGAGCATCTCCTGGCGTCCCATACGCGAGAACACAAGGAGATCATCGATCAGTTGCCCCATCTGTTTCGCCGAGTCCGAAATGGTTTGAAGATAGCGACGCGCCTTGTCGTTGAGCGCTTCACCGGCCGTCTTGGACAAGAGGGCCGCATATCCGTCGATATGACGCAACGGCGCCCGCAGGTCGTGGGAGACGGAGTAACTGAACGCCTCTAATTCCTTGTTGGCGGCCTGAAGCAGCTCGCCTCGGCGCCGCAATTCTGCCGCCACACGACGACGGTTCGTGATGTCGTGATGGATCAGAAAGTATACCGACCCCAGCAGGACGAGTTGCAAGACCGCGCCGAGCCCCAACAGCGCAATCGTACTGCGGGTCGTTCCGGCGGATTGTAATACCCTCGTGCGCGTGGCCTGCTGCTCCGCGCTCTCAAGATCCGCGATCAGACGATGGATATCGTCGAGTTCGCGCTTTGCGACGCCGGGCAGCGCCAGGTGGCGCACCGCGTCGGCGCCCTGTGTCGCCCGCTGCTCGATGGCGTCGGTCTCGATGTCCAGTTGCTGCTTGATGAGCTGTTCCAGTTGGGTGGCGCGCTCCTGTTGTCCGGAAGGAGCTGCCAATGCCTGGAGATACCTGGAAAACTCCGGCATTTGTTCCACGATGCCCCGGTAGGCTTTCAGGTAGGACTCATCGCCGGTGACGAGATAACGGCGATGGCCGCTTTCTGCCGCGATAAGGGCCTCTTCGATGGAGCCAAGGAGTTGGATCAGTTCATGGCTTGTCGTGTCGAGTCGGCTGTTTTTCACGACGACCGCGGTGTTGCGATAGGACATCACGCTGATGACGACGATGCCCAGAAACACCAATCCGAAGCCTGCCAAGACCCGCTGCTCGATGGACCACTGGCTGACCCAACTCGCCAAGCTCTCTGCCTTTTTCCCCAAGACACGCACCCAGGGGGGTGCCGACTGAGGCGGCAGGGGCTCGGGGAGGGACGGCGCCGTTGGAGGGTTCGTTGTGGGACGGTCCCGCGTGGCGGATTCCATGACAATTGTGGCGTGCAATGCCTAAATAGTATGAAAACCTCACAAACTCTACTCTGGCCCCTATGGGCCTGCAAGCAATATTTCAGATGGGCGGTGGCGGCGGGAGCATTCAGGGGACGGCAGCGGCGACGGAACCCACATCCGGCAGGGCGGCTGAACCGCCCAGGTCGGCAAACATCATGGTGGCAGCCACAACCCAATCGGCTGCCGGTTGTGGATAGATGCCGATAAACAACGTTCCGGCCAATCCCACATAAATGACGGCCTTCATCGGACCGGAAACCTGTACGGGCGAGGGATCGTGCGGCTCGGTAATGTACATTTTCTTGACGACGATGAGGTAGTAATACATCGAGATGACGATGTTCACGAGTCCGACCGTGATGAGCGTGTACAAGCCCTCTTTGACCGCCGCCACGAAGATGTACAGTTTCCCGATGAAGCCGGCTAGCGGGGGCACGCCCGCCAGCGAGAGGAGAAAGATCAACATGGAGAACGCAAGAAACGGCGAACGGCGGCCCAGCCCGCTGTAATCGTCGATTTCCTCGCTGCCGATGGCGTGGCCGACCGCGATGATGACCGCAAACGCTCCGAGGTTTGCGAACAAATACGTCAAGAGGTAGAACAAAATGGCGTCGTTGCCCATCTTCGTTCCTGCCGCCAGCCCGATCAAGATGTTGCCGATTTGCGCGATGCCCGAGTAGGCGAGCAGCCGCTTCATATTCTTTTGCGCAATGGCCACGATGTTGCCGTAGGTCATGGACAGGATGGAGGCCGCGATCATCAGGAGGACCCAGGTCGGCTTGAACGTTCCGAGAGCCACGAAGAACATGCGTAGCAGGATGGCAAAGGCGGCGCCCTTGGGCGCAATCGACAGAAATGCCGTCACAGGCGTCGGCGAGCCGTGATACGTGTCGGGAATCCATGAATGGAAGGGCACGGCGCCGATCTTGAACCCCAGCGCCCCGAAGATGAGCAGGAATCCGATGATCAGACCGGGGGTCGCCTGGAGGGATTTCATGTCGGAGAAGACCAGTTGGCCGGTTTCACCGTAGACCAGACTGATGCCGTAGGCCAGGAGGCCGGCGGCAAAGACGCCGAGAATGAAAAATTTCAGTCCGGCCTCGTTGCTGGCCACGTCTTCACGCAAATACGAAACGAGGACATAGAAGCCGAACGTCGAGAATTCCAGCGTAATGAACACGGAGAGCAGATCATTGGCCGAGGCCATGAACATCATGCCCAGCGCCGACATCACGACGAGGAAATAGTATTCACCGCGGAAGAAGGTAAAGCGGTGAATGAACTCGATCGACGCCAGGATGACCAGGATGGTGGCGGAGACAATAAAAATTTTGAAGAAGAGCGCCATCCGGTCGACGACGAACATGTTGGAGAACAGGGTCCCGGAAATGCCGGCAAAATCGAACCAGGCGAGGCATCCGAGCGTGGCGACGAGGCCGGCGACGCTCAAATAGGCCAGGTTTTCCTTCGGCAGGCGCGGGAACGAGAAATCGGCGATCAACAGGACGCAGAGCCAGCCGGTCAGGAAGATCTCCGGCAGCAACAGGAGGAGGTCCGAGGTGGACATGGTCAGTGTAAAGGTCATTTCCGGGCTCCTGGCTCGCGGTGAGCGGCGAGGGGCGAGCGGTCGGAAGAAGTCTTCGGACTTCCCTCACCACGCGCCTCGTGCCTCTCGCCCGGGGTCTCTGCGACTGGGACTACCAACGTAATCTTGGCCACCAACGGGTCTACGCCGGAGCGGACGACATTGTACATGTGCATCGGAAAGAGACCGAAGCCGATGCTGACCAGGATCATGATCAGCAACGGGAGTCGGTCAACCACCGCCACGGCGTCGTGCGAGTGGCTGTACTTTTGATCCATCGGACCATAGAACAGGCCCCGCATCATGCGGAATAAATAGGCCAGCGTGATGACGATGCCGATGACGGCGATGATCACTTGCAGCGGATACTTGTTCCAGCTACCCACGATGATCATGACCTCCGCGATGAAATTCACCGTTCCGGGCATCCCGACGGACGCCATGCACGCGATCACGAAGCAGCCGGCGATGAAGGGCATGCGATTGGCGAGTCCCCCGAGCGAAGGAATGTCTCGCGTGTGTGTCTGATCGTAGACCCATCCTGCCATGGCGAAGAGCATTCCCGTGGCCATGGCGTGCGCAAACATATAGATGACCGCTCCGCTCAGCCCGATATAATTCAACGCCGCCATGCCCAGAAAGACATACCCCATGTGGCTGGAGCTGGAGTAGCCGATCACGTACTTGGTGTCTTTCGCATAGAAGGCGACGAATCCGCCGTAGATGATGCTGAAGATGCAGAGCACGGCTGCAATTGGCATCAGTTCGCGGGTGGTATCCGGCAGGATTTCAAAGGCGACCCGGATAATCGAAAAGTGCCCGAGCTTCATCAAGACGCCCGCATGCAGCATGCTGGTGGCGGCTGGAGCCGCCGCATGGCCGACCGGGGACCACGAGTGCAACGGCCAGAGCGGGGCAATCGACGCGAAGCCGAAGAAGATGAGCACCCAGATGATGCGGTCGAGGGTGGTCCCGAGCACGGGAATGTTCATGAGCTTGGCATGCTCGCGCAGCTGCAGGATATCGAAGGTGTTGAGCCCCGAATACCGGTAGATCAGCAGGATGCCCATCAGCGCCACGACGGCCCACGCTGACAAGAACAGGACCAGCTTCATCGCCGCATATTCCTTGCTGTTGGCCGCGAAATTGAAAATGAAGCCGACCGAGTCCCGCAGCTTCAGGCCCTCCTGGTCCGTCATCTCCAGATACCTCTTCGTATGGCTGCCCCACATGCCCAGCAGCAGGTACATCGGAATGACGGACATCTCATAGAAGAAGTACAGGAAGAAGAGGTCCAACGACATGAACACGCCGATTGTGGCTGCGGCCAGAATCAACAGCCAGATGTAAAATTCTTTGGTCCGGTCCTTAATATGCCAGGACACGAAGATACCGGCGAACAGGAGGATCGACGACGCCAGCACCAACGGAGTGCCGATGCCGTCCACGCCAAGGTGGAGGGCAATGCCGAGCTGTCTCGACCATTCAAATTTTTGAATGAACTGAAATCCGCCCTTGACGGGATCGTAGGCGTAGAACAGATACAGCGAGGCGAGCAGAGAGACGCCGGCCGAGGCGGCTGCGATGCCTCTGACGAGCATGGGCTGTCGATTGGAGGTAAACATCAGCGCGATCGCGCCGGCAAATGGCGCAAAAAGAATACAGAGCAGAATGTAGTCGCTCATAATGAACCCCCGGCGAGGGGTCCTAGGCGAGCGGCAAGAGGACTTGCTTGAGACTCGTTGCTCTCTGGGTGCTTCTCTGTGCTCTCTGGCCTCTTGCCCGTAGCCTCTGGCCAGGCTGTTCCTGAGGCAGCGACCGTTCCATGATCGAGCCGGTCGACCAGGGCCTGCACCGATCCATTCATCATGCGCAAGAAGGGAGCGGGATAGAGTCCGATCCAGAGGATCATGGCCGACAGCGCAACGGCGATCACGGTCTCACGGAGATGCAGGTCGCCGACTGATTCCCGGACGGCCTTGCCGACCGGTCCCAGGATCGCCCGCTCGTAATACCAGAGAAAATACGCAGCGCCGAAGATGACGCCGGTGACGGCAATGGCGCCGTAGACCCAATGGGCTTTGAATGTGCCGAGAAGAATCAAAAATTCACCGACAAACCCGTTCGTGCCAGGCAGGCCGATGGAAGCCAGTCCAATCAACAGGAAAAATGAGGCGAGCAACGGCGTATGTTTGGCCATGCCGCCAAAGGCCGGCAGCAGAGTCGTCTGCTGACGGCTATGGAGGAAGCCCGCGATGAAGAACAGTCCGGCAGTGCTGAAGCCGAGATTGATCATGGTTAACAGGCTGCCTTGCAGGCCCTGATAGTTCAGCGCGAACAAGCCGATCACGATGAATCCCAGGTGGCTGATGCTGCTGTAGGCGAGGAGACGACGGAAGTCGGGCTGCACCAGCGCCATGATCGCGCCGTACACGATTGCCGCCAGCCCGAGCCCCATCATGATCGTGACGACGGTCGGACTCTTGGACGCTTCCGGAAGCAGTGGAATACTGAAGCGCATGAAGCCGAATGTCCCCAGCTTGATGCCGGCCAGCACGACGGCCATGCCGATGGGCCCTTCGAGCAAGGCGTCCGGCAACCAGGTATGAAACGGGAATACCGGGGCCTTGAACGCGAATCCCATGAACATCAGCCAAAAGATCAGCAACTGGTGAGACAGCGGAATGGGGACGGCCAGAAGTTCCAGCAAATCAAACGAGTACGGCTGGTCCATGTGATGGAGCGTGGCATAGTTGTGATAGTTGATGTTAAGGAGCGCGATGCCGACCAGCATGAACACGCTGCCCAATAGTGTGTACAGCACGTATTTCAACGCGGCATAGTGCCGCTCCGCGCCGCCTCCCCAGAGCTTGATCAAGAAATAGCTGGGAATCAGCATGAGCTCCCAGAACACGAAGAAGAGAATCAGATCCAGGGAGACGAAGATGCCCATCGTCGTCGTTTCAAGCGCAAACAGCGCCATCATGTACAGTTTCGTCTGATAGCGAATGGTGTCCCAGGAGTAAATAACTATCAAGACGGTCAGGAAGGCGGTCAGCCCGACAAACAGCACGCTGATGCCGTCCACCGCGAGGTGATAGCTGATGCCCAGGGCCGGGATCCACCGGACATGCTCGACGAACTGCATGGCGGGAGAGTCAGGGACAAACCGCATCAGGACGAAAATCGCCAGCGCCAGTTCGACCAGCGCAATGGTCAGAGCGGAGGTGCGGATCATGTCCTCATCGTCGAAGAGCCACAGCACGGCCGCGCCGACCAATGGAAAAAAGAGCAGACAGGTGAGAATCGGAAATGTCGAGTCCAGCTGTTCTAACATGACACCGTCGTTCTAGCGTTGCACGATCAGTTGAATGACCAGCGCGAGCAAGAATAATCCCGCGACAATGATGGCCGCGTAGTGGTGCACCATGCCGCTCTGCAGCTGGCGCCATTGCCGGGCCATCAGATGGTTGCCATAGCCGACGATGTTGATACCGCCGTAGATCAGATGCTTCTCCACCCATGTCGAGCCGGCTGCGCCCAATTCGGCCATGTGCCCGACTCCCCGGACGATGCCATCCAGGACGACCCGATCGAACCAGTCGAACGCAAGTCCCACCTTCTTGGTCAGCTCGACGAACAGCAGGTCGTACAGCTCATCGACGTAATACTTGTTCAGGAGCGTGGTGTATAGCGCGCCCGCCCTCGCGGCCCATCGGGCCGGGGCGGTAGGATTCACGCTGTAGAGGTAGTGGGCCAAGGCCCATCCGAACAGGGCAATGCCGCTGGCAATCATCATCAGCATCAGGACCAGGCCGGTGCTGACTCCGTGTTCGCCGCTGGCGCCCGCAGCGGGCGTCAAGAAATCATGCAGCCAGCCGTTGTCCGGCGGAAAGCCAATGAACCCGCCGACGAGCGAGAGCACAGCCAAGACCATCAAGGGACCGATCATGACCATCGGGGACTCATGGACATGTTCTTCGGTGTGATGATCCATGCGGGATTTACCGTAGAACGTCAAATAGGTCAGCCGGAACATGTAGAACGAGGTCAGGAGGGCGCCGATGGCGGCCATGCCATAGAGCACATAATGGTGATGGGTGAACGCATGAGCCATGATCTCATCTTTGCTCCAGAATCCAGCGAAGGGCGGGATTCCGGCGATGGCGATCGTGCCGATGAAGAACAGCCTGTGGGTCCAGGGAATCTTGTGGCTGAGCCCCCCCATTTTCCTGATGTCTTGCTCTCCGGACAAGGCGTGAATGACCGAGCCGGCAGAGAGAAACAACAGGGCCTTGAAAAAGGCATGCGTCATGAGATGGAAGATCGCGGCCGTGTAGGCGCCGATGCCGGCTCCGAGGAACATATAGCCCAGCTGGCTGACCGTCGAATAAGCCAGCACTCGCTTGATGTCGTTTTGCACGAGGCCGATGGTCGCCGCAAAGAGCGCCGTCGTGCCGCCTACCAGACCGACGGCTCCCAACGCGACGGGCGAAAGATCGAAAATGAGGTGGTTGCGCACGATCATGTAGACACCGGCCGTCACCATGGTGGCGGCATGGATGAGCGCGCTTACGGGCGTGGGGCCCTCCATGGCGTCCGGTAGCCAGGTATAGAGCGGAATCTGTGCCGATTTGCCCACGGCCCCCACCAGGAGGCAGAGCGCAATTGCCGTGGCCATGTCGGGGGACAACTGGCCGACCTGCGCAAATACTTTCGTATAGTCGAGCGTCTTGAAATTGATAAAAACCAGGAAAATAGCCAGCAAAAATCCGGCGTCACCAATGCGATTGACAACAAACGCCTTGGTGGCCGCCTTGGCCGCCGACACTTTGTCATAGTAGTAGCCGATGAGGAGATAGGAGCACAGGCCGACGCCTTCCCAGCCGATGAAGAGCACGGCGTAGTTGTTGCCCATCACCAACAGGAGCATCGACACCATGAAGAGATTCATGTAGGTGAAGAAACGCGTGAATCCCTCTTCTCCGTGCATGTAGCCGACCGAATACACATGGATGAGGAAGCCCACCCCCGTCACCACGAGGAGCATGACGCAGGTGAGCGGATCGACCAGAAACGCCATGTTGATCGTGAGATCCCCACCGAAGATCCAGGGATAAGCGACGACTTCGTGCGCCGTTCCGCTGTGGACGATGTCGGCGAACACCCCGATGGTGCAGAGAAACGAAAGGCCGACCGATCCCCACGCCAGACGGTGGGCCCACTCGTGAGACCAGAGATAGCGGCCGAAGACGCCGTTGGCGATCACGGCGAGTAAGGGAAAGAGGGGGATGAGCTTGATCAGAAGATCGGTCATGCACTCACCACTTGAGGAGGTTCATTTCGTCGACGTTCGTGGAGATCTTCCCCCGGAAGACGACAATAATGATCGCGAGCCCCACCGCGGCCTCTCCGGCGGCGATGGCAATGACAAACAACGCCACAAGCTGCCCGGCCATGGACTCCAGATAATGGGAAAAGGCGACGAGATTGATGTTGGCCGCGTTCAACATGATCTCCACCGCCATCAGCACGATGATGAAGTTTCGTCTGATCATCACGCCGAGCAGGCCAGTGATGAACAGCACGGCGCTGACCGCCACGTACGCGCTTAAAGGGACCATAACGAACCGTTATTCGTTAACCGTTGCTCGTGAAACGCGACATCGACTCGCTTTCTGCGTCGAATGGCGATTCACGTTTAGCGATTAACGTCATTCCCGAGTGGTTTGGGTGTTTTCGCCAGCACGATTGCCCCACTGATGGCGCCCAGGAGAAAGATTCCGACGATTTCGAACTGCAACAAATAATCACTGAACATTTTCATGCCGATGGCATAGGTGTTGCCCTCCTGCAGCACGGCACTGGTCGGTGCGTCGCCCTTCGCGCCTCCATAGGGAGACTTGAACAGCAGGGCCAGGACGTAGAGCGAGCCCAGGACGGTCGGTATGACGAAGTACAACGCTGTGCTGTGAAAATAGCGCTCCTCGGTCTTGAGATTCAGGAGCATCAACACGAACAGATACAGGACGAGAATGGCGCCGGCATAGACCACGACTTGGACGGCCCACAGAAATTCCGCGTTGAGCAGGACGAACAGACCGGAGACATGCAGCAGCAGGGCCAGCAGCGCCAAGCCGCAATGAACCGGATTCCTCAATGCAACCGTCAGTACGGCAGCGGCCATACTCATCAGGGCAAAATAGGCGAAGAACACGACCATCATGGGGTTCAGCTCAGATGTTTGGGCGCCGACTGGGTCGCCTTCACGACGGATTGTGGGAAGTAGTAGCGGTATTCACGGCTTTCCTCGATGTTCTTCTCTTGATTGTGCGCGTACAGATACTTCTTGGCATCGTCAAGATGCCGCTCCCCGATGTCATACAGGCGTTTCTTGTCGAACAGGAGCGTCCGCTTGTCGTGCGTGGAAAACTCGTACATCTTCGTCATGGCCAAGGCGTTGACCGGGCAGGCCTCGACGCAATAGCCGCAAAAGACGCACTTGGTAATATCGATGTAGAACTCAGTGGCATAGCGCTGAAGGGGCCGGTCTGGGTCTTCTGCGCTGATGACCTTGATGCAGCGGGAAGGACAGGCGGCTTCGCACAGATCGCAACCCACGCAGCGTTCTCGACCGTCGTCATAGCGCAGCAATCCCAGTGCCCCACGGTGAGTGTCAGGGATTGTCCGCTGTTCCCGCGGATACTGAAACGTAATCGGCTTGTGGAACATGTGCTTGAATGTCACTTTCATGGCGTCCCAGATCTCATAGAAGAGGGCAGCATGAAGGAATTTCCTTGTCAAAGTTTTGACTGTCATAAGAGCTGGTCTTATACCTTCTCGATCGTCACACCGGTTCTCTTGAAGGATGGCACACCGGTAATCGGGTCGACGTGAACCGACATGAGGTCCTTCACGGGCGGTTCGTTGAAGTGCTCCGGGAAAA
>DASTQE010000272.1:0-10431 GCA_035761895.1 Nitrospira sp. | reverse complement strand
AATGGCGATTGTAACGAGTTCGACGGTCATCAACAGCCGACTTACGATCGCATCCGGAGTCGTAGGCGCAAGAATGAAATGCAGGCCCAGAAACTCCGGTGTCTGGGTCGGAGGCGTCTCCCAGGGCGGGAACAACAGGGCAAGGGCGAGGACTGCCACCATGCCGTAGAGCACCTGGAGGTTGAGGGTCTCACGAGTCGGGCGGGGTTTGACGTTGGTCGGTGGAGCCGAGCCGTCAAGTCGGGTGCCGCATTGGGTGCAATACCGGTAGATCTCGGGTAGCTCTCGCCGACAGTTGGGACAGGGTTTCATACCCTACCCAGGCTACATGGAAACCGATGCCTTTTGCTAGGCGTGGGGGGTTCCGCTAAAAGTGATAGGCCAGACCGAACGCGAGATTATGCACGCTATAGGTAGCCTTGAAGGCATACGGAAAAGGAAACGCATCAAGGTTCTCCGAAAAACTGAAGCGAGCATAATTGTATTTCCACTCTCCGAACGCGGAGAAGCGTCTCGTGAAATAGTATTCAACCCCGGCTTTAGCATTCAAACCAATTTTCCCGTTGCTGGACGTCGAGGTGGGGTTTTCTGCACCGAGGCCTTCTTGTTTGATACGGGCGAAAAAAATTCCGGGCCCGATGCCGATATACGGCTGCAGCCGGCTCTTCGGGTATCGCAACATAATATTGAGTGGTGCCCACATGGTGACTCCTAAATGAGCTCCCTGTAGCGTAGCGGACCCAACGGGTACGCCCGACGGACTGAAAAAGGTATGAGTCTGCTCCTTGATGTGAGGATTTGTATGAAACACTTCGGTTTCAAGCCCGAGCCAGCGGGCCGACCTGAAATAGTATCCGACCTTGCCCCCATACAACATTGAAGTTTGGAGATCCAGATCACTGTGAGTCGCGCCTTGAGGGAACGGAGAGCCGACGTCAACGTTGGTGAGTCCGCCGCCTAATGATGGCAGTGTCACGCCGAGCTGTCCGGCGATATACCATTCAGCCTTTGCTCTGGGCGGCAACAGAGCGGTGAGTATGAGGGAAGCAAGTAGGCCCGCGCCCAACAAAAGGGTCAGCCTTCGCCGATTATGCATGGTCGAATCCTCGCTCCCAGGTTGTGTCTCTGACATCCTATCGGTCGAATTCCCAGGCACGAAGCAATTTGTGAAATCCTGTCGGGATTGAGCAAACGATATGCCACGAGGAGGCCCAAAAAAGCCGGCGTAAATCGCAGATTCTGCGTCATGGCCGTCGCGTCCTGTCGTCCAGACCAGTCGGTGTTGTACAGTTGGCGGACCGTCCGGTTCGTTGACAGAGGACAGGAGCCTTCCTATAATCCGCCCGCTCGATAGACGCATACAAACCCGATATCCAGCCCGTTCACGTGTACCCTTCATTCTGAATCATGCCACCCATCCAACGAATTGCCGTCATCGGTGCCGGAGCCTGGGGGACCGCTCTCGCGAAGCATCTTGCGGAAAAAGGACTCCTGATCACGCTGTGGGCCTACGAACGCGAGGTGCTCGACTCCATCGCAGCGAAGCGTGAAAATCAGCTCTTCTTGCCCGGCGTGACGCTGCCTCGCTCACTGAAAGTGACCACCGTGCTGGCCGAAGCCGTGGAGGAGTGTGACGGTCTGCTGTTCGTCGTGCCCTCGCATGTGGCTCGACCCGTGCTGCAGGAGATCGGCCCCTTGCTCTCTGGCCCGCTTCCGATCGTGAGCGCGACGAAAGGCGTGGAGGAAGACACCTTTAAACTCATGACGCAGGTCATCGTCGATGTGCTTCCCCCGGCTCTTCATGATGGTCTCATGGTCCTTTCAGGGCCCAGTTTTGCAATCGAGGTCAGTCAGGGACAGCCCACTGCGTTGTGTCTGGCAGGAACGAATGCGGCGTTGGTCGAATCCTTTCAGACGGCCTTTATGACGCCTTCCCTCCGCATCTATGCGGACAGCGACATCATCGGCGTGCAATTGGGTGGAGCGCTCAAAAATGTGATGGCGCTGGCAGCCGGCGTCGTCGATGGGCTGGGCCTCGGGCACAACACGAGAGCCGCCATGATCACGAGAGGACTGGCTGAGATGGTTCGGCTGGGCATAGCGATGGGTGCGGATCCGCGAACGTTCTATGGCTTGTCGGGTGTCGGCGATCTTGTGCTGACCTGTACCGGGGCTCTGAGCCGCAACCACCATGTGGGCGTTCGTCTCGGGCAGGGCGAGAAATTGGACACGATTTTGGCAGGCATGCAGGCCGTGGCCGAGGGTGTGCGAACGAGCCGGGCGGCTTCCGGGTTGGCGATGCGGCATGGCGTGGAGATGCCAATCGTCCGTGAAGTCAATGCCGTGCTGTTTGAGGGGAAGTCCTGCCGCAAGGCCGTCAGCGATCTCATGGAACGGGTCGCCAAACCGGAAAAAGGCCGCGCATGAACCGTGAACGGCTCGAGCGCCTGCTCGCTCATGTGCGAAGCGGCAAGGTCACGGTCGCTGCGGCGTTGGAACGCCTGCGTGCGTTGCCCTTCGAAGACCTGGGGTTTGCCTCCCTGGATCACCATCGTTCAATCCGACAGGGTTTTCCTGAAGTCATCTTATGTGAGGGCAAGACGCCCGCACAGATTCGCAGGATTGCGGCATCGCTGTTAAAGCACCATCGGCCCTTTTTGGCGACGCGGGCGACCCCGCAGGTCGCATCGGTGATCAAGCGCATAGACCGCCGGGCGGTCTACCATGAACCAGCCCGCATCGTGGCCGTTCGTGATCATATGCGGCGGCTTCAAGGTCATGTGTTGGTGATCACGGCGGGCACGTCCGATGTCCCGGTCGCGGAAGAGGCGCGGATCACCGCGGAAGTGATGGGCAGCCGTGTGGAGACGCTCTACGACGTGGGTGTCGCAGGCATTCACCGGTTGTTGGGACGCCACAAGCAGCTGACGGACGCCCATGTCATTGTGGTCGTCGCCGGCATGGACGGCGTATTGCCGAGTGTCGTCGGAGGTCTAGTGGATTGTCCAGTCGTCGCCGTGCCGACCAGTCGAGGCTATGGGGCGAGCTTCAACGGCCTGGCCGCCCTGTTGACCATGCTGAATTCCTGCGCGGCCGGGGTGGGCGTCATGAACATCGACAACGGGTTCGGAGCCGGCTGCCTCGCACACCGGATCAACATGCTAGGCGAAAGGTGAGGGGCGAGAGGCGAGAGGCTTAGGTTCACCCATTGCCTCTTGCCCCGCGCCCCTTGCCTAACTATTTCACTTCCAGCGTTCCACGCTTGGGCCAGGAGACCATGAGTGTACGTGGGCCCTTTTCGCTGTTGGACAGGAGCTTCGCCCGCAGCTCGAAGCGATAGGTTCCCGCTTCGGCCGGCGCCTTCGTGTGATCCAGCCCATCCCATGTCAGCACGACAGCGACCTTCGGTGGCTCGCTGCTGATCGGCGTGGCGACAGGAGATTCCAGCGGCTTGCGCTGTGAAAGAAAGCGGATGGAGGTTTTCGAAGGGGAACTGACGAGAGAGGACACCTCCAGGATCGTCGCCCCGTCCAGTTCTTTGGGCAGTTGCACCACTGCCAAGAATTCCAGGGAGCCGGCCGACACGGTATAGGGGTTCGGGCTGATCTTCAGCTCCATGATTTTGAGTTCGGGCTCGGGACGAGGCGCCCTGGCTGGCTTGGACTTGGCCGAGGCCGAGCCGGACGACAGCATCAGGAGCAACGAGCAGGCGATTGTCCACGCGAGACACAGCGGCGCCAGACGGAAGCAGGTCAGTTGCGTTGCGTTGGCCGGCGTGGTGCCCAACATGAGTCCTGTCGTCTGTGCCCTTCTGGTGCCGGGAGGCAGGAGGAGCCGAAGTGCCGGAGTTGGATAACACAGCGCTTGCGGCCTGTCAATGCAGGTGTCGTGATTGCCGTTCCCGGCACCGTTGGGTAAGATGACGCGGCTTAACGGGCCACATCAAGGACGAACGTGGGCGCTCACTTACACTTCGATTGCTTCTCGGGAATCAGCGGGGACATGACGTTGGGCGCGCTCGTCGACGCGGGGGCACCCTTCACGGACCTGGTCAAAGGACTGTCACGCCTCGGCGTGCGGGGGTTCAAGCTCCACAAGCGCCGGGTGCAGCGCGGGGCGATCTGGGCGACCAAGGTCGACGTGATCCTCACGCCGGGTCACGGGCGTCCCTGGCCGTTCGCCCGCATCCGTAGAGTGCTTTCTTCAAGCCGGCTCTCTCCGAAAATCCAACAGCAATCCCTTGCGGTGTTCGAACGGTTAGCGGAGGCTGAAGGGAAGGCCCACCACGTTCCGAAACACCATGTCCATTTCCATGAGGTCGGTGTCCTGGATTCGTTTGTCGATATCGTTGGCGGGCTGATCTGCTGCGAGTTGCTCGAGGTGAACAGGGTGACGGCCTCGGCGATCAATGTGGGCACAGGCACCGTGCAATCAGCACACGGCCTCTTGCCCGCCCCGGGACCTGCTGTGGCGATGCTCGCGCAGCATGTCCCGATTTACAGCGCCGGCCCAGCCCGGGAACTGACGACACCAACAGGGCTCGCGCTGCTGCGGACGCTCACCAACGAATTTGGACAGATGCCACTGATCAGACCCGCCGCAATTGGCTATGGTGCCGGACATGCCAATCCTGAAGGGTGGCCGAACGTGCTTCGTGTGTTCTTGTCCCCCGAAGACGCCGTGGAGGGGCGGGCGCGGGACACCGTCGTCCAAATCGAAACGAACCTTGACGACGTCAACCCGCAAACCTATGAACACGTCATGGAACGCCTCTTTCGCGCTGGAGCGCTGGACGTCACGCTGACCCCCGTGATCATGAAGCGCGGCCGGCCGGGCATTGTGCTGACCTGTCTGGTCCCCTTTGACGGCGTCGATCCGGTGCTCGACGTGCTGTTCGAAGAAACGACCGCCCTAGGTGTCCGAGTGCAAGACATCACTCGACACATCCTTCCCCGCCGGTTCGCGTCAGTGAAGATCCGGGGCGGGACGGTCCGGATCAAGATTGCCGCCGTCGATTCGACGAGCAGCAAGGCCGCGCCAGAATATCTCGATTGCAAGCGGATCGCCGAGCGGACAGGACGGCCGATCAGGGCGGTGTTGGAGGAAGCCGCGCTGGCCTATGCGAAGACACACGCCTCGAAGGGCCGTTTGTGACACTGCTGTGGTACGTGTTCCTCTTCGGCGCGTCCGTGGTCGTCACGCTCGGTGCCTGCGCGCTGTTTACCAATGCGATCGAATGGCTGGGAAAGCGCCTGAATCTTTCCGAAGGCGCCGTGGGCAGCGTGCTGGCGGCCATCGGCACCACCCTCCCTGAAACGTCTATTCCCATCGTCGCCATTTTTTTCGGCGCTACGCGTGAAGAAACCGAGGTCGGCTTGGGCGCGATTCTCGGAGCGCCTTTCATGCTCAGCACACTGGTCGTTCCGATGCTCGCGGTGTTGTTGCTGGTGTATGCGCGACTGGGCAAACGCGGCCGTGTGTTCCGCCTCAACTATAAGGATGTTACCATCGATCTCTCCTGTTTTGTCTTCGCCTACACAGTGGCGATGGTCTGCGCCTTCCTCTCGTCTCAGGCACTGCGCATCGTGGCGGCCCTGGGTTTGCTCGGGCTCTACGGCTACTACGTCAAACTCAAGTTCAGCGGCGACGGATCGGATGAGCCCAGCGAGCTTGATCCGCTGCTGTTTGCCAGGCGTTCGGCCAAACCCTCGTACGGCGTCATCACGTTGCAGGCGACGGCGGGGCTTGGGGGCCTCGCGCTGGGTGCGCATCTGTTTGTCACTGCGGCAGAGTCAACGGCGCATCTGTTGGCCATTTCGCCTCTAATCCTAGCCCTCCTGATCGCGCCGCTCGCCACGGAATTGCCAGAAATGTCCAACAGCTTTCTCTGGCTGTACCAAAAGAAGGACCGCCTGGCCGTGGGCAACGTCACGGGCGCGATGGTGTTTCAGGGCACCGTGCCGGTGTCCGTGGGTCTGCTGGGCACCGAATGGACGCTCGCCCCTTCGGCACTGCTCACGATGGTTCTGGCGGTGATGGCGACGGGAAGTCTGCTGCTGCAAGCGGCCTGGTCAGGTCAGTGGCGCCCCTGGTTGCTCACGATCGGCGCCGTCCTTTATATAGGATATGCCTTGTATCTGTACGGGGGGTGAGCGGGTGTTATTAGTTACTCTGGTTTGTCCGGTTTGTTTGGTTTGTCTAGTTTGTTTCCTTGTGAAATCGTTCATCTAGTTTGTTTGGGTTGTCTGGTTGTGAAATGGTTTATCTAGTTTGTGTGGTGCATTTGGTTTATCTGGGTTGTCTCGTGTCAGGGGACACCCCATGAAGAGGAGATTTGTCACGTCCCGCCCAAACAAACAAAACAAACAAGACAAACCAAACGAACCCGGCCGCCACCGGCGGCCATTGCTCGGCATCACGATGGGCGATCCGGCTGGTATCGGCCCCGAAGTCATTGCCAAGGCGCTCACGGGAACGACGCTCCGACGCATCTGCTTGCCACTCGTCATCGGCTCTCAGGAGGTAATGCAACGGACGGTGAAAAAGCTAAAACTCGAGCTCACCGTTCGCCCGCTCGAAGGGCATGAACCCATCGCGCGCCATGCTCACGACATCGCCGTGTTGGATCCTCTCGAAGGCCCACTAGGCGATTATAAGGCCGGTGTGGCGGCTCCGGAAACCGGCGCCGCTTCGGTGGCGTTCATCAAGAAGGCCGTACAGCTGGCTCAAACCGGTTGCATCGACGGGATGGTCACGGGACCTATCAATAAAGAGGCGATCAACATGGCCGGCTGTCATTATCCCGGCCATACCGAACTGTTGGCCGACCTGACTCAGGCGCAGGAATCGGGCATGATGATCATCGGAGGGCCCTTGAAGATCATGTTCGTGACCACTCATGTCGCCATCAAGGAGCTTCCATCGCTGTTGACGCAAGCCAAAATCGAAAAAGGCATCCGGCTGGCGCATCTGGCGCTGACGACGCTCTTCGGCATCAAAAAACCCCGCATCGGCATTGCAGCGCTCAATCCGCACGCGGGAGAACAGGGACTCTTTGGCGATGAAGAGGCGCGCATTATTTCGCCAGCGGTGCGCGCCGCGCAAGCCAACGGCATCCTCGCCACCGACCCGATGCCTGCTGATACGCTGTTTGGCAAAGCCGCCCGGGGCGACTACGATGCCATCGTCGCGCTCTATCACGATCAGGGTCTCATTCCGCTGAAAATGATCGCCTTCGGGAGCTGCGTGAACCTGACGGTGGGACTCCCGATCATCCGGACTTCGGTCGACCACGGGACCGCCTTCGACATTGTCGGCAAAGGCATTGCCGATCCCGGCAGCCTCATCGAAGCGGTCAAGCTGGCCGCCACGCTCGCGCGACGGCGGCCCTCTCGTGCCTCACGATAGGAGAAGCACCACATTATGCCGTTCGATCAAAACAAAGCGCTCTTGGTCATCCAGCAGCAACTCAAAGAACTGGATGCGATCTATCGTGATACGCTGGAAATGTCGCTCAACACCGTGGCCGGCACCGAGCGGGTGGCCAAATGGCGTGTCCGGACGGTCGCCCTGCTGGCCGAGTCGGTCGGCGAGAAAGCCGCGCAGGAGTTCTCCCGCCTTCAACCGGGGATGGTGTTCACCAACGATCTCGTTGAGGAATTTACCGATCTGGTGGATTGTTTTCGTGTGCCGCTCAAGGCACTGAGCCAGCAGATTGCGCAAACCGGTCAGCGTGCTCCCGACGGAGGCGCCTAGGTGCCAGCGCCGTTCCCCCCGGCAAAGAAACGACTTGGGCAGCATTTTCTCATCGACCAAAACATCGTGCGAAAAATCGTCGCGGCGGCGGAACTCACGCCGGAGGCGACGGTTGTCGAGATCGGTCCGGGCCGAGGCATCTTGACGGACGCGCTGTCCCGTGTGGCCGGTCGGGTGGTTGCGATCGAGATAGATCCGGAGCTCTACGGCCTGCTTGTAGCGCGCAGACTCGATTGGAAGAACGTCGAGTTGATCCGTGCGGACGCTCTCACTCATCCGCTCGAGACGCTTCCGGCCGGCGCCATCGTGGTCGCCAACCTGCCGTACTATATTTCAACCCCGCTGCTCTTCAGATTTCTCGAAGATCGCCGCCGTTTTGCTCGCCTGGTGCTGATGCTGCAGGAGGAAGTGGCGGACCGCCTCGTGGCCAAGGCCGGCACGTCCGATTACGGCGTCCTGTCTGTCATGACACAATATGCGAGCGAAGTCGCGAAGGTCTTTAAGGTGTCTGCCAACTGTTTTCGTCCGCGGCCGGACGTGGGGTCCGCCGTGGTCGTGCTGCGCCCGAGAACCAGGGGGCTGCTCACATCGCACGATGAACCGGCCTTTGCGACCGTGGTGAAGGCCGCCTTCGCTCATCGCCGGAAGACGTTGGTGAATTCACTGCGTGATGAAGGCTATGGAGCGCAAGCCGCGACCGATGCCGTGGCCGCCATGAGACTGGTCCCGACCGTCCGCGCCGAGACATTGACGCTCGAACAATTCGTGGAACTGGCCGTGCGGCTGGCTCGTCGCGACGTACCATGACACGGTGGAATCGACGCCGATTGTTTGAATTGGTCTACCCCCTGTGTTAGCATCCGGCGCATGGGCGTAACCAGCTCGGCCAAGCGGGGCGAGGCCCGCCGCGCCCCTGCTCCCCCTTCCCACCTCAAGCGTGAAGTGATCGGCGTGATGTTGATGGCGCTGAGCCTCCTCACGCTCTTGAGCCTGTTGTCGTTCGTTCCCGGGGAGCCAAAGGTCCTGGCGACGCCGAGCGCCACCCTCACCCCTCCTACCCACAATTTGATCGGTTCAGCCGGCGCCGTCCTTTCCGCACTGCTGTTTTCCTCGATCGGCGGGGCGGCGTACCTGTTCCCGATCCTGCTCGGCCTGCTTGGCGCCCGCTGCTTCACCCAAAGCGACCTTTCGATCAGGCTGCGGAATGCCGGCGCGTCGCTGGCTGCGCTGTTCTTCCTGAGCGGTTTGCTCCATCTTGAACTGACGGCTGTCCCGACCATCTCCAGTGGAATGGTGTTGCGCGGTCAGGCGGGCGGCCTGTTTGGGCAACTGCTGGCCGACGGGCTGCGGACCTATTTTGCCAACACCGGCGCTCATATCCTCATCATTTCCGGGTTTGTCGTGGCGCTGCTCTTTACCGCGCCTCTTTCCCTTGCCCAATTGGCTGTTCAAGTGTCCGAACGGGGGCGGAAGGCGCTGGCCAGTCTCAGCACCATGATGCCGCGGCGACGAGAGGAAGCGTCAGCCGAAGCGCCAAAACCGTCCAAGCCGAGAAAGCCCAAGTCGATCCGAGCGGTCATCGAGGAAGCGCTTCCCGAGCCGGAGGACACGCCTTTTGCCGAGGCGGCGGTCTTGCCGCCGGCGGTGCTGTCGCCCGAACCGGTGGAGGTGCCCGAACCTGAACCGGAAGCACCGGTCTCGAGCAAGACGGACGACACCGGCGATTATCAGTTGCCCGATGCGGACGAATTGTTGACGGACCCGTCAGGCGTCCTTTCCCGTATCACCGATGAGGAGCTCAAGGCTCAGTCGGATATCCTGTCAAAGGCCTTATTGAGTTTCGGCATCGAAGGCCGGGTTACCGAAGTGCGTCCGGGGCCCGTCGTCACCATGTATGAATTCGAGCCGGCTCCCGGAACCAAAGTGGCCCGGATCGTCAATCTGGCCGACGATCTGGCCCTGGCGATGAAAGCCATCAGCCTGCGGATCGTCGCGCCGATCCCCGGCAAGTCGGTCGTCGGCATTGAGGTGCCCAATGCGCAGCGTGAAACCGTGTCAATGAAGGAAGTCGCCACGAGCGATGCCTTCACGAGGGCACGGTCCAAGCTGACGCTGGCTCTTGGAAAAGACATCTTCGGCGGTCCTGTCATTGCCGATCTCAAAACGATGCCCCATCTCCTGGTCGCCGGCGCGACCGGCGCGGGCAAGAGCGTCAGCTTGAATACGATGTTGATCAGCATCCTCCTCTCGGCCAAGCCCAATGAGGTCAAGCTGTTGCTGATCGATCCGAAGATGCTGGAATTTCAGACCTATGACGGCATCCCGCATCTGCTACGGCCGGTGATTACCGATCCCAAGTCGGCGGCGCGGGGCTTGAGCTGGGTTGTGCAGGAAATGGAGCGCCGCTACAAATTGCTGGCTGAAGCGGGTGTCCGCAACATTGATTCGTACAATCGCAAGGTGGCCGGCGCCCAAGGCATGCTTCCCGATGCCGGTCCCGAGGTGAAGCCCGATCAACCGGAATTGCCGATGCGTTTTCTGTCTGAGGAAGAGCGTCTCTCCGCCGGAGAAACGGCGCTGCCCGACGGCAGTCCCGGATCATTTATGCCGCCGCCGACTCCACCGGAACCATTGCCGTACATCGTCGTCATGATCGACGAGTTGGCGGATTTGATG
>DASTQE010000271.1:0-5027 GCA_035761895.1 Nitrospira sp. | reverse complement strand
TGGCATCGCCAGCCTCTTGCGCGGCTGAACGACCCGGTCCGTCGGTCGGGCGGTCACCGTCGGGGGCGACGCCCGCGGTGCGGGATTCGACCACGCCCTGAATCGCGCTTGCCAATGCGTCCAGATTTTCCAGCAACGAGGCAAATTGGTCCGAGACGGTCGGCGCTTGATTCGACCGCCGGTCTGCGGAGAGTCCGGAGGTGAACGAGACCCGGGCAACGTCCGGAGCCTCCAACGTCTCTATAATGGAGACGAGGGGCGACATACTCAGGTCGATTTCCCGCTGCTCATGTCCGTTTACCTTGGAGCTGTCGGTCTCGACCGCCACGACCGGCCGCAGCGGAAACTGCACGTTGGTGCCGACAACGGACCCCACTTCTCCCGTCGTCAGCCGCACTAATGTTCCTAAAGGATATGCGGACAATTGCTCAACCAATGCTTTCATAATTTCACGGGGGAATGCCGATCGTTCGGCCACCAACAGTTCCCGGACGGCCTCATGAGGGAAAAAACGACGGCGATATGGGCGGGGGGTAACCAAGGCATCGAACACATCGACCGCACCGATAATCTGGGCCATCTCATGGATGTCGCGACTCTTAAGCCGGTTGGGATAGCCGCGTCCGTTCCATCGTTCATGGGCCTGCCGGACGATCTGCGCGAGCCACTCCCACTCGGGTCCGAGCTTGCGGATTAATTGATAGCCCAGCTCCGGATGCTGCTCGATCAGCGTCCGCTCCTCATGCGTCAGTCGACCAGACTTGGTGACCACGGACTGGGGCACGGCAAACAATCCGATGTCATGCATGAGGCCGGCGAGCGTGAGTCGCTGGAGTTCCTGTCCATAATAGCCCAATCCCGAGCCAACCTTGGTGGCCAGGATGCTGACGTTGACCAGGTTCGTGATCAAGGTGGACCCGCTGGGACCCGCCAGTGCCTGCACGACGAGTTGATCATTGCGGCCGATCGAATCGGCGATCTCCTTGGCCAGCGCCGACATCTCCGCCATCTCAATGGGGTCCTGGCGTTGGATCGCCGAGGCGAGGGAGGTCAACTCCTGCTCCGCCCGCCGATACACGTCTGTCGCTCGTCGTTCTTCCATATCCCCGTATCGCGTTCTTTGCGATCCCTGTGCACCCGCATCAGCATGCAATCGGCTGGAAAGCATGTCAAGGTGGAGTGGATACCGGCCGCACTCATCGTGCGGGCAGCGCTTGTCCAATGGCAGCTCGCTCGGCCTTGCCTCGTTCCACCCACTGGTGGATCAACTCACGGATCGCGGTCAGCCGGCCGGCGACAGCCTGTACGCGCTCGTCGGCGAGTCTCAGCCGGTGCTGCGCGACTACGGACAAAAGACTTTGCAATCCACCGAAAAACGTCATGGCCGGCGTGACATTGACCTGCTGCGCTTCGGCGCGTAATTGCGCCACCTCCTGAAGGGACGCTTCCAAGGCGCCGTTGGACAATGCAGGCTCCCCGGCCAAGGCGGTCAGTTTGGCCGTCAAGCCGGGCATCTGGGCATCAACCACCTGCACAAACGCCTCCTCGGAGGCGGCCATGCGGTCGAGGTAGCCCTGGATGACATCGACGCCGACGTGCTGCACACCGGCCTGCACCTGCCCCTCCATCTGGTCGATCAAGGTCTTGATCAGATTTCGTTCGAGAGGCTCCACCGGAGCCTGTTGTTTCGCTTGGAGGTCGCGCAGAGTTTGGAGGAATTCGGCCGGAGACACGGTCGGAGCGGCCTCCACGGCTTCGGTGTCGGCTTCCGATTCGAACGAGACGCCCGTGGCGTTGGTCAATGCGATGTGTATCTGGCCCAGTTGTTTGCAGAGGGAAAGAAAGTCCTGCACCGAGAAGGATTTCGTCGGATCCTTGATGGCCTCGATGAAGGGCAGAGCGGAGAAACTGGCCTGTTCGACATCGGGCAGATTGATGGTGGCGGCGGAGCCGCCGAGGTTCGTCACGCCGGCAGTGAGCGTGGCGATCAGCGCAGCATGGCGTTCAGGAGGCGGCCCTTGCTGCAGTTCATCGAGCGCCACATGGATGTTCTGCAGCCATTCGTGCGCCTCCTGGACAAAGAGATCGACGAGCTCTTTTTGGAATTCATCTGACGTGTCGCCTGACATGCATGCACTCCCTCACCGCAGCAGGACCCCACCGACAAGCCGTGACGCTGAGCGGTCAATCACCTGCGGGTGCGCAAGGGAGAATCACCGGCGAATGACATCGATGCCGCGTGAGCCAGACGAGCGCAGAGGCGTCAGACGCGCTTGGACCCGCCCCCGAGCTGGGATGCCAATCCCGCAATCTCGCCCAATTTCTTGGCCATTTCCTCGAAACGTTTGGTCGCCTGCTGCGCAGCCATTTCCGTTTCGGAGACGCGACGGGCCAAGACCGCGTTCCGTTCCCGTTCGGCTTCCAGGAGCTGCTGAATCTCTTTGGCTTTACCTCCGCCGCTGTGCTCCGTGTCGGCCAATCGACGGGTGAGTTCTTCCACACGCTGCTGTTCGCGGGAATACTGTTGCGCCAGCTCCTGCGAGCGACTCACGGCTTTCTCCATCGCCGTCATCTGTTGCACCAGCTGCGTCGCCGCTTGGCGTTCGGCGTTCAGGGCGGCCTCGAGCTCTTGTACGCGGCCGACGGATTTCTGCAACTCGTTGATGCGCTGCGTCTGTTGCGCGGCCAGCGCCCGTTCCTTTTGGAGGACGCCCTCGAGTTCCTGTGCTCGGGCGGCCTGGTGTTGCAAGTCGGCGGCGACCTTCTTGAATTGCGCCGTCTGGTCCCGCTCGTTCTTCAAGACCGCTTCCGTCTCTCTGAGGCGCTGGGTCGCCGCGGCCAGTTCCGCGGCCGTTTTCTTCCCCTGGGCGGCCTGTTCGCGTTCGAAGGCCAGCAGCGACTCCAGCTCCTTCATCCGCCCGGCCTGGCTCTCGAACTCCCTGACCCGTCCCGCCTGCGCCTCGAGTTCTTTGATCCGGCCCGCCTGACCTTCCAGTTCTTTGATCCGACCGGTCTGTGCCTCGAGTTGGGCAATACGCTGGGTCAGCTGGGCCGTTTGCCGGCGCTCTTTCTCGAGTTCCCCTTCGACCTGTTTGAGCTTTTCGAGTGTCTGACGAGAGAGCTCTGTCTGCTCGCCTGCGGCGGGAGCGCTCTGGGGGGTGTCGGGGGTCGCTTGCTGAGCTGCCGGCTTGGCCGCTGCCGGGGCGGCAGCGGGTGGAGCCTGCTTTTTGCCGAGGAGCTCGAGCACCCGGTCTTTCAGGGACGTGCCTTGAAACGGCTTTTTCAGGACGCCATCCGCATGACAGGATTCGGCCTGCTTGGTCACTTCATCGTTCACGATGCCGGAGATCAGCAGGACCGGCGTGTTCGCCAGCGCCGTCTGCCCCCGCACGAACGCGCAGACTTCGTACCCGCTTTTGTCCGGCATGATCACGTCGGACACGATGAGGTCGGGGACCTCCTTGGCCAGGAAGGCCAACGCCTCTTCGCCGTTGGCCGCCAATGTCACGCCTAACCCGGCCTCCGTCAGCAGCCGTTCGGCAACCTTGCGAACGGCAATGCTATCGTCTGCGACCAGGATCTTCGGCATGTATAATTCCTTTCTATGAACACCTTATGACTCTACGCGGTCCCGGCGATGGCGGCCCAGCCGTTGAAGCGCGACAATGTCGATCTCCTGTCCTTCATCGGTAAAGCTGCCGAGGGTTTCCAGGTCCAGGTGCTTGCTGGGCACGATGTGCGCGACGTCCACGCTGTGCAAGGACGGAATGACTCCGTCGATGCAAATCGCCATGGGACCGTCGACATGACGCGCCACCAGGCATAACAACGGATCACCTTCCGGTTCCCGGCTCAGCCGGGTCCCCAGATCGTAGACCGGCATCACCTCTTTTTCCCGCTTGAGCATGGCTCCGACGAACGGCGTACGGCTCGGAACCGGTACGGGATCGATCCAGGGCGCCACGCCGCCGACGTCCTCGGTGCGCGCCGCCAGTTTGTGTCCCCCGACCGAAAACACGACTACGTTCCACGAGCGCTTTGCACTGACAGCCTGATCCTGTTGTCTAGCCGCACGTAACATGAGACACCTACGAGGCTGATAAGGCGTGAGGGCCGGTCGTGACCACTTCGCCGAGTTCCCCTAAGACCCATTCCGGGCTGAGAATCAACACAAGTTGATCCCGGTAAATGGTCGTCCCCGAGATCCAGGTCCGTTCTTCTTGTTGAAAATGCGACGGGAGCGGCCGGCACTCCGTCCGTTCCACTTCGATCATGCCGATCACTTCCTCGACGCGTATGGTGCCATGCGTCTGGCCGTTTGAATAAAGGACAAGCCGGACGTCTGGATTGGAAAGATCGAGCGTGGTGCCGAGCCGACCGGCCAAATCGATGTCCTGATAGGTCACGCCGACAAACGTGATCTGGGCTCCCCTGCCGGCCTCCTGCTGGGTCAGGACGCCCCGGACGCCCTGTGAGGGCACGGCGCACCACAACTTGCCGAAGCGGACGACCAGCAAGCTGGCCGTCTGCACAACGGCAGTCGTCACCTTATGATGGCCTCTCAAACTCATTCGATCTCAACGGCCTGCCAAGGCGCGGACGGCGGCATGCTGCGGATCTCTTACGCTTTCCGCGCCGGCGACTCCTGTCCGATCCACCGCTCGAGTTCTTGGATCAACGCCCGCTCTTCCACCGGCTTGGCGATGTACGAGCTGGCGCCGACATTTAACGCCATCTGGCGGTGCTTGTCGCCGGCGCGTGTCGTCATGACAATGATCGGTGTCTGCTGCGTCTGCGATCGGCTGCGCAACGCCTGGATCACCTCATAGCCGTTTAATTTCGGCATTTCGAGGTCGGTAAGGATCAGCCGGTAGTTCTTCGCAGACGCCTTGCGCAGCCCTTCTTCGCCATCCACCGCAGTGTCGACTTCGTAACCCGCTGTCTCCAACATGCGTCCGACGAACTTTCTGATGCTCAACGAATCGTCGATCAACAGAATTTTTTGCTCCACCGCCGGCTGAGCGGGC
>DASTQE010000270.1:0-4378 GCA_035761895.1 Nitrospira sp. | reverse complement strand
CAGCCGGCCGGACACACTGCTTGAACAGGATACCCCGCGCACTCCGGCCCCTGGGGTGGGATGGGAGGAGTTTTCCCGCGAGCTGGTCGAATTTTTCGCCTCGATCAAGCTGGCGATGTTTCTCTTCCTGTTTATTGCGATTACCGCGACCATTGGGACGGTCATCCAACAGGGCGAGCGGCCTGAAACGTATATTCAGGAATACGGAGAAGAGACCTACCGCTGGTTTCTCCGTTTGGGCTTTACTGATGTGTACCACACCTGGTGGTTTACCAGCCTGCTGGGGCTCCTCTGTGTCAACTCCCTGACGTGCTTCTACAAGCGGTTCCCGGCGGTCTGGCGGTCGATGAAGCAAGACAAGGTCAGTGTGTCACTCGGCTTCATCAAAGGGATGAAACAACAGGCCGAAGTCACGATGCCTGGCACGAAGGAATCGATCGCTCAACAGTTGGCACAGCACTACGTCGCGAAAGGCTACCGCGTACTGGCTAAAAATGAGGGCGGCGAAGTCACGCTCTACGCAAGCAAAGGCGTGATGGGACGGGTGGGCGCGCACATGGCGCACCTCAGCGCGACCGTTATCGTGCTCGGCGGATTGCTCGGCAGCTATTATGGTTTCCAGGAATTCGGTGTTTGCCTGGAGGGGCAGACCTATCACATCCCGCGCGGAAACTTCGATTTGAAAGTGGAGAAATTCTGGATCGATTATCACGAGAATGGGGCGGTTAAGAGCTATAACAGTACACTGACAGTGCTCGAGGGCGGCGAGTCCAAAATGACGAAGACGATCACCGTCAACGATCCGCTGGTGTACAAGGGCATTTGGTTTTATCAATCCAGTTACGGGGACGCCTGGGATCAGATCGAAGTCGCGCGCCTGAACATCAAGGACAAGGAAACCGACAAGGTCATCAAAACGATCGATCTGGAGTGGCAGAAAGAGCAAACCCTGGCGGATTTGAATCTCAAGCTCGCCATTACCGATTTCGTCGCGGATTTTGCGTTCAATTCCACCGAGAAAAAGGTCTATTCGAAGACCATCGAGCATGCAAACCCGGCGATCAAACTAACCGTCAACGAGCGGAGCACGGTGCAAGCGACGCCGTGGATTTTCTATCAGTTCCCAGACTTGTTCGAAATCAAGGATTCGAAATACCAATTTGAATTAATCGGCTACAAGCCGAAGAAGTACACGGGGCTTCAGATTGCCAAGAATCCCGGCATCAACATCGTGTGGATCGGCTCCACGATGATCGTCGTGGGCATCACCCTGTCTTCATTCATCTACCATCGCCGGTTATGGACAAAGATCATCCCGTCAACGGAGGGGGTGACGGTTCATGTGGGTGGGACGACACACAAGAGCCAGATCGACTTTCAAAAGGAATTCCGAAAGCTCACTCAGACCATCCGGTCGTTTCAGGCGTAGCAAACAGCCTGCCGGTGGCTAAAAGACACCGGTCTTGGGTATGATAAACGGGTTCGATGACCCGATCGCGATTGACGGAGGATACGATGGCCCGTTCACTGTTTCTCTTCGACATGACGTTCTGGTTGTACCTCGCTTCCCTCACTCTCTACATCGCCTATCTGTTCGCCCGCCGGCCTGCCATGGCCTTGGCGCCGGCCGGACATCCGGTGGAGGACTTTGAGGAGCGGGACGGGGCCTGGGCCACTCAATTGGGCCAAGTCGCCACGCTAGTGACGGTGTTCGGCTGGATGGTCAATACGGCGGCATTGCTCACTCGCGCCTTTGAGCGTCTTGAGCACTCAGGCACCTTTGCTCCGTGGTCGAATCAGTTTGAAGCGATGGCCTATGTGTCCTGGGCGATCATCTTGGGATATGTCTTGCTGGAACTGCGATACAAGATCAAGGCGATCGGTGCATTTGTCGTGGGTATCGGGTTCATCGCCATGGGCGCCGCCTCACTCCTGCCGTACCGCTATCAGACGGCCGAACCGCTGGTGCCAGCGCTCAATAGTTATTGGATTTACATTCACGTCTCGGTCACGTTGACCAGCTATGCAGCATTTGCGATGGCCGGCGGCTTGGGCCTCATGTACCTTTTTAAGGAACGAGCCGAGAAGCGGGGTAGCCGGTCCCGGTTCTACGCGGCCTTCCCCGACCTCGAAACCATCGATGAGTTGGGCTACAAGTCCATCATGATCGGATTTCCCTTGCTCGCGTTCGGCATCATTCTGGGGGCCATGTGGGCAAATTACGCCTGGGGTGGATATTGGAGCTGGGATCCGAAAGAAACCTGGTCGCTGATCGTCTGGTTGATCTATGGCGCCTACATCCACGCGCGGATGACCCGGGGATGGGAAGGACGGCGCGCGGCAATCTACGCGGTGTTCGGCTTCTTGATGGTCATTTTCTGTTTCTGGGGCGTGAATTTCTTGTTGTCTGGTCTGCATGCCTATGCTTAGCGCATTGTGACCTACTGTTGTTCGGGTCACCATGGCAGAACAAACCAGTCCTGCGAATGTGACGTCACTCCCTGCTCAAGGCGCCTCGCGCCTGCTGATTCTTGGCGTCGGGACGGCCATTCTCATTGCCGTGTTTACGCTCGTATGGCTGCAGAGCGCCAAATATGAGCCGCTGGCGGTGGGAAAACCCGCGCCGGATTTTTCGCTTCCGGATTTGAACGACAAGCCTTACCGGCTCTCTGATTTCCGTGGGAAAGTTGTCTTTCTTAATTTCTGGGCGACATGGTGCAAGCCGTGCCGCGAAGAAATGCCCTCGATGGAAATTCTCAACAAGAATTTTGAGAAGGACGGACTGGTGATTCTGGCTGTCAGCATCGACCGGGTGACCACGACCAAGGATATTCCGCCGTTTGTCAAAGGCATGAACCTGACCTTTCCTGTGCTGATCGATTCATGGGGACGGACGGACAAACCCTACAAACGGATGGGAGTCCCTGAGACGTTCATTATCGATCAAGAGGGCATTATTCGCGAAATTGTGATAGGACCGCGCGATTGGACGAGGCTCGACAGCCTGCAAGTGTTGACCAAGCTCCTCAACGTGACACCAAAAACAGCCGAGCGCAGTCTGTCGCTGGCCTCACGGGATGATCAGGGATGAGCAGAGTCTTCGTGATAGCCAGCCTCTTGTGGCTCGTCATCGGGCCGGCCGTCGTTGCCCTGGCGGATGCCGGCGTCTTGGCGGTGGCCCAAGGGGGCGTGGTCAAGCCCGGTGAGCGCGCCCCCAATTTTCAGCTCCGAGACATGAACGGACGGATCGTGTCGCTCTCCGATCTTCGCGGAAAAGTCGTGCTCTTGAATTTCTGGGCGACCTGGTGCGGGCCCTGTCGGGTGGAGATGCCGGCCATGGAGCGGCTGTATCGAGCGTATGATCGAAAGGACTTTGAGATCCTCGCGGTGTCGACCGACGCGCAGGGGGTCGCGGTGACGAGACCCTTTCAGCAGGAGAACAAGCTCTCCTTCCCGATCCTCCACGATTCGGACTTCCGGGTGGGCTTATCGTATGGCGCACGGACGCTTCCCATGACCTTCATGGTCGACCGGCAGGGGATCGTGCGGCAACACATCTTCGGCGCCCGCGACTGGGAGGCTCCCGAAGCGCACCAACTGATCGAGATGTTAATGAAATCCTAGCGGTATTGTAGGCAAGTCTCGTGTCCCAATCCCTCAGTCAGATCTCATTGATCGCGGCCTTTTCGGCGGGGCTCCTCTCGTTCGTCTCCCCTTGCGTGCTGCCGCTGGTCCCCTCATACATTTCATACATCACAGGGTTGTCGATCGAGCAATTGACCGATGCGAATACTCGATCTCAATTTAAGACGGCCATTGTGGTGAATGCCCTCTTGTTCATCGCCGGGTTCTCCGTGGTGTTCATTGCCTTCGGCGCCTCGGCCAGTTTCATCGGCCAGATCCTCATTACCTATCAGGATCACATCCGGCGCATCGGCGGGATCCTGATCGTGGTCTTCGGCCTGTATCTCTTGGGCATCCTTAACGTCAATTTTTTTCAGACGGAACATCGATTCCAATTTCGGAACCGGCCGGTCGGTTACCTTGGATCCTTCCTGATCGGGATTGCGTTCGCGGCGGGCTGGACGCCCTGTGTCGGTCCCGTGCTCGGTACGATCTTACTGTATGCCAGCACGACCGATTCGTTGCTCAACGGCGTCCTGTTGTTGACCAGTTATTCGCTCGGCTTGGGGCTGCCGCTGTTTCTGACTGCCCTGGGGGTGGACCGCTTTCTGGCCTATTTCAAACAGGCTCGTGCCTACCTCTGGGGTGTCTCCACCGTCAGCGGAGTGCTGCTCGTCATCGTCGGAGTCATGATCTATGCGAATTCACTGACGATGATCACGAGCTTCCTGGAGCGATATGGCATCGGCTGGTA
>DASTQE010000269.1:0-7444 GCA_035761895.1 Nitrospira sp. | reverse complement strand
CGCTTACCCTCGATCCCTTCAGCAGCGGATTGTCACCGCCTCTATCTCGGGGACGGTAGGAGACATCTGTCATTTGAACGCGCTGCTCGGTGAATGGTTTGCCAATGCCGCATTGAACGTCATTCGCCAGGCAAAGCTGCGTCCGGCCGATATTGCCGTGATCGGTTCGCATGGCCAGACGGTGCATCATTTGCCTCAAGGGATTCAGGCGCCCGGCGTGGGAGCCGTCCGTTCCACGCTTCAGATTGCCGAGCCGGCGGTGATCGCCGAGAGAACGGGCATTACGACGATCGCCAACTTTCGTCCTCGAGACATCGCCGCAGGCGGACAGGGAGCGCCCCTCACCCCTGCCGCGCATGCGTTGCTCCTGAAACATCCCCGTCGCGCGCGGTTGATCGTAAATCTTGGGGGGATCAGCAACGTCACGTATGTACCTCGCGGCGGTCTCTGGGCCGGGGTCCTGGCGTTTGACACCGGCCCGGCAAATATGGTGTTGGACAGCCTCGTCGAGCGAGCGACGAACGGGCGTCAGGTCATGGATCGCGACGGTAAATGGGCCCTCAAAGGCAAAGTCGACGATCGCTTGCTGGGCAAACTTCTGGCGCATCCCTTTCTTTCCCGTCGCCCGCCGAAATCCACGGGACGCGAAGAATTCGGCCCCCGGCTCATCGATGAACTCCTTGGCATTCAAAGAAAACAGGGATTGTCGGTTGAAGACCTCTTGGCCACCTGTAGCATGTGGACGGCCAAGGCGGTCGGTACCGCACCGCGATGGATCAAGGGGACGATCGATGAAGTCGTGGTCGGCGGCGGGGGGGTGCGCAATCGGGCAGTCATGGATAATCTTGCCGCCGTGTTCGCGCCCACTCCGGTCACAACCTTCGAGGCCCTCGGCTGGGAGAGCAAGGCCTTCGAAGCCGTCGCATTCGCCCTGTTGGCCTACCAAACGATGACGGGACAATGGGGTAATATTCCTGCTGTGACAGGGGCGACGCATCCCGTCCTGCTGGGCGCCATCGTGCCAGCCGGTCCCCGGTGGGCCAAGCACTTTCGCTCATGAACGAAGGGTCTTTTGATTGGTGGTTCATCGCCGTCATCGTCGCGGTGCCGGCGCTGCTCTTATGGAAGATCTTTTTTCCCGTGCGCGTTCGGAGAGCGTCGCGTTCAGGACCGTTCGTGCTTCCTCTTGGAGTGGTCCTGCGCCCCCAGCCGTTTCTCGGCGAGCGGGAATTGCTCCTGTACAATTTGATCCGCCTCGCCGTGGAGGACCGCTATTTGGTCTTCGCGCAGGTACCGCTTTTGAGCTTTCTGGGAGTCGATGCCGAAGGCGAGTCGCGGTTTGAAGTCCTGCGTCACCTTGCGCTCAAACGCGCGGATGTGGTGCTGGTGCATCCCGGCTCGCGCGTGGTCGAACAGGTGGTGCAATGGGAACAGGGCGGAGCGGCTTCGGATCCGGCCGGCGCGCGCCAAAGCCGGGAAGTGCAACGGATGCTCCACGCGGCGGGCATTCGAGTGACGACGCTGAACGTCCAGCCGACCTATACCGTTCAGGAACTCGAGCGTCTGCTGGGAATGAGCGATCCAGAATGACGCTGGAACGCGGATGTCCTCATTCGGTGGGAGGTGGGGAAGGAGCCTCGGGCAGCTTTTCGGCCTCGATTTTTTCAGCCTCGATCTCCAACGCCTTTCGAGCCACCTCTGCCTCGGGGCTCTCCGGGTATTCATCAACGACCCGTTCAAACATCATGCGCGCCTTCTCGTGATCCTTCAGCTTTGTATAGGTCTGCCCGATCTTCAACGTTGATGCGGCCAACTTGGGACTCAGCGGATGGTAGGAGACGACATTATAGAAGGCCTTCAAAGCCTCCTTGTAACGGCCCATGCGATATTGGCATTCGCCGAGCCAGTACTGCGCGTTTGCAGCCAGTGAGGTTTGCCCGTGCAGCTCCAGAAAGAGGCGGAAGCCCGCCAGTGCCGCTTCATAATCGCGGTGCTTGAATTCTTCCATCACACGGTCGTACAGATGCCGGGAGGTGTCCTGCACCTGGGCCGGCGCGGCCCAGACGCTCGAAAGACTGCCCGTCGTAGCCATAATCGTTAAAAACAATACGATGGGGACGAATCTGATCCTGTTCATCGGTCCGCCTCCGTTGCCCGGTGTTTGTGCAACATGGAGCGAGTTCGCAATCCACATGCCAGCGTCGGTCTGACTGAGCAGGTCAAAAGCGGCAGAAATACGGGTGTTTTCCGGCAGGATCGGATACCTTCCGTTCAACGCCGAGAGCAGAATTGTACGGGGGCCGGTCAACCGTTCACTTGACAAGCCGAAAGGGCTTGTTCCAGATGGCCGGCTGAGGCGTGGCTTCCCGAGCACAATGAAAAGACGCAACAGATGAGCTCAGAGACAGACACGCGGCCGCAGGATCCTCCCCCGAACCCACTCGGCGGCAAGACATTGATCGTCGATTGGCAGGAACCCGCGCTCTATCCCCGACCGAGTGCAGCATTGAAAGAGGCCGGCGAACTCGATCAGGTCTTTGTGCGAGCAGGCACCTATGAGGACAAAGTCTTTCTCGCCGATCGCCCGATTCTCCTCATAGGGGCAGGTCGTGACGTGGTGCAGATTTTCTCACGTCGGGGCGGACCTCTCTATCTGCAGCGTGTTCCGAGCGGCCGGATTTCCGGAATCACGTTTCGCTATGTCGGCAGCGATCAACATTCGGCCATCAACATTCTCGACTCCTCCTGCACTGTCACTCAATGCCGCGCGACCGAAGGGATTTTATCCGGTGTGGTGATCTATGGACCGGAATGCCGGGCGGCCTTCATCGATAACGAGGTCTGCGACAATCGTGAATCTGGCATCTTTGTGTTTGCCGAGGCCAAGCCTCGGGTGGCGGACAACGTCTGCCGGCGAAACCATCATTTCGGGATCGCGGTGCGCGACCCCGGAAGCCATCCTGAGCTGGTTCGTAATCGATGCTCGGACAATTGGTTGAGCGGCATGCTGCTGTTCCATCACGCCGAAGCGATGTTGGTCGATAATGTCTGTGCCGACAACCGGCACTGGGGGATCGTGATGACCCCGGAGACGCGCGTGTCTCCGCCTCGCGACAGTCTCGTGCAGGCCAACGTGCTCATGCCGAACCCCCGCGGCGCCCTGTATGTGACCGAGACTCCGCTTTCCGAAATCGGCAGATAGGCCCGCGCAGGTTCAGGGTGGGGACGAATGCAAAGAAGTCGTACGGACGGATGAGGCAGAGGGCAAAGAGCGGATGATCAGGACGCGGAATAGGTCGCGGCGTGGTTGTACCCTGAAGCTTCGTGGAACGCAAAGCCGCTACCGCCTTGCTGTTTCGCGCGATACATGGCGGAGTCGGCGTGCTTCAACAGCTCGTCGATACTGTGATCGTCATGCGGATACACCGTAATGCCGATGCTGATTCCCACGGAGACATCGTGGCCCTGTAACTGAAATGCCGAGGAGATGGATTCAGTGATTCGCTTCGCCACCACGACGATGCCCTGTTCCGAGGAGACCCCTTCAAGAATGATCGTGAACTCGTCGCCACCCATACGGGCGACCGTATCGACCTCTCGCACACAGGCTTTCAAGCGTTCAGCGACGGATTTCAGGAGCTCATCACCAACGTCGTGTCCCAGCGTATCATTGACGGCTTTGAACCGGTCCAGGTCAAGCAGCATCAGCCCTAACGGTTGCTGAAGCCGTTTGCTTCTCGCCATCGCTTGGATCAAGCGGTCGCGGAAGAGCGTACGGTTGACCAGTCCCGTGAGATGATCGTACTGAGCCAGGTAGGTCAGACGCTCTTCCGAACGTTTACGCTCAATGGCGTAGCGCACCGAGCGGGCCAGCAACTCCGGATGACCTTGTCCTTTAACGAGATAATCCTGGGCTCCCTGTTGCACGGCCTGAAGCGCCAGCGTCTGATCGCTCACGCCGCTCAGGACGACGACCGGGATCGAAGGGTTGGTCGCATGGACCTGCCGGACGGTCGGCAGGCCGAAGGCGTCAGGAAGGGAAAGATCCAAGAGGATGGCGTCGAAGCGGCCTTTGTCGATGTGTGCCAGTCCGTCGGACAGCGTCTTCGCGTGCGTGACGGTGAATTCCTCCACGCTCCATTCCGCGAGCAAGTCCTGGGTTAGACGGGCATCGATGTCGTTGTCTTCAATCAGCAGAACGTTGATCATGTGTAAGGACCCAAACCGTGCAAGATCCCGAAGAAAGAGATTCGAGAGCCGTTGCGCTATACGTAGCTGATTATAGCCAAGCAGTGTCTGGCGAGAAGGAAAATGTGGGAATCAGTCAAGCCCAGGCAATAGCCTACTGGGCCGCTTGCGGCGGCTAGCTCAGTGCCCTCTCCCTGCCTGCCGACCTGACAGGCAACCGGATGAGTGCGGGCGATGTTTGATCGGGTAGGCCTGTGCCTAGCTTGCGTGCAAGGCTTCGGCCCGGCGGCGAACCTCTTCGGCTTTCTTGGACTGTCCGAGATTCTCGTACAGCGATGCAATATTGGCATGCAGGTGCGTCAGCAGCTGTCCGAGCTGCGCTTCCTGAGCGATAACGTTCGCTTCCAAGGCAATCTTCTTTTCTTCACTCCGCCGAAAGCGCTCTTCGAGACGCTGGACGAGTTGAATCCAACCCTTCACCTTCCCGGAATCCAGCTCCGGAGTGGTGGGGAGTGCTTCGCCGTGTTCAAGGGCCTTCTCTGTCTGATTCATCCAATTGATGAAGACGAGAAAGTCCCCAAGAGTAATTTTCAAGGCGGATGACGCACCTTCTTCTTCAATGACGAGATCTTCCATGGCGGCTCCTTTGCACGATGAATTCGATGAATGTGTGACGACAGTCGCCTCGTGAATAATAACCGGCTTAATTCACAGATCAGCCTGACTCCACGCAGGCCGGCTCCTTTCAAGCGTCACTGAGGGGTTGGCGATCGGTGAGCGAATACGGAAGCAGGTGTTTCATGAAATGCGGCGGAGTGTTGTTGAAAGGTAATACTGCGTTCGCGGTTGCATTGTCAACAACTCAACCAGCAAGGCGTGAATTCTTGCAATTCAGGCGAGTTGGTGCGGAAGAAGGAGCAGCGAGCGTCATCCGTGAGGCGTGCGAGGCGGCACATCATAGTATATCCCGTTAGGATGCCCTTCAGGCCCGATCGCCGCTTCACAGGCGTAGCCTGGTTCAAAGGGCCAAAGCAACGACCGGCCGAATGTCGTGCCACGAACGTGTACATACCGGAATGTCACACCCCTCCGATCGGCTTCCTCGCGCATCGTTGCCAGACAGCCTTCGTACGAATAGGAGCGGCGGCCGATAAGAGTCTCTTTGCCGGTCTGGCTGTGAAACACGGTAAACGGCTCTGCGCAGCCGGTGGCAAGCAGACAGAGGGCAAGCAGCAGAAGGCGGTTCATGGCATGTGGCTCCGGAACGAACGACTACTGGCAGTGTAGCACTGGAGGGTGTTGGAGTCGAGCCGCCGATTTAAGCCTACGATGACTCTTGATTAAGCGCCCCAGGCGAATCTGATCCACGCCAGGCATCCGGATAAACTCCACACCGAAGCGACGACCCTTCCGCCATCGGATCTTGGCCAGTTCGACGCAGAGCGAAGGGCTATTGTCCGGCATCAGGACTTTCATTTCGAGATAGCTCCCGGCTTCCACGATCCTACTGCTCACGATCTCGCATCCCGGAACGGACACATTATGGACGATGCCCTCTCCCACGAAGGAATCCCCGGCAAAAATGACGGGGAATTCGGTCAGGACGCGCTCGCTGTAGCGGATTTTCATGAGGGAACTCCTTTCAACCGTCACCCGGTAGCCCCGGGTCTGACATTGCTCCGAATGTAGACGGCAAATTGCGCTCTGGAGCAACAATATAGGGAAGGTGCCCACCCTGCCAGCCCTACAAAAGTTGGGAGGCTATGCTGCACGTAACCATTCGTTTTACTTAAATAAAATAGAAATCCGCACTCTCCATTCAACGGCATGGAAACTGCGGAGATACTGACGAGAGCACGCACACTCCCGAACTGTTCGAGTGGCCGGGCAGAGAGAGGCTCCGGCATGTGGGAGGAAAGACGATGAAACACAAAAGGTCCAAGACAGCAAGGAAACTTCAGTTGATGACCATCATGGCAGGGTTCGTTTTCGCGATCTCCGCTCCCTCCACCGTGACCGACGGCTCAGTGGATCACGGGAGGAGCCTGTCGAAGCCCGTGCAACTGGTTTCAGTGTCAATGGTCGAGAGCAGGCCGACCGCACCATCATTGACGGCATCCGTCGAGGAATTGGAACGTGCGGTGAGGCGGGCGGCCCAGCAGCATCGTCTGCATCCCGCGTTGTTGTTCGCAGTGATGAAGGCGGAGTCTTCGTTCAATCCCATCGTCGTGTCCAAGGCCGGCGCCGTGGGTCTGATGCAACTGGTTCCCGAAACAGCGATGCGTCACGGGGTGCGGAACCTCTATGACACCAATGAAAACGTGGCGGGAGGCGCCAGGCACCTGCGCTATCTCCTCGACCGATTTCATGGCAACACGCGTCTGGCGTTGGCGGCCTACAATGCAGGTGAGCGGAAGGTGGATCGCTATAAACAGATTCCCCCCTATAAGGAAACCCGGCACTATGTGCAGAAAGTTATCAGTTACTATCGGGACTACCGGAAGGAAGCCCGCCTGCTTCCGCTTGGCGAACGTCATCACGAAGTCTATAGGATTCGAACGTTGTGACGGAGGCTGAAACAATGAGGGCGAGCCTGATGAAATGGCGAGGAAGGATTATGCGATGGGCTTCTCGGCAATGTACTCCAAATACTTCCACAGTTCCTTGGCATCGTTTTCGCCGAAGACGAGCGGCGTGTTGTTCGCCAGGCCTGAAAAATAGACTTTGACGGTCATTTCGTCCTGCCACACCTGCACTTCGGCATAACTCACGCTGTCCAAATTGAGTGTTCTCTTCCCGATGCGAACGTAGTTCATACGAGCTCCTCTCGGTCGACGCACTGCGGACTATATCATCAGTCCGCCATTCATCCAACGACATCTAAGTTTCCTAGCAAAATCGTCACATATGAGGAGAGAGGTTTTTGGATTTTCTTGCCAGTCATTCGACCCTGTGATGTATTGAAAATCGGGGGGCGGCATTCACTGCACAGTTTAATACCTTTTGAGCACGCGACGCACCGTTCGCTGTGGACCCTCGTGTTGTCGCGTAAGTCTTCCGCCGAAGATCCCCGGCGAACTCATTCCTGTAAGTGAGAGGGCGGAGCTACGAGAATTCTCGATTCACGACAAAGCCATGCGAAAAATGCAGAGGTGTACGAGGATGGGCTGTGCCTATCGCCAAGAGGCCGGAGCCGTCTGATGACTCACTCCTGAGCATTCGTATTCGGTGAGGCGAAAGGCATGCGGCGAGAGAA
>DASTQE010000268.1:0-2456 GCA_035761895.1 Nitrospira sp. | reverse complement strand
GCAAAGACATCGCCTTTGATCCAGGATACGGTCGCATCCGTCAGACACAGGGGCGCCTGTCCGTCGTTTAAGTACAGGGTGATCGTCAGGTGGACTCCTGCGGCCGGAAGCGTGGTCCCAGCGATCTTGCATCCGGTTCCTGAGAGGTCCCTCAAGGAACCTTTGGAGGTCGTGAACCTGGCTCCTTCCGTGCCGGTATAGGTCACCTCTTGGTCGATCAGCGCACGTTCGGCGTAACGGCGGTCGAGAGGGGCGTGTGTCCGAGACGCGGTCATGCTTTGTTCGTACAAGCTGCCTTTCATAGGTGCCTCCTGATTGTGACACCTCGAGAGTACCCAAGCGGCCGGATTCGGGCATTCCTAGAGAGGGGGGTATCGGGGTGCTACGAAAGATGGGGAAGCGGATGGGAGAGGGAAGAGGTTGAGGGACTACGTAGTTTTACGTGACGATTACTGGCGGATTCTAGCCCAGGCTTTCTGATACTCGTCGAACGAATCGACTTCCATCCAGCCTTTGAAGATCGGCACCGCATCGACACGATGCCCTTGGTCGATCAATTCCTGGATGAGGTCGGTAAAGGAAGCCTTGCTGAGGCTGCCGGCTTCGTGGAAGCCGGAGGACCTGTATCGCTCTTGCGAAGCGCGGTAGCAATCTCGAAACGCTTGGGTGCCTTTCTCAGAAAACATCGCCATGCCTATGAATTCGCCATGTGCGTGCTCGAGCGGCAGGTGCTGGCCGATTTTTACGACGCGGTGTTCGTCGTCTCCCATGACGAATCGTGACGAAGCGCTGTTTCCCGGTGGCTCCGCGAACGTCACCAAATCTGGGTTGAGATGAACGGGGGGACCTCCGCGCTCAAGCTGGTCCCGCCAGGCCAAGTCCACAACCAGGGCGAAATCAGCCGGGCTCTTCAAGAGCTTCTCCAATATGGTGCTGTCAAAAATGATGTCGCCATAGAGGATGATGGTCCGTCCCTTCATTTCCCCTTCGGCGCAAAAAATCGAAAAGAGCTCCCCCGTCTCCTCATACCGATCGTTGTCGTAGTACCGGATATTGGGCAGCGCAATGGCTTCTTTCTTGTAGCCGCGCACCACGGCAATCTCTTTGATGTTGGCCTCATTGAGCGCCGCCACGGCGCGCTCGAGGATGGTTTTGCCTTTGATGTCCAACAGGCATTTGGGTTTGTCCTCGATCAGCGGGAGCAATTGCTTTTCAAAGCCTGCCGCCGGAATGATCGCCGTGATCTTTTCACCACCGATAGGGAGAAACGCTTTTTCGTCCCGCTCCATTTGCGGGACGCCCACGATGTCATACACTTCCGACAACGTGACAATGCGATCGTTGGCCGCACCGGGCCGGGTGTCGTTCTGGATGAGCGCCAATGTCTCCTTCATGGCTCTGATGGCAGCCCTGACCGGTTGATTGGCGTAGATGATGATCTTGGCCCCGGCCTGCTGCATTTCGTCAGCGGTGGTTTGGTCGAAGATCGTCGGAACCACGACCAGCGGAACCCGCCCGGACCAAGAGCGGTACACATTATTGAGTTCGTCGAATGTCTTTGATTTGGAGTGGATCAGGACGGCATCCGCTCCGGCCTCCGCATAGGCCTCCGCGCGGTTCAACGCCTCTTCCTGTCCCCACCCGGCAATCAATGCTTCGGTGCGTGCAATGATCATGAAGTCGGGCACCGTTTGGGCCGCTTTCGCGGCCTTGATTTTGCCACAGTGCTCTTCGATCGGGATCAGCTCGCGACGAACCCCTGCGTAAAAGCTGCAGCGCTTGGGATAGACGTTGTCTTCGATACAGATGGCGGCCACGCCGGCCCGTTCGCGATCATTCACCGTGCGCATGACGTTCAAGGCGTTGCCATACCCGGTGTCGCAATCGGCGATGACCGGGATTTTCACCGCCTCGGCGATGTTGCGTTCAATCTCGAGCTGCTCGCTGGAGGTGATAAAGCTGGCGTCTGGAATGCATTTCAATGAGGCGGAAATGGCGAACCCACTGGCCCACACTCCATCGAAACCGGCTTGCTCGATGAGACGAGCGCTCAGGGCATCATGGGCGCCGACGATCTTGAGCGCTCTAGGTTTTTTGAGGGCTTCTCGTAACTTAGAGGCGTTATGCATGGTGACCGGCCATGATGCGAAAGCCCACGGACGTTGTCAATGGGGAGTTTCGAGCCGCTCCCGTGACTCAGCGGACTAATCTAGTAGGTGGCGCCGCCTAAATCCTGCTCCGGCGCCATGGCGCCTTCGATGCGGCTCGCCAGCGAAGGATTTTCAAAGAAGATGATGCCCCGGTCGGTGCGAGTCTCATAGCGCAGGCTCACGGAGGTTTCCAGGCCTTGCCACGCAAAGATCTTGACCGATCCTCCCGTGTATTGACCCGGAGTGCGATCGAGGGGACCGTAGCGGGACTGAAGAAAGGCCAGCAGCTGATCGTGCGTATCTTTG
>DASTQE010000267.1:0-4038 GCA_035761895.1 Nitrospira sp. | reverse complement strand
CTCGAGCGCGCTTTCGCCGGGTCGGACGTCACTGCTGTCTTCCGAAGGATCCGCCTCATGAGCTTGGCTGGGTGAATGCTTGCCTTCCCAAATGGCGACGGTCATTGCCCAGAGAAGGCCGATTAATCCGGTGAGAAGGACCACGATCACGAGTTCTTGTGTCATCGGGCACCTCGTAGCGTTGCGAACCGGGTGAATCCGAACCTCTGCACACTGATTCAGCAATCCTTATGCCTAAGGGATCTCTGGATCGGCGAGGACTTTGGCGGTGAGACAGGGAAAGCGAAACGCGCATGGGGAAGCCCGTTTACACGTATTCGACATCGAATGTGGTCGTAGAACAGGCAGGCGAGGAACGAATGGATTCTTATAGGTGAATCAAAATCGATCCGCCGGTGAATCCTTTTAGATCAGAAAGAAAAGGTCCAAAGAGGAGCAACAAAGAGGTGAAAGGGAGACCAACGAGTGGCATTCTGGAGCGAGCGCAGGTCCCATTCGGCGACGCCGTTGAGTCCCACATCTTTGAGCAGGCGTGCGCGCAGGCGCCTCAGCTTATCGTTCTTGGAATCGGCATCGATGAGGTTGCACAGGCAGCCCATGGCGTCGTACCACAAACCCGCGCGCGCGTTTTTCAACACGTCCTCCTCGCCGGAACAGGTGAGGACCGGATTCAGCTCGATGACGCAGGCGTTGAACTCACAACGCTCGATCACACCGCCGGCGACCGGATTATTGGAATGCTGATTAGGATCGCGGATGACCGACACAAACCATCTGTATTGCACGTTTGGCTCGAGTGAGAAGCCCAGCTCCTTGAAGTTAATGGTATAGATCCCGGGCTGCTTCGGCGAGGGGATGGATTTCTCCTGAAACGACCTGGGTGAACGATCATCTCGCAACGTCACAACGACTTCGTGTGAAGTCGATTTGGACACGAACCAATTGACGACAGGCGTCTCTTTGATCGTCAGCCCGACATGATCCGGGACCAGTGCCTTGACCTCGGGCTCGGCGCCGTCGGTGCCTCGCACGTCGCCGCCCACGCGGGCTCGCGGCGTGACCTTCTTGGGCGGCGTATAGAGGGGCTGCTCCTCGGACGATTTCGGAGCGGCGGCCCCAATCGGTATGGATTGGGACAGACCGATCGCGCAGAGCGTCAGGAGGCCGGTGAGCCACCGTGAGCTGTGAGAGTGAGCAAGATGCATCGGGCCAAACTGTAGCATAAGAACCCTACTGTTTACAGCCAATTATTGAGCAGCAGGAACGGCGACCAATAGGCCGGATGGTCGTAGACCCGGTCGCCCAGCAGCTTGATCTGCGCCCGTTGAATCGCCACCGCCTTCGAGACGGAGGGGTCCCGGAGCTGGCGATAAAATTCGGCAATCAACTCGGCCGAGGCTTCGTCGTTAATGAACCAGAGGGTTGCCAGCGCACTGCGCGCACCGGCCTTGATCGCCACTCCAGCCAGGCCCAACGCGGCCTTGTCATCACCCACCGCCGTTTGGCAGGCGCTGAGCGTCAACAGCTCCAGCGGATCTTGCCGGAACCGGAATAGGCCAATGAGTTGATCGAGCTTGTCCATCGTCAGCTTCCCGTCGAAGGTCAGGAGGAACGAATCGTTCGCATCGGTGGAAAACTTCCCATGCGTCGCGATGTGTAAGACTCCATACCGGCTCTCACGCAATTCCTGTTCCAGCAAACCCATACGGAATTCCTCATTGATCAACTGGTCAGCCTGAAAAAGCGTGCGAATAGACTCGACCTCATCACGGACATAGGGAAGGGAAGGAAATCCCTGCACAGAGGTGATGAGCCCTCCGGCCAGAGTACGGATCTTTTCGAGATTCAGGGGCCGGGGGTCGGTCAGATACAGTCCTGGTGTCATGGCGATGGCATACTGCTGGATCAAAAATGATTTCCCGTCGTGCAGCGCGGAGAAAGGGATGGTGCGGAGCACGCCATCTGGGACAAATACCAGGGTCTGGATCTTCTGCCGTATCAATTCCGGTTCAAGCGGGCGGATCAGCCAATCATAAATCTGTTGCGAAGGTAAGAGGTATTCCAGCGTCGTCCGCTTCTCCACGGTCCGTCGAAACAACCGGACTTCCTTCGTCAGAACCTCCGAGGTGATGGGCACGGAATAGCGCTGCATGCCGGAGCTGAAGCTGGCCAAGACCTCGGTTCGATCCGGAAAGACGATCGGATAAATCACGACGGTGGTCGGGGAGATGGTATCAAGCTTCGTCAGTTTGGCCTGCAACGCGTCCACGCATTGATCGCGGAAGTAATCTCGCAGCTCTGCCGCCTTGTACGCTTCGATGGCGTCCCTGGCAAAGCCAAGATACTCCTGGGCCACTTTGGCATCGGCCGTCAACGATGAACGTTGGAAGAGCAAATCGGCCTGTTCAAAAAACAGCGGTTGGATCGATTCTTCACCTGAAAGCGAGCCGATCGACAGAGCGGAGGCGACTTCCGTCCGGATCGGCTTCAGCGTCTCTGCGGCACGATAGTAGGCGGCGATGGCTTCGTCCAATTTGCCCGTGTCGGCCAACAGCCGTCCCAATTGCCACTCCCATCGATACAGCGATTCAGGAGCGCTGGCGGCCTGGGCGGAGAAAATGGCCCGTCTCGTCAATTGCAGCCCTTCATCATACCGATGTTCGGTTTCGTAGAGATGGCCCAGATAGCCATCGGCATAGGACTTGGTGCGAACATCCCCAACCTTGTCTGCGACTTCAGCCGCTTCGACGAACGAGCCGGCCGCCCGCAGCAGCAGTCCTGCACCATTGGAAGACATTCCGCTGCGCAATTGGTGATAGCCCAGTCCGATCTGAATCAAGCTGGTGGCCTTCTCATGCGAAGGCTCGAAATCCTTGAGCACATCCAGCGCCTTATCAAGCCAATCTCTCGCGGCCTCCGGCTGGTTCAGTGCCAGCGCGGTTCGGCCCGCGTTGATGCGCGTGCGCACGAGCAACGGCCGGTCGCCCGCAGCTTCAGCATTGTTCGCCGCGGAAGTGAAGGACGCCAATGCATCGGGCAACTTTTTTTGCGTCACTTGGGCAAGGCCGCGATTGTTTTCAATGCCGGCGATGACCGGCGTGGCGTCCTTCGGAGCGGTCTCCAGCGCTTGCGTCAACTGCTGCATGGCGGCATCGGGTTGGTGTCCGGCGAGATAGGTATGGCCGAGACTGCTCAAGACCGTCGCCGTCCAGACCTTGTCCTGGCTCTGCTGCGCGAGCGCCAGCGCCACCTCCAGCTGCTGGAGCGCGTGAGTGACTTGTCCCATCGCTTCAGAGGCCTGAGCCGCCGCGACAAGCGCCCGGCTCTGCTCCATGGGCTTGCCTTGTTGCTCATAGCCCTGAGCCGCCTGCTTCCAGGTTCCCAAGGCCTTGTCGAACGCACCACGCTGATACGCGTGGAGGCCCTGCTTCATCAAGATGTCGGGAGACGCCTCGCCCGCCGCGATCGTCGCGGCAGTCTTGGTCAGCATCAGACCAACTGCAACGAGCGCGACGAGCGCCAGTCTGGTGAGATGCCATTTCATAATGCGAGTCTCGTGCATGTCTCGTTCCAAATGGGTTATCTACTCCTCCATCTCCCTATGTCGCCAAAGGACGGACTGGATCAGTCCAAACGTGCGCGCGCTTTTGCATTTGCCGTCTTGATGTAGTTTCCACACCGCCGAGCAGGCGGACAGTCGCCTCGGCGATTTGCAATCGGTGCACGGCCCTGTGCTGCGCGGTCCTTCCTTCCAAGCTCGCTTGTTCCTCTCATACGGAGCAGCCTGGATCAGTCCAAACGTGCGCGAACGTTTTTCACCCGCCCACCACCGGCGCGCCGAGACGCGCTGTATCCCACGGGACCACCGCCTAAAATACTCCATCCAAGCTCGCTCGTTCTCTCTAAGGATGGAGGCTGATTGGCCTCTCACTGCGCGCTTGGACGAGCACCGCGAAAAATGGTCTTTCCAAGCTTGCTTTATCCTCCTTCCCACAAGCAGCCTGGATCAGTCCAAACGTGCGCGCGTGAAGGAGCACC
>DASTQE010000266.1:0-12134 GCA_035761895.1 Nitrospira sp. | reverse complement strand
CTGCCGCCGCCATCCTTTGAGGCGCCTGTCTCCGCCGTCCTCATCTATAAGGCCATCGACGAGAACGAGGAGGCCTACTCGGCATTTGAACACACTCCGCTGCACCGCCATCTGCAAGCACTCGGGGTCCGCCGTCTGTTTATCGGGGGCCTGGCGACCGACTATTGTGTGTTGCATACGGTCAAAGATGCCCGCGCATTGGGATATGAGGTCTGCCTGCTGACGGATGGGATCCGGGCGGTCAACCTCCTTCCTGAAGATGGCCGTCAGGCCGAAGCGCACATGATACAACTCGGAGCCGTTCCCGTGCGTCTGGAGGCTCTGGCCGCATGAACCCATCACACAGCGCCCTCCTCACGGATCTTTATCAGTTCACCATGGTCCAGACCTACTTGGAACACCAGATGGAGGAGCCGGCTGTCTTCGAGTTCTTTATCCGACGACTTCCGCCATCCCGCAATTTTCTTCTGACTGCCGGCCTGGAACAGGTGTTGGAGTTTCTCGCTCAGTTACACATCACAACGGAGGAATTAGCCTGGCTGGAGCGAACACGTCGGTTCTCCCCCTCCCTGTTGCGCTACCTCGAAACGTTTCGGTTCACGGGCGACGTCGATGCCATGCCGGAGGGCACGCTTTTCTTTGCGCAAGAACCAGTGCTTCGAGTCGTGGCGCCCCTCCCCATGGCTCAACTGGTCGAGACCCGCATTATGAATGTGTTGAATTTCCAGATCATGATTGCGTCCAAAGCCGTCCGCTCCGTCTTAGCTGCCGCTGGAAAACCGGTGATCGATTTTGGATTGCGCCGCTCTCACGGTGCGGAAGCCGGCCTTCTGGCGGCGCGCGCCAGCTATCTCGCCGGCTTTGCCGGAACAGCAACGGTGCTCGCCGGGATGCACTATGGGATCCCGATCTATGGCACGATGGCGCATTCATTCGTGCAAGCGCATGAGAATGAAACTGCTGCCTTTGAGCATTTCGCACAGGCTCAACCGGACAATGCCTTCCTGCTGATCGACACGTATGACACCGAGGCGGCTGCGGAACATGTTGTTGGGTTAGCGCCGCACTTAAAAAGGAAGGGCATTCCCATCGGAGGCGTTCGATTAGATAGCGGTGATCTGGCCGCTCATGCGCATAACGTCCGGCACATTCTTGACGAAGGCGGCTTAGGAGACGCTCAGATTCTGGCCAGTGGGAATCTTGACGAACACCGGATTCAGGACCTCGTTCGAAGCAGCGCACCGATCGACAGTTTCGCTGTCGGCACGGCCATGACGACCTCTGCCGATGCGCCATCGTTGGACTGTGCCTACAAACTGCAGGAATATGCCGGCCGGCCCTGTCGTAAACGATCGGAGGGCAAGGCCACCTGGCCAGGACGCAAACAGGTGTACCGGATCTATACCAAGAACGGACGTCTCCATCACGACATCGTGACAACACTCAATGATCAACAAGAAGGCGAACCACTGCTGTCCTCAGTCATGAAAAAGGGTCGGCGTCTCGCTCCCTCGCCCGCCTTGGACGACATTCGGAAGCAGGTAACCACCGCCCTCTCCCGGATCCCCGATTGGATGCGGGGACTCGATCACAGCTCTCCCTACGACGTGCGCATTTCACAGGCGCTTCATGATCTCGCGGACTCTGTGGACCATCGTGTGTAGCCATGTCGAGCTCTCAGTGTGTGCAGTCGGCGTGCGAGGTATGCGCGAGGCGATCCTCATGACCAATATTTCGAGGCCTTCAGATAGCCGAACAGCAGGTCGCGCCGAGCCAGGATGCCAACCAGCTTCTTGTTTCGAACCACCGGGACCCGTGTGATATACCGATCTTGAAAGAGCTCGGCCACCTGCGCCAGCGTTTGGTCCTCCGTCACCGAGACTGGATGAGCCGACATAATTTCGGTCGCCAGAATCTTCCGCAAATCGCGTCCCTCGATCATCGCCTGCAAGAGATCGTACTCAGTCACGATGCCGACGAGTGTCCCGTCTGATTCGACGATGGGCAGACTTCCGAAGTTTCGGCGCGTCATGAGACTGGCAAGTGTCGAACCATCGGTGCGTGACGTACAGGTCGTGACGGCGTCCTGCATCAACTGTCCGACCGTCAGCGTTTTCGGATCGCAGGCGGTGAAAGAAAAATCTGTTTGTCGCATCTCTATCCCTCACTTTCCTTTTGAAGAGTTGCCGGCCAGGTAGGTGCGCAACAGATCTCGTCGGGCGACGATACCCACCAGCTTGTCGTTGGCATCCACAACGGGCACACGGACGAGGTCGCTGGCGCGCAGCACATGCACGAGCGTCCCGAGAGTCGTCTCCATTCGTACCGAATAAGGATTGCCGGTCATGATATCAGCTGCCGTGATCCGGCCCAACTCATGGCCGTCATCGATGGCTGCGAGGAGATCGTGCTCGCTGACGATGCCGGCCAACCTCCGTCCGCCATTGACAACCGGCACTGCCCCGAACCCTTCGATCATCAGCGATGCGATCACATCGCCCTTGGTCTTAAGATGCGCAAACTGCACCTGCTTGTTCATCACGTCCTTCACTGTCAAAGAGGCGAAGTCCTTCCCTGACTTCTTGCCACGCGTTGTTTTCGTCGACATCTCTCCTCCTTATAATACGCCAAGAGGTTGGCACCATTTCGCTATTCTGTCGGCATGTTCGAGGCGGCGGCATCTTCCGTCCAGCGCAGATAAAGAGTCCTCTGTTTCCCTTGGACAATCTTAATCCCGTGCAACGACCGTTTCTGAGTGCCATACGTCGCCGTAATGTCATATGTCCCGGAAGGAAGATCGACGAACAACCAGGGTCCTTCGATCTGCTCCTTGGGAATGTTGATCGCTTCTCCCTTCAGCGGCTGAATGGTCACCTGGACGCCGGCTAAGTACGGCTTCCCTCCCGCCGTGAAGACCAGCTTCAACGAGAACGGCGGGTACTCTGCCTGGCGTTCTTCCAATCCAACACCGGCGCTGAAATAGCGGACGTTCCCACTCTGATAGAGAGGAAGGTAGTCTTTGACGATCTGCCCATTGCTCGGATGTTCCAGTTCCACAAATTCGCCCGACGGCCCGATGCGCGTTTGGAACCCGCCTTCCGCGTAAATCAACCCGCTACTGGCGCACAACCATAGAGCCGAGGCAAGCAGCATCCCTTTGTGCATGATAGACCTCTTGAGTCTCACCGGGTTTCCGCCATAAGCACGCCACATGGCCTCCGCGGAGAGCCCCGGGGGTGGAACTGACGCCAATCACCCCAGTGGCTTTTTCCACACTGCTGCAAAACGCGGCATCGAGACATCCCAAAGCCGGTGATGCATGCGTTAACCTCTGGAATTCAGCCGTTCTTCTCGTCTAATGCGGTCAACGCCAGGCACATCGAATGCAACCACTATGCTATGGGCACACCCGGTGCCTGACAGAAGGAGGCTCATGCGAATTCTTTGTGCGGTGGATGGGTCTGAATATTCACGATGGGGGGTCCAAACATTGGAGGCGCTCGCGGAGGGGCAACCGGAGCACGTGACGCTGGTCCATGTGATCGATAAGATGTCGCTTCAGCATCCCAAGAGCAAGACTGTGGGCAAGCAGGCGCTGAAGGCCATGGAGAAAGCCGGCCAACTTATTCTGCGCGAAGCGGAACGATCGGCAAAAGTTGCGTTAGGACAGGCTGCGACCAATCCACGTACAACATTCCGCCGGGTAATGGCCTATGGCTCCATTGCGCCTACCATTGTGGAACAGGCCCACCGGTGGAGAACAGATCTCATTCTGATGGGTTCGAGAGGATTGAGCGATATCAAGGGCTTCTTATTGGGCAGTACCTCGCGGCGCGTCGCCTCGCTGGCTCCCTGCTCAGTCCTCGTCGTCAAAGAAGCCCTCTCCGAGCTCCGCCGTGTGACCCTCGCGGTCGACGACTCCAAACCGTCGCGCGTCGCCGCGCAGTTTCTCCGCTCGAACATTCTTCCCGATTCTGCGACGGTAACCATCCTTTCGTCGGGGGAAACGCCAGTCTCAGACTTGGCCGCTCGCTATTTAACGGCCTCGCAGATATCCGCGCTCACGCAACCCGTGATGGAGCGAACGACCCGTCTGGTCAACTCCGTCCGTGACGAGTTCATCAAAGAAGGCCGGACGGCGACCACCATGGTGCACATGGACCACGTCATCGACACGATCATCAAGCACGTCGAAGCAGATCACGCTGATTTGCTTGTCGTCGGCTCGCGCCGATTAACAAAAAGCGAGCGACTTCATCTGGGAAGCGTTTCCGAAAGTCTGTTGCGACATGCGCCTTGCTCGGTCTTAGTCGTGCGAGGAGCTCGTGCATAACATTCGATCTTACACTCCTGACCCAAGCACAGCGCAAGAGACTGTCCCCCGATGACTACGGATTCCGGCGACTCGCCTCGACATGACGCGGTGACCGACGTCGTTCCCAGTTCGTCTACGCATGTTCTCATTCGCCAGCCTGCGGGAGAGGGCAAGATTCTGACTCTTCCGCCGGAACCCGCTCGTCTTCGATCACGCAAGCGGCGGTGGAGCCTCCTGATCGGTCTGGCCGGATGTCTGCTCGGCGCGGCGACGTGGTATTGGTGGGCCTCCGGCACAGCACCGGTCCATTACAAAACGGCGCCGGTGGATCGTGGTCCCATTACCTCCGTCGTGACCGCCACCGGCACGGTCAATCCGGTGGTCTCAGTCCAGGTCGGCAGCCAGGTTTCAGGCAAGATCGCGAAACTCTCTGCCGATTTCAACTCCATTGTGAAGGAAGGGCAGATCCTGGCTCAGATTGGCCAGGAACCCTTCAAGGCGCGAGTACGTCAGGCTCGTGCCGCGATGAAAAGCGCCAAAGGCAATCTCGATAAAGCCAAGAACATGGCCGCGCAGCGCAAGCGGGAGCGGGATCGCATGGCTGCACTCAGGCCGCAGGCATTTGTTTCACAGGCTGATCTCGATCTGGCAGACACGAATTACCGTGATGCCGCCGCCCATATGGAGGTTTCGCAGGCGCAACTGGATCAAGCGGAGGCGGCGCTCGCATCGGCTGAGCTGGATCTCGGCTATACAACGATCTACTCGCCGGTGAATGGCATTGTCGTGTCTCGCAACGTGGATGTCGGCCAAACCGTCGCCGCTACTTTTCAGACCCCGATCCTCTTTATCATTGCACAAGATCTCACCAAGATGGAGGTGAACGCGAACGTCAGCGAGTCGGACATCGGCGGGGTCAGCGAAGGCACACGAGCGCACTTTCGCGTCGACGCGTATCCCAAACAGTCCTTTGAAGGCACGGTCACGCAGGTCAGAAATGCCCCGATCAGCATTCAAAACGTGGTCACCTATGATGTGGTCATTACGGTGGACAATCGTGATCTCAAGCTCAAACCGGGCATGACAGCCAATGTCACGATCGTGACGGCAAGCAAGGAGAATCCTCTGCGAGTGCCGAACGGCGCCCTGCGTTTCAGAATGCCCAACGTCCCGTTCGAGAAGCAATCGACCTTCCTGTGGGTACTGGACCCGGAGAACAAGCCGAATCGGGTCGAAGTCGCGACCGGCATCGCGGACTCGCTCTCAACCGAAATTGTTGGAGGCCCCGTGAAAGAGGGCGACCGCGTCATCATCGGCATCGAGACCGCGGAGGAACAGTCTCGAAAAAAGCTGCCGCCCGGGTTCGATATGAGCCCGAGGATGAGATAAGCGCACATGTCGTTTCTATGGCTCACCGTGCTTTCAGCGCTTGTTGTTCTCCGTCGGAATTCCATGAGGGCGGGCCTCACGATGCTCGGCATCGTCATAGGCATCGCGGCGGTTGTCGCCATGGTGAGTCTGGGCCAAGGGGCAGGCGCATCGGTTCAAGCTGAGATCGCGAGCCTGGGGACAAATGTCTTGATCATCGTTCCTGGCGCCACGACGGTCAGTGGCGTCCGGGGAGGATTGGGGTCGATTTCCACGCTCACGGTCGATGATGCCCGCGACATTGAAAAGAAAGTGTCCGGCGTCTCGACGGTGTTGTATGCCACGCGTTCCGTCTTGCAGGCCATTCGAGAAAACAAGAACTGGAGCACGATCGTGTTGGGGACGACCCCCGAGTTTCCCGAGATCAGGAACTGGCCGGTCGCCCAAGGAAACTTTTTTACCGCCTCGGACATGGATTCCGCCGTGAAGGTCGCCGTTCTTGGAAAGACGGCGGCGCAGAATCTGTTCGAAGCCGGAGAAGAGCCCGTCGGAAGTGAGATCCGTATCAGGAACGTCCCGCTCCGTGTGATCGGCGTGCTGGAGCCCAAAGGGCAGTCGGTTACAGGTCAGGATCAGGATGATCTGGTCATCCTGCCGTTTTCCACCGCTGAACGCAAAGTGTTAGGGACGAAGTTTCTTGGCACGGTCGGCATCATTATGGTGGCGACGTACACGAGACAGGACATTCCCGCCGTGGTGGAGGACATCAAAGACCTCTTGCGGACCAGACATCGCCTTCATACAGCCGAGGAAGACGATTTCACGATCCGCACGATGGAGGACATCGCAAAAACTGTCGCCGGCACCAGCCGGACCATGATGGTCATGTTGATGAGCATCGCGTCCATTTCCTTGATTGTCGGCGGAATCGGGATCATGAACATCCTGCTCGTCTCCGTCACGGAGCGCACAAGGGAGATCGGCTTGCGGATGGCCGTCGGAGCGAAGCGCCGCCATATCCTACTTCAGTTCCTAATCGAAGGGATCATCATGACGGTGATCGGCGGAGTGCTCGGCGTGCTGGGGGGGATCGGGGCCGCCAGAATGTTAACGACCATGGTCGGGTGGCCGACGATTATCTCGTGGCAAGCCATGGCGGCGGCCTTTGTCTTTTCAGTCGCGGTGGGATTGTTTTTCGGTTTGTATCCTGCAAACAAGGCGTCGAAGCTGAACCCGATCGAGGCCTTGCACTATGAGTAACATCCGAGTGGACGCGAAAAAGGCCAAACGGTGAGTGAGAGACATCCACCTGCAGTGAGACCCTGACAGACAAAGACGTACGCGATGTTGTCCGGTACATCCACCCGTCAATTCTGAACGCGACTGCCCTGTTCCTGTCAGCCAGTGAGGGCAGGTCCATTATGATATGTGAGAATGGCATTGAACCTGCACGAGAGTTTTCTGCTACGGAGGCACCCTCAGATCCTCGTGAAACAACTCAAGGAGATGCCCATGGCGAAAATACTCGTCATTGATGATGAGAAACCGATACGGTCTTTACTCCGCGCCGTTCTAGAAAGCGACCATCACCAGGTATTTGAAGCCGCGAATGGCCGCCTCGGACTTGAGCTGTATCGAGAGCGATCCGTGGATTTGATCATTACCGATCTGGTCATGCCGGAGATGGACGGGTTTGATTTCATCTCAGAGCTGACGAGGAGCACTGCGCAGGTGAAGGTCATTGCGATGACCGGGGATTCGGATGCCATCATTCGCCTGGCCACGACACAGTGGTTAGGGGCGCGACAGATCTTACGGAAACCGTTTGAGCTGGACACGTTGCTCGACATGGTGCGGTACGAATTGGCGCGTTAGGCTCGGGCTGGACGATGTTCGTTGGCGTCTCTATCCGATGACACCCCATCCTCGGACTGCATCCACGCTCTTAAAGACGCTTGATCCATTCGAAGCACTCCATTATGAGTAGTCCCGGCGCCGCATGACCAGGCACCCGGCATTCTGGAGCATTCCGGTGGAGGAGCTGCTCGGCCTGCTCCACAGCCGGCCGGGCGGACTCTCATCCGACGAGGCGCAGGAACGGCACAGGGGCGCGGCATCGATGCGTCTCAAAGCGCATCGCGATATCCATCCGCTTGCGGTGCTGCTCTCGCAATTTCGCAGTCCCCTCCTGCTCATTCTCCTGTTTGCGGCCTCCGTGTCCGTATTTCTCTCAGACCCTATTGATGCGCTCATCATCCTCACGATTATCGTGGCCAGCGCTCTGTTAGGATTCTGGCAAGAGCAGGGAGCGGCCAAGGCGGTCGCTTCACTCCTTGCCCTCGTCAAAGTCACCGCCGAAGTCTGGCGGCAAGGAGAGCTGATCGAGGTTCCGCTTGAAGACATTGTTCCCGGCGACGTGATCCGTCTCTCGGCCGGGTCAAGCATTCCCGGCGACGGGCGGTTGCTCGAATCGAAAGATCTCTTCATCGATGAAGCCACGTTGACCGGCGAAACTTATCCTAGCGAGAAATCTGTTTCAGTCGTGTCTGCGACCGCTCCACTCAGCCAGCGAGTGAATAGCGTGTTCCTAGGCACACATGTCGTCAGCGGGCATGCCACAGCCGTCATCGTGCATGTCGGCAAGGAGACGGAATTCGGCCGCATCGCCGGCCATGTGATGCTCCGCCCGCCGGAGACCGAGTTTGAGCGAGGCGTCAGGCGATTTGGCTACTTACTCCTTGAAGTGACATTGCTGTTGGTATTCGTGATTTTCGCCATCAACGTCTTTCTGCACCGGCCGGTGCTCGACTCCTTTCTGTTTTCAATGGCGCTCGCAGTGGGACTCACCCCGCAGCTGCTCCCCGCCATCATCAGTGTCAATCTCTCTCACGGGGCCAAACGGATGGCTGAACACAAGGTGATCGTGAAGCGCCTCTCCTCGATTGAAAACTTCGGCAGCATGAACGTGCTCTGTTCGGACAAGACCGGCACCCTTACGGAAGGCGCGATGCGCTTCCAGGCGGCCCTGGATGTGAATGGCAGTCCCAGCGAGCGCGTGCTCTGGCATGCCTGCCTGAACGCCACCTATGAGACCGGCTTCATGAACCCGCTCGATGAGGCCATTCGAACCCATTGTGTCTGCGACCTGACCGGACATCGGAAACTGGACGAGGTGCCGTACGATTTTCTTCGCAAGCGGCTGTCCATTCTGGTTGCGACCCCCGCCACCCATCGGCTGATTACGAAAGGCGCCGTTGAGCCCCTGCTGGCCATCTGTAGTCGCGCCGAACTCCCGGATGGCTCGACGATCACCATGGAGGAAGGCTGTGAGAAAATCATCCGCCAGTTTGAAGATCTCAATCGGCAAGGTCTCAGGACGCTCGCGGTCGCCTATCGAGATATGGGTGACGCCGTCCGAATCGACAAGCAGCATGAAATAGAAATGACGTTTCTCGGATCGCTCGTCTTTGCCGATCCCGTGAAACCCGATATGCAGGAGACTATCGCATCGCTACGGCACCTGGGGGTTTCGCTCAAGGTTATCACCGGCGATCACCGTCTCGTTGCGGCCCACGTCAGCGAACAGGTCGGGATGGACAGCACCCGGCTCTTGACCGGATCGGATCTTCGCCGTCTGACGGATGCAGCACTCTCCCAACGTGTCAACGACATCGATGTGTTTGCCGAGGTGGAACCCAATCAGAAGGACCGTATCGTTCTCGCCCTTAAACGGTCAGGCAATGTGGTGGGCTATATCGGCGACGGGATCAACGATGCTCCCGCGCTCCATTCAGCGGACGTCGGCATCTCCGTGGACAGCGCCGTCGATGTAGCCAAAGACACCGCGGACATCGTCCTGCTCGAAAAGGATCTGGCCGTGCTGCTCCAAGGCGTCCGCGAGGGACGGACGACGTTTGCCAACACATTGAAGTATGTCTTCATGGCTACCAGCGCCAACTTCGGCAACATGTTTAGTATGGCCGGCGCGTCGCTGTTCCTGCCGTTTCTTCCGCTCCTGCCGAAGCAGATCCTCCTGACGAACTTCCTGACGGATATTCCCGAGATGACGATTGCAACGGACCGTGTCGATCCGGAACTCATTGATCAGCCCAGGCGATGGGACATCGCCTTCATCCGGAAATTTATGCTGACCTTTGGATTGGTCAGCTCGGTCTTCGACTTTCTCACCTTTGGGGCGCTGCTCTGGATCCTTGAGGCTTCGCCGGAACAATTTCGGACGGGCTGGTTCATCGAATCCGTCATTTCCGCGTCGGCCATCGTGCTGGTGATCAGGACTCGTCGGCCTTTTGTGACCAGCCGTCCCAGCCTCTCCCTCGGACTCGCCACACTTGCGGTGGGCATGGTGACACTGCTTCTTCCGGTGCTTCCAATCGCCGCACCCTTGGGATTGACTCCGATGCCTCCGTCATTCCTCATGGTGTTGGCAGCCATTCTCTTCGGATATGTCCTGACTGCCGAAATGGTCAAACGTCGCTTCTACACTAATAATCCCATTTCCGGCGAAAGCCGTTCATGACCTGGTAGTCTGTAGCACACAGGTACAGGCCGTTCGGGCCATCACCGCTTCTTCTTCCACGTCCGCCGCAGCACAGGCCGGTCACGCACTGCGCCAGCTGATCTTGGCCGCGGCGGCGGAGTCAGGCTACCCAGATACACTCTAGGTCAACCCCGTTCAGGAAGGCGGCTCGGTGCTGCGAAAGCGACATCACCTCCGCCGAAGTGACTTCATTGCTTCAACAAGGATCAGCGGCAGAAGCACCATGGCGGCCATCATTTCCCAATTCTCAAGCGGTAATGGCGCGACTTTAAAGATCCCCGAGGCCGCTGGGACGGTCAGTACGGCGACCTGCATCACGAGTGATAGCAGAAAGGCCCAGATCAGGGCCCGATTCGTGAAGAGACCCACATGAAAGAGCGACAGCCGCTCGCTCCGACAATTGAACGCATGCACCAGCTGCGCAACAACCATGACGGTAAACGCCACTGTTCTCGCCTGCTCCACCGTTTGGCGCCAACCGTAGAGGCTATACGCGAACGCGCCAAGGGCAATGACACTCAGCATCAATCCTTCGAGGCCGATTGCCACTAATCGCTTGCCGTCCAATAGTCGAGCATCAGGACGGCGAGGGCGGCGCTTCATCAAATCCGGCGCCTTGGGGTCGACGGCCAACGCCAAGGCTGGAATGCCGTCGGTCGCCAGATTCATCCAGAGAATTTGGATCGGCAGGAGTGGAAGCGGAAGACCGAGGAGTGTGGAAAACAGCATCACCAGCACTTCGCTGACATTGCAGGACAGCAAAAAATGCACAGTCTTCCTGATGTTGTCGAAGACCGCACGGCCTTCCTCAACCGCAGCCGCGATCGAAGCGAAGTTGTCATCGGTTATGACCATATCGGAGGCTTCCTTGGTCACATCGGTCCCCGTTATGCCCATGGCCACCCCGATGTCCGCCGCTTTGATTGCCGGTGCATCGTTCACCCCGTCGCCGGTCATCGCGACAACCGCGCCCCGGCGCTTCCAGGCCTGCACGATACGCAGCTTATGCTCGGCAGAGACCCTGGCGTAGACCGGGATGCTCTCAACCCTCTGGGCCAGCTGCTCGTCCGTAAGCTTGTCAAGGTCATGCGCAGAGAGCGCTGAGCTGTTCCCCTGATAGAGCCCGAGCTCCCTGGCAATCGCGACCGCCGTGTCTTTATGATCGCCGGTAATCATTGTCGTGGTGATGCCCGCCTCCCTGCACAATCGCACCGCCTCCACCGCCTCCGGCCGCAAGGGATCCTTCATGGCCACCAGACCGAGAAACACCAGTTCCTGCTCGATGGTCGAAGCCTGCACTTTTCCCTGAGGGGCGTTCAACAAGCGATGCGCCACGGCGAGGACGCGAAGCGCCTGTCCTGCCAATGCCCCGTTGGTCGCAAGTATCTCCTGTCGATGCCGTTCGTCCAAGGGCTCAACGTGGCCGTCGAGCCCGAGGCGATGGGTGCAACGAGGAAGCAGGACATCCGGCGCGCCCTTGACATACGCCATATTTCCGGCCGGCGACCGCCGGATGATGGTCATCATTTTCCGCTCGGCATCGAAAGGAATTTCGCTCTCGAACGGCGCCTCCCGCTCCAGCGCCCGTTTGGCCATGCCGAATTTTTCGGCCAATACGAGCAGCGCTCCTTCGGTCGGATCACCGATGACCCGCCGAACTCCGTTCTGTTCCTGCAGCTCCGCTCCGTTGCACAGCACAGCGGCGGTCAGCAGTTGTTTCGTCCCAGGAGCTTGGCTTGGAAGTGGAGATCCTTCGCTATCAACCCCAAACGTTTTCTCTCCGACGACAAGTGTCGTGACCGTCATTTCGTTTTTCGTTAAGGTTCCGGTCTTATCCGTGCAGATCACCGTGGCGGAACCGAGCGTCTCCACGGCCGGCAATTTCCGAATCAG
>DASTQE010000265.1:0-9508 GCA_035761895.1 Nitrospira sp. | reverse complement strand
GACGCAGGGTTGTGCGGGTGAAAAAGCGCGACAGGGCTGCGTTGGTGAGAAAAATGCCCACGCTTTCTCCCTAAAAATGATAAGAGAGGCCACCCATGAACATATTGGCTGAATAATCAGCTTCGAACCCGATCGCGGTGGGAAACGTGAATGTCGCGCGATGGTATTTGTATTCGGCGAAAAGGGCTATGTGATTCGTTGCAAACATTCGCAGTCCTGCAAGGGCATTAAGTCCAGGCGCAGTATCATTGTCGGACTGTCCCTGAAACTTCGCTTCGGCAAAAAACATTCCTAAGCCAACACCCGCATAAGGTTGAAAGGTTTTGCCAGGATACCGCACCACCGCGTTGATACCCCACGTCAGAACGCGCAAGTGAAAGCCTGGCAGCGTGCCCACCGGAACAGTCAATCCAAAAGCGGAAATTGTAGCGGGCTGCTGTTTGACATGCGGGGTCGTATTATATATTTCGGTTTCGACCCCCAGCCATTTAACCGCAGGGAAGAAGTAACCAATCTTTCCACCGTAGGCTAGCGAACTCTGCAAGCTTAAATCGGAAAGATTGAGCACTGATGCCCCTCCTGTTCCCTTGATATCGGTCAAGTCGTTGGGAGCCGTATAACCAGCCATCCCGGCCACATACATCTCGGCGAATGAATAGGAAGGCACAAAACACATACAGAGGAGCGCGATCCGCAATGATGCTGTCTGACGGATGAATGGCGCATTCATGATACGGGCCTCCCTTGGAGCACAGTTGCGGAAACCTGTGCATCGAATGAGCAAGGGATGCGCCAGCCTCTTCTGCGAAGAGATCTCAGCGCTGTAATCAGCAGAATGTAAAGGCTACTCCAGAGGCAACTCAGTGAAATATCGTAGATATGTAGATTAGGGAGAAAAGGTTAATCGTTAGTCTGATGAATTTATACCTATTGTCCAACACAGATCCGTAGGACTCTGTTCTGGATCCAACTTGATTCACTGTGAATGCTTTCTGATAATATCAACCGCCTACGCCGCCTTCGCGGTTCGACCGGCTTGGTGCTCAGCGAAGAGCGTCAACATCTCGCGATTGAAGGCCGGCAGGTCGGCGGGCTTACGGCTGCTGACCCAATTGCGGTCTCGAAGCACCTCGGCATCCTGCCATTCGGCCCCGGCATTCCTGAGATCGTCCTGAATAGTGTGGTAGCTGGTCATCTTTCTACCAGAGACGAGGCCAGTGGACACGAGCAACCACGGCCCATGACAAATGACGGCGATGGGTTTTCCCGCCCGGTCAATCGCCTTGATGAAATTCTTCGCCTCCGGTACGACACGAAGCGCGTCCGCATTGAGTGCTCCGCCCGGTAACACCGCCGCATCGAACTGCTCCGGATCCGCTTCGGCTAACACCTGATCGACAGCGAAGCGGTCCGCCTTCTCATCGTGCTTCATCCCTTGTATCTCTCCAGACTGAGGGGAGATGATGAGGGCCGTCGCGCCTGCCTCCTCCAGAGCTTGTTTGGGTTCGGTCAATTCAGATTGTTCAAAATCATCGGTCGCCAAGATTGCCACCCGCATGCCTTGCAACTGAGGGGATGCCATAGTAGACCTCCTTCCAGGAATGATCTCGTTACGTATCAGTTTCGTGTTGGGCGGTGCACTAGGAAAGGACCCGGTGAGTGCCCTCAAGCTTGGGCAAAGAAGTCAGCGCAGCGGTGCAGCGAGTGGCGAAGGCGCAAGCGGTGCGGCGAGAGGGGAGGGGCCGAGTGGCTTGGCAAGCGGTGATTGAGGCAGAGGTGTGGCAAGGGGTGACGGCGGCAACGGTGTTGCGAGCGGTGATTGCAGCAAGGGCGTCGCGAGGGGTGATGGCGGAAGCGGTGTCGCCAGAGGCGACGGAGGTAGCGGTGTGGACAACGGCGACTGTGAGGACGGAGGAATAAATGGTCCGCCGAGAGGGTCTCCTTGCGCAGGAAGCTGCGCAGAGGGAGGCAAGGCATCAACGCGGCCGCTCATGGAGCGCTCGACGCCGGACAGATGGGAATTCGACGGATGGAGCTGCCGGGCCCGACTCAGAAGTTCGTTGATTTGCTGCACTTTTGCCGGCGTCAGGTACGCATAGCCGGTCAGTGCTTGAGCGACGAGCGCGTCGGCTTGCATCTGATTGAGTAACTGTTGACGCTGGAGCGTCAGGGTTTGCACCGACTCCGCCGTACTGGCGGTGGCCAGGGCCTGATTGGCGGCGTCGAGCCGTTGACGGAGTTGTTCGGTCTCCGTGCGCAGGGAGGCGAGCTCCCATGCGGCACTTTCATTCTCCCGTAAGGCGTTGATCGCGAGGATGACTTCCTCTTGATCGACCTGCGCAGTCAAATCGACGCGGATGACGACGCCGTCGTCCTCGAGGCGCCTGCTGGTCTGTTGATCGAGGACCGTGACGACGCCGGCGGTATAGGTCCGGATCTCATCGCGCGTGACGTCGAGGTTTTTTACCTCTGTCACGCTCTCGAGATAGGTGGCCACTTGCTCAAGCGCCTGCCTTTTGGCGGCTTCTATGGCCATCCGCGTGGCATCCGTCCGTGTATCGTGGTCTCCCATGCGATATTCACCGCTCCCGGTGACCACGCGAATCGCGGCCGCCTTTTTCTCAACGGGCGGTGGGGCATCCGGCAGAAGCGAGACCGCCTTACCGCGGTATTTCTCGGGAATCGAGTGCAGTTCGGTGGTGAAGGTGACCGTCCCCGCATCGTCTGTGTAACGATAAATCTGATTGCCGGCGAAGGCCTGAACGGTTACGGCCAAGAGGAAGAGCGCGATGAGATGAGCAATCGTGCGCATGACGCGTCCCCCGTTCACCATACCATGTTCGAGCAGGTGAATGCCGTACATTGACTTGGGTGCCACGGCTCGTTATAAGACCGCCCACACGTCCGCCCAGGCTGTTATGAACGTCCTCGCCATTCTCCTCTTATCTCTATTGACCAGCGAGCAGGTGCTGGCCGGCTCGGGATCCGGTCCGTCCTCCGTGGCGAAAGGCGTCTTGTTAGTGGCGAGCCCCTCACTGAGTGATCCGAACTTCCACCAAACGGTCGTGCTGGTCCTCGAACATAGCGACCAGGGAACACTTGGCCTCGTGTTGAACCGTCCCACGAGCATGCTACTCTCTGAGGCATTGCCCGGCGTCGCCGCGCTCAAAGGGACGCCCCACCGGCTGTTTGCCGGCGGGCCAGTTCAGCCCAACGTGGTGCTTCTGCTCTCGCGCTTGAAGGAACCTCAACCGGACATGCGATCGGTCTTTGACAGTGTGTATGTCGGCGGCACGCCCGAAGTGTTGGAACGCATCATGTCGAAGGCCGTCCCCTCGGACAGGTTCAGGGCGTTTGCCGGCTATGCCGGATGGGCTTCCGGGCAACTCGCCTTTGAAATACTTCAAGGGGCCTGGGCGGTCCTGCCGCCGGAGAACGACCTCCTTGACCAAGATCCGGCCACGCTATGGCCCGACAGCCTGGCTCGACTTCAGGCGCCAAGGGTCATCTCCAACTGATAATGGAAAGAGAGAAGTCCTTGGAACTTCGAAAACATCTGAAAAGGCTTTGCCCAGGAGCGAATGGTTGGTGTCGGCGGCGATCTTACTTGGTCTTTGACAGCACGCCGGGGGAGGTTGGCCGACTAACTGGTTGAAGTGCCTCAGCGCGTGTCCCGCGGGAAAGAGTATCGATTTACCGTCGAAAACGCCCGCGAGGCAGCGTTGACTTACATTTCCGCCCGCAATCCTGAGTTGGCCAAGCAGGCGGTCGATGCCCCGATGCCGCCGCAACCCTGAAAGAAGGGGAGCTTGCGCCACCATTGCTGTCTGAAGGAAAAAGCTGGACGCACTGATGCTTCACGCCGGCGGTCCCGCGGCGCTTTGGGTCGTCGCGGGTGCCGGTGTGAAAGATATGGCGCGTCGCCACTACTTGGGATTATCGACGTCGAGAATCGTCAGGGTGACGAGAAGCGGTTTGCCTGCCAGCGGGTGGTTGTAGTCCATCACCGCGTCGGTATCCGACATTTGAACAATAGTGGCCTGCTGGCCGGTCTTGCGGTCCTCGATGACGTCACCGGTCTTCACTCCCGTGGGCAGTTCCTTGGTCGGCACGACGGTTTTCTTTTTCGAATCATACGCCCCGAACGCTTGGTCTTCACTGAGCTTGACTTCAGTTTTGTCGCCCCTCCGCATGCCGGACACCGCCTGTTCGAGCGCCGGAAGCATTTGATGTTGACCCTGGACGAACTGGCTCAGATCCCGGACCTCAATGCGTTCATCGCCGGGAACCGTAATCTGATACAAGAGTGTTACTTTCGAGCCGTCAGTGATCGGCGTGGAGTCGGCTGCGCGTGAACCCTCAGTCATCGGGGCGGAGTCGGCTGCCCCGCCTGGAGCAGCAGACAGTCCAATACATCCGACTATGGCCAACATGGCCGCTGTATATCGGCGAGCGTTCGCCATTAGTGCCTCCTTGGTTTGGAATGGGACGCAGCCATTGCGTCCGTCTCATAGAAATGCCGCAAACCTTTTGCCACGAATAAGACTGTAACGTTTGTGAGGGGTTAAGATGACGGACCGTTAGCCTCTTAGACAGTCTGTCCCCTTCTACCAGACAGGCTGTCTATTGAAACTCGGGACTTCCCTGGCCAATGCGACGAAGGCGTGACTTGACTGCTGAGAAAGCGCGACCTAGCCTCTCCTGACGATGATCACGATGCGGCGCAACCCCCCGGGAACGCATCAATGACTACGCGGGTACGACCCAGAGCCATCTTCCTCATCAGCTGTCTGTGCCTCGCCGGTTGTGCCAAGCTCGCCTATCAGCACATGAACGATCCTTCGCGAGATGCCTGGCAGAAACCGAAGGAAGTCATCGAGAAGCTGGCCATCACACCTGGTTCTCGAGTTGCGGACTTAGGCGCTGGTGGTGGTTACTTCACGTGGTACTTGGCTCGAGCGATCGGGCCACAAGGGACCGTATATGCCGTCGACATTGATGAGACGGGGCTGGGCATCATCGAGAAAGAAATGAATGCGCGAGGCATCCACAATGTAGTGCCGATCCATGCCGAGGCAGGCGATGCCAAGCTTTCCGAGCCAGTGGACCTGGTCTTCAGCTGCGACACCTACCATCACATGAACGATCGCATCGCCTATTTCCGATCACTCACCCGGTATCTCAAGCCTGGTGGACGAGTGGCGATTCTGGATTTCCATCCGCATGGCTTCTTTTCTGGGTTGCTAGGTCATGGCTCGGCGGCCGAGGAGGTGCGGCGAGAGATGGAAGCGGCAGGGTACCGACGGATCGCGGACTTCGACATCATTGAAACTCAACATTTCCAGGTCTTTTCGCCAACCGGCTCGTAAACCCTCGTTTGCATCGTTGCGAGCGACGGATCAGCCTCGTAAAATACTCGCATGGATCGCCAGGTGGTCACCCGCATCAAGACCAAAATGCCCGCGCCCTACGAGCTCACGGCGGTGCATCAGGACACTCATGATACCAAGACCTTCTGCTTTGCGTTGCCCGAAGACGCCACGCTGGACATGCTGCCCGGCGATCATCTCTATGTGTATGCGACGATCAACGACAACACCGTGAAGCGACCCTATACACCGTCATCCGTGCCCGGTACCACCGGATATTTCGATCTCACGGTCAAGCGGTACGACACCGGGCTCGTGTCAAAGTATCTTCACGACCGCGAGATTGGAGACAGCGTGCTCATGAGCGGGCCGAATACCGGCGGGCATTGGGTGGACGGGATGGCCAAACGTGTGGGATTTGTGGCCGGCGGCACAGGCATCACCCCGATGATCTCCATCATCCGGTGGATTCTGGCGAAGGGTCTCGACGCAGAGTTGTTTCTGATTTTTGCCAATAAAACAGAGGCCGACATCATCTTCCGCGACGAATGGGAGGCGAATGCCCGCGAGCACGCGAACTTCCATGTCTATCACGTGTTGGAGCAGCCGCCGGCAGGCTGGACGCAGGGAACAGGACGGATCACCGAAGAGGTATTGCGGCGCCACCTGCCTTCTCCAACTCCCGGGACCGCCGTCTTTCTCTGCGGTCCACCGCTGATGGTGGATGTCTTGGAGGGCACACTGAAAGCCATCGGCTATCCCGAACAATCCATCGTCCTTCCGTAGCCCTATCAAGTTTACAATCCGGTCCTCCGCACGTACGGGCATGTGACGCTGATTGGCGCAGCGGCAGCCACTGCGCAATGTCAGTGGAACGTGAAGGCACCCGTGTCATTGGATGGTGAAGTTCATGACCATGCCTTTCGCGGCATGGGATTCACTGGGGTGGGTAGTGGAAAAGAGGCACATGATGGCATAGCGTCCGGGCGTCAACTCGGCCGTGAACGTTCCGTCGCGTCCCGGCTCCAGCCCGCTCATCCCGCCGATCAGTGTGCCCGGCAGCCGTGAAGGGGTGTCGCGATTGAGTGCCCTGAGCACATCTTCCGTCGAGGCGCCCGGATTCAGACGCACGAAACTCGCCTGGTGAATTTGACTCCCTCGATTGATGACATAGAAGCTGTGCCGGCCTTTTCGGAGCGGTTGAACCACGACAAACTCATAGTCGAACATGGCCATGTGGAAGTTGCCGGCAAAGTCGGCGGGCGGAGCTCCTGTGTCCATGACGCGTAATGCTTTGTGCATGCCGAGCATCGTATGGCTTTGATGGTTCTTGCCCGGAATGCTGCAGAGGATCAGATAGGAGCCAGGTTCAAGATATAGGGTAGCTTCCGAGACTTGGCCGGCATTTACTGCGTTTGGACCCCCCATGTGTTTTGCCCATGAAGGGACCGTATGGTTTGATTTGAGGGCCGCCACGAGGTCGGCCGGCGATTTGCCTTCATCCAACTTGAGCAACTGCAGTTGATGGGGTTCCTTCCCTCGGTTGCGCAAGCGCACCGTCGTTTGACCGGCCGGTATCTGATCGGGGCCGTCGAATCCAAACTCACGCGCAGAAAATGTAACGGCGGTCGACTGAGCGGCAGCGGTGGCTGCAGACGCGGTGCCCAAGGCTGCCATGGCAAGACACACCACTCCTCCCGTGAAAGCGATCAGGTGAATCTTCATGATTGTCCTTCCTTGACTGCAACCTGCTACTTAATAAGGTAGTCGAAGGACCGGCCACCATAGTAATAACTTTGCCTACAAGATTTAGCAATAGAGCTGTTTGGATCGGTGGACTCCTCTAGGCCAACGACTCGCGGCCATGCGAGGCGGCGAGGTCTTGTATCGGACCGAGGGGAACGATTCGCGACGGATTGATATCGTTGTGCGTGACGTAATAGTGCCGTTTGATGTGGTCGAAGTTCACCGTCTCGGCAATGCCATCGGTCTGATAGAGATCTTTGAGATAGCCGAAGAGATGGCGGTAGTCGACAATCCGCCGGAGGTTGCACTTAAAGTGACCGTGATAGACGGCATCGAACCGGACCAGCGTCACGAAGAGCCGCAGGTCGGTCTCGGTGAGGTCTGAGCCGAAGAGATAGCGGCGGTCGCTGAGGCGTCGCTCCAACCGGTCGAGCGCCTCAAAAAGCAGGCGGACCGCCTTTTCATAAGCGGTTTGCGACGTCGCAAACCCGGCGCGATACACTCCGTCGTTCACATGCTCGTAGAGGTAGGTATTCCACTGATCGATTTCCTCACGAAGCGCTTTCGGATACAGATCGAGCCGGCTCTCGGTGAATCGATCGAACTCGTGGTTGAACATACGCATAAGGTCATCGTCGGAGTTCGAGACGATGCGCCTGGTGACGGTATCCCACAACACCGGCACCGTGACGCGCCCGCGGTAATCTGGATCGGTTGCGTGATACGCCTCGCTGAGAAACCGGAAACCGTTGGCCGGATCACGCGAATGGCCGGGTCCCTCACGGAAAGCCCAGCCACGCTCATCGCGTATCGGATCGACGATGGTCATGTCGATGACCGGCTCCAGCTTCTTCAATCTGCGCACGAGGATGGTTCGATGCGCCCACGGACAGGCCAAGGAAACATACAGGTGATAACGTCCGGGTGCGGCCGGATAACCTGAGCGGCCGTCGGCCGTCACCCATTCGCGGAAGGCATCCTCTTGCCGCCTGAATTCCCCCGCAGTCGATTGCTCCATCGGGAATTGTGCTCTGCCGTCCATCCGAGATCTCCCTTCTCTTCAGCAGTATGGCACAGGGCCTGCCGTTGAAAATAGACGAGGGGTCTGCCAGCGCGAACTGCCAGGAAGTCTGCCTCTGATGGCCAGAGTGTTCCTGGAGCAGTACCCATAGCCTCGCCTAGAGTGTGAGTGCGCCAGGGATCAAGCGCATCAGGCTGACGGTGGTCTCCTAGGGAGGCGCCGTGTTCAAGTGCGGTCTTTGAACTGCAAAGATGGATCGACAGGTCGTGCTCCGGGCAAGTGAAGGCCTGGCGTGCCTTTCCAGCGAGCTCCGCTTCCGGCTGCCCAAAGTGCCGTCCATCAGGGCACACGCGCAAGGAGCTCTCAGGTTCGTTTGTTTCTGGTGAATCTGAACCCCAAACCTGTATTGGCGCTATCGTCAAGCCGGTAGCGCAGGACATAGAGGCGACTGAGGCCTAGGCCATGGCAGAGCTACAGCCACCGGATCGGGCCAAAGTTCGTGAAACGGCGGAACAGTCGACCGGCGCTCCGCGCATGCGCTGCCCATGATGAACCCGCAACCCGTAGAATCGCTGATCCAAGAACTGCGCATGCACCGGCTTGCGTTAGAGCTGAAATGTCAGGAACTCCAGCGGATGCAGGCCGAGACCGAAGAGAGCCGGAACCACTACCGCGAACTGTACGAATCCATTCCCATCGGATATGCCACAGTCGATGTAACGGGCAGAATCTACGATATGAATCCCGCCGGTGTCTCATTGCTAGGCATCGACCAGGCGCGCCAGTCGAACAACTTCTACTCCTTCTTCGCCAACGACGACGGCGATGCGGCTCTCCTATTTTTCCACAAAAGGTTAAACCAGCAGGATGCCGGCTGCTGTGATTTGAAGATGAGAAAGCGGGACGGAGGGAGGTTCCTTGCCGCCGTGCACGCTGTTCCTTTCAAGGGTGGGACGGGCAACAGAGAAGGGCTTAGGATCGCGTTCCAAGACATTACCGGCCGCAAGGAAATCGAAGAAACCTTGCGGCAACATAAACTCGAGTTGGAAGCGAACCGGATTGAACTGCAGGAACTGATGGCCAAGCTTTTTGCCGCCCAAGAGGAGGAACGCCGGCGTATTGCATGCGATCTGCACGATGATCATTGTCAACGCATCACGGCCTTGATTCTCGAAGCGAGCGCCATGGAAAGACTCGTGAAATCAGTCATGCCGTCTTTGACACCCCGCGTCGGCTCGCTCAAGAGCAAGCTCGGGGACATCCTCGACGACTTCCGGCATCTGACTCACGAGCTCCATCCACGGCACTTGGATACCGTGTCCCTGGCCTGTTCGATGCGGACCTACATCCAGGAGTTTATGGAATATACGAG
>DASTQE010000264.1:0-11505 GCA_035761895.1 Nitrospira sp. | reverse complement strand
TGCAATCAGAGCCCCAATGCGGAAGGCTACAAGAGCATGAGACTTTGACTTACAAAGGTAGCGATGGGCCGTCGTCAACCGCAGACAGACGACGCAAGGTTTGGCATCAGATTTTCCAAGACTCGCTTCACATCGTCGGTTGTGCACAATTTTGTCGGTTGTCTGTCCTCTTTATTTCTGCTATTTCACTCTCAGCGAGCCGGACTAGGGACCTCCCTAGTGTTGAAAAGTTTTGGAACAGGCTACGTACTGGCAATCCAGCTACCCGAGTTGACGAGGAGGGCTCATCATGCCAATCGCGACGCCGATCGCAACCGCTGATGCTTCGGAATCGCATTCGTCCTCGTTCGCGAACGCGCCCGGCACGCAAACCGGCTTGCGATGGCGTGTGTTGATCGTCAATCCTCACAAATCCATTCGTGAAATGATCCGGGTGATTCTCGAGGGATATTCCGATCTCATTGAGATTGTCGCGGAAGCATCGGATGGGGACCAGGCAGTCGAACTGGCCAAGACGATGCCCATCGATCTCGTGCTGATGGACACTCATCTGTCCAACGGCGTTGACGCGACCCGTCGGATCAAGCATCTTGCGCCGCAGGTCGTGATCCTTGGGACATCCGCGGAGTACACGCCCTTTCTGTTTAACGCGATGATCGCAGCGGGCGCGGTGGCCTTTGTCCGCATGGAGGATGCGGCAGATCTCCTGTTCCGGAGCATTGTGTTTGCCATGTGCACGTACGCCCCGAAACATATGCACATGACCCAGGCCCAGCCGGCCATCCGGCAAAACGCTGCCTCGTTTGCCTAGGGCCCCGCGGCTACTTCGCCAGCATTCCTAATCCACGGATCTCATCAAGCCACGCCATCCGTTGCTCGTCTTTCATGCCTTCGATATTCCCGATGAGCGTGCTCCTCACGGGAGCGATGCCACAAGACGCCAAAATATTGCGTTTCAGACTTCGCAGGCTATGGGCGAAGTAGATCCACCGATAGATCAGGGACGGCATGCCCATCGTGATGACGATGCGGGCCGAGGTGCCCTTCAACAACTGTTTGGGCAGACCACTTCGTTGATATTCAAATGCGAAGCCGGGACGCAGCACCTGTTCAAGAAACGCCTTCAAGAGCGCCGGCATTGAGCCCAGCCAGAGGGGATACACAATCACGACATGATCCGCCCATCGAATGGCTTCTTGCGCCTGCCTGATGGCCGGCGGAGGTTCGCCCTTTTCGAACTCCTCTTTGGTTCTCAATACAGGGAAATTGAGCTGCGCAACCTCGATGTGCCTCGCTTCATGGTTTGCGTCCTGGGCGCCCTTGGCGTATTCGTCGGCCAGCGCATGGCAAAAATGCCGCGAGGCGCTGTCGGGATGGCCTTGGATGATAAGGATGCGCTTGGGCACTTGGTCTCCCGGAGCAATGACACGGATCGTGCGGCTGTGCTAACTCCCGCACGATCAGCCGTTCACTCATGCACCGTGCGGCCCATCAGCCGCCGCCGACTTCGCCTTTCGTTTCTACCACGAGGAACTCTCCCTTCATGTGTTTATGAATATCGCACCAGAAGGGCACCTGCGTCGTTTCGCTGATACCGGTCGCCGGATCAGGCTGCGACTTCTTCGTGAAATGCAACGTCATCGTCTTCCCCGGCTCAAGATGATACGCCCGGTATCCCTTGCCCTTTTCGCCACGGATTTCTACCCCGTCGCCTTCCTTTTTCGTGACGCCCTCTTTGAACATGGGCGAAGTAATACCATGGGTCATCGTGCCTTGATTCTTGACGACGATCCGGGTCAGTGAACCGGGTGTCGTATGTCCTTTGACATCAAAGCCGCGGTCCGTAATGGTTACCTCAACTTTCATCTCGTCATCGGCCTGGACGGCCGACGGCATGCTCGTACCTATTAATGTCATGGCGCCCACTGCTATTGGAACGACCACGCTTCGCCATACTTGAACAGAACGCCTCATAGCACCCTCCTGTGTTATAGATCAAAACGGCTGAATAGAATTTTAGCCTGTGCCGCTGATGAGCCGGTCATCATTCGCTCGGCACGGCTTCTCCATCCCCACTATAGTGCAACTAGTGCAACTCCAATGCCTTGCCATCATGGACGGTGTGAGCGGAATTCGTGTTGTGACATCAGCGATGTAGAGGTGGTGGTCTCGCCGTACTGTGCCGATTCGCTACAGGATCAAGCCCGCCATGTGGCACGCCGCCCCTCTCCTCAACCTCTCGAAGCTTTCACGTCCGTCTTCATCACCAGGGGTTTAACCCGTCGCATTTGCAATCAACCTGTGTGTATGAGAGGGTCCAACGGATATGCACGCTCGGGAGCACACCGTTCTGACGGTGAAGTTATGGTCTTCCGTAATCGGGAAGAGGCGGGCAGGCTGCTCGCCGCGAAGCTAGAATCCTATCGCGACGACCCCAGCGGGCTTATACTGGCCTTGCCGCGCGGTGGAGTCGCCATCGGCTATGAACTGAGCCTCGCACTGCATCTGCCGCTCGACGTCTTCATTACCAGAAAGCTCAGTGCGCCGGACAACCCTGAGTATGCGATCGGCGCATTGAGCGAGACAGGGGCCATCTATCTCAATCCGGACGCTGTCGAGGCATTCCAGCTGTCACATGCCGAGCTCGACGCCCTCATCAAGGGAGCCAGGGAAGAAATCTCCCGCCGTCAAGAGCGCTACCGGAACGGATTGCCGCTCGCCGCAGTGGCCGACCGGACCATCATTCTTGTCGATGACGGCATTGCGACCGGCGCGACCTTTTTCGCCACGATCGAGGCCATCTCGGAGTTGTCGCCGCGGCGCCTGGTGGCCGCCATTCCCGTCGCGCCTCAGGACAGTCTCGCGCCGATAAGAAGCCGGGTCGACGACCTGATCGTATTAGCCACACCTGACCCATTCATGGCGGTCGGTCACCATTATCGTTCGTTTGCACAAGTGGAGGATGCTGAGGTCCTCGAATATCTCAGCGCGGCGAAACAGTCGCGGGCAGCGCACGTGTTTCCTCGATGAGGCCAGCCGCCTTTATGGGTGACGCATGAAGGTCGTCGCGGGAGTTGATTGGTCGGATGCAGCCTTCGCCGCCGTCGAACAGCTCGGTTTACTTTATCGGCCGGATGAAGTCACGCTTGTCCATGGGGTCGATCTTGGACTGTTCGAGTATCCCATCGTGGCGGAAGCCGCCAACCTGCAGGGCTACGACATATTCCGCAAATCAATGTATGAAGCCGGGTGCGAATCATTGGAACGGGCGGAGACCATGCTGCCCGACGATATTCCCAGGCCGCACCGACTCTGTGAGTTCGGGAAGCCGGCCCGTTTCCTCCTCGATACCGCGGCATCCATCGCGGCGGATCTCATCGTGGTAGGCACCCATGATCATTCGCGCGTGGCCGAACTCGTGCTAACCAGCGTGTCCCACCGGGTTCTCCTGCACGCCACGCAGCCGACGCTGCTGGTCAAAGGGCAAGCCAGGCGGGTCGGCCGGGTGCTGATCGCCGTAGAGGGGCAGGCAGACGGGATTAAAATCTGCGAGTGGCTGCTCGGCCATCCGTTCCGAAGGCCGGTGGAGGCCCTGGTCCTGACGGCCGTGCCGATTCTGCCAGTCCTCCAGAACTCACCGATGGCGGCCTTCGCCAACTGGTCGGAGGAAGTCGTTCGACAGGCCGAAGAGCATGTCCTGGCCTGTGCTCGCCGCCTACCACCGCCGCTCTTCACGACGTCAACCCGCGTGGTGCAGGGCGATGCGGCGACGGTCATCACCGACGCCTCGAAGGCCTTCGACCTCGTAGTCGTAGGATCGCATGGCCGGGAAGGATTGGATCGGTTTCTTCTCGGAAGCGTCTCTCACGCGATCGTGCACCATGTCGCCTGCCCCGTGCTGGTGATCCGCTGATCTTCTCGTAACTCGAAACTCTTCCGGGGCGTACGCGTCAGAGATCCAATTCGTCCATTCTGCGGTGATAGCGTGTGACGATGTTGGGATCCGGCGCCAGTCGGACTCGCGCCTCTTCCTTGCCTTTGTACGGCAGGAGATTCAGCACGTAGCGCAGGCTCTCCAACCTTGCTGCTTGCTTGTCGTTGGCCTTGACGATGATCCAGGGGCTGAATGTCGTGTGAGTTTTGCTGAACATTTCTTCTTTGAACCGCGTGTAACTGTCCCAAAGTTCCTGCGCCTTCTCATCGACCGGACTCAGTTTCCATTGCTTGAGCGGGTTCGTGCGTCGCGCCTCGAACCGTTGCTGCTGCTCCTCTTTCGAAATCGAAAACCAGAATTTGATGAGCGTGACGCCGTCCTCGTAGAGCATATGCTCAAATTCGGTGACCTGCTGCAGGAAGCGCTGATGTTCTTTCTTGGTGCAGAATCCCATCACCGGTTCCACGACCGCGCGGTTGTACCAACTGCGGTCGAAGAACACGATTTCCCCTTTATTGGGCAATTGCTGAATGTACCGTTGGAAATACCATTGGCCGCGCTCCTGGTCGGTCGGCTTCGGGAGCGCAACTACGCGCATGGCGCGGGGATTCAAATGTTCAGTAAAACGGCGGATTGTCCCCCCCTTTCCCGCCGCGTCGCGTCCTTCCACGATAATGGCGATTCGGCGTCCGCTGCTCTGAACCCAGCGTTGGAGCCGGACCAGTTCGACCTGGAGGCATTTCAGTTCCTCCTCGTAGAGGAGTGTTTTCCGTACCTCTTCGAGGTCGACGTTCTTTTGTTGAAGCAGTTGAATGAGCCCTTTGCGGGTATTGATGCGCTGAAGGTCGTCGTTCGTGAGTTGGCGGCCTGCTTCAGCAATGGCACCGGTTCCCGCCTTTCTGCGATAGCCGTCCCCTTCACTGGGAATGACGGTCGGAATCGATTCCAGTTCATCGGAGAAGACCCGCCCGTCCTTTGCCGACTTGGACTCGGGCCCCGCCGCCGCCGGAGAAGGCGTACCCTCCTTCGACTTGGTCGTTGCGTCGTCACGTTCCGGCATCTGGCCTTCTCCTACTTTCGTCGCTCGCTTGAGAGAGATCGGATATAGGCCAAGACATCTTTGCTGTCCTGCAACGACAGCTTGTATTTCCACACGGGCATGTTGGGCTTGCCTTCATGGATGGTGCGGATCAACTCTTCATCGGACTGTGCCTTCGTTGCCGGCGACGCCAAATTCGCCGGGTCTGGACCGAGCAATGGGTACCCATCGCCTTGTCCTTGCGCCCCGTGGCAACCGCTGCAGTATCTGACGAAGATTTTTCGTCCGTTAGAGAGATCGGCGGAGCGCGCTTCCGTGGCTCCACTGGCCGCCACGGTCGGATCTGAGCCCCCGAGGAGAAGAGCAACGGTAGCAATCACCACGAGCAAGCCCATGCACACCCCATATTTCATCAGGCCACCGTTTCACTTTGAGGAGTACTCGGTCACCCCCTAGATTTCGCAGAAGCCGATCAATTTGCATGCCAGGACAATCTGCGGAAGAACGCTGCGAAGCAAGTCATCTTATGGGGTCAAAAGCCACAGCCATCAGACTTCATGGGGGCAGGATGCGACATGCTCAGGGGTTGCTGCCGTTTAGAACCCGGGAGGAAGAGACCGCGTAGGCCGCTAAAGCAGGGGACGCTGAAAGCTATGCTGTTTCTTGAATCGTGAGCACGATCAGTGATTGTCGGCTATCCAGTCGATTATGGATCCCGAACGCTTTCACCAATATTGATTGGTCGGGGGCCGTGAAGAGTCGTCTGGCCTCAGGCTGTTTCCAACCACGATCCATGTTGGCCGTTCGGAGCAAGGGCAGCATCTCGTCGAGGAGTTCATTCACCGATCGCGGGAGGGTGCCACCGGGCGCACGGTCATTCTCTCTTCGAGTCATTCTGATGAGAAGCTCGCGTGCCGCCTCGTTCATGTACAACGCCTTGAGACTCGAGGACAACACCACAATGCCTGAGTTGAGTTTTCCTTTCACAGGAACGATACACGGATCAGCAGGCGCACAATTGCGCTCATCGAGTGACACCGTCGAGATCCCTTCCTGCTCTGTGGACAGCATCGGCTATCCTCGTTTCGTCTTTTCCCGGACGGGCCCTGCCTCACTGACTACCTTTCGCGAGCTCTCCTTCATTTTGTCGGCGACACGATTGTGTCCCTCAAGAATGGTTTTCTCCGCTTGAATCCAATCCTCGACGTCATGACCGTGTTCACCACCGCGCCGCTCGTATAAGGAGTACGCGAGTGCGGTGACACGTGAGTAGAAATGCTCTGAGGAATGGTTTGCCGTGTCCAGATCACCATTGCGAGATTGGGCAGCACGGAAATCGCGTGTTCTTACCTTCGACTTCATCACTCCTCCTTCCTTATTGTCGAACTCCGGCCGCCGCACGAATGTCTGCTCCAACGGGTGTCATTCGACCGTACGGCCGACCCAAACAGTCCAATGGAAAGGCCGGCTCCCGTCTGATCCTGCGCAATGAATCAATCATGCGAGTCGGTGTGCCCCAATCACTCCATAGGACGCCGTGCATTTCCATCACCGCGGCACGGTCCGGCACGCGCTGAAGCAGCTCGGACACAAGATCATGAGCGGGGATGTCATGATAAATCTCGTCGAGAATCTGTGCTTCCTTCGACGTGCCGATCGAACGACTGAGCCGTTCGAATCGCGGCATGAGATCAGGAAAACACTGCCATCCCATTTGCCACAGCGTCTCCGCCTTGGCGGCCATGACGGAGGTGTTCCACAACGCCCCTCCCGCTAATGCAGCATCGGCTTGCACAACGGTCGGTCTCACGACGAATGTCTTGACGGCGCGGATCTGATACCGCTCGGCCCCGTCAATTGGATCTCCCGGCACAACCCAGCCATAGTCCAATTCAAGCCGGTCAGGAGGCACACCCAGCACAATGTATTGGTCGGGAAGCCACTCGAGTGTGCACAGCGCGCGGTGGACCGCAACGACAAAGCTCGTCTCCGGGTACACGAAATGATCTGACGGATAGATGACGACCGTGGCATGAGGATCTTTCGCTTTGAGATAGGTCAATGACAGATACATCCCGGCGGCTGAATCACGATTTCTGGGCTGCAGCAAAACTGTCCCCGCACCCCGCGCCTCCAACTGAGACCATGCCTCTTGACCGTGCTCCCGTGCCACAAGTGCGACGATATGTTCCTGACGGCATAACGCGGAGGCGCGGTCCAAGGTGTGCTGGAACAGTGATCGATCTCCGACAAACGTACAATATTGTTTCGGTCGGGGATAACCTAACCAGCGTTGAATGAAGTCCGTCATGCGACCGCCATCACCGCCCCCCAACACGATCGACCAGGTTCGACCGGCCATTCGGGACCCTTCAAACGTCGGCCTCATGGCTGTCCCTCCTTGTGCGATGCACGACGGCGTTCCTGCGGTAGAGGGAGAAAAGATTGTGTTCCGCCGGGCCGGCCAGATTCGAAACTCAGGTTGCTCGCTGGTATCGAGACTTCATATCCAAAGCGGGCTGGACGACGAAGTACGAGGCTCCCCTCTCGGCTGAGCTGATCGACGACACTAAAAATCTCGCTCCAGGAAAATTGAGACAGCCGGGTGAGCAGACTCTCGAGCGTGCACGGTCCTTCCTGAATCAAGTGCATTCGAATCGCAGATTGTGCGGTCATTGTATTCATCGTGGCTCGTTCCTTTCTCACCGCTTCTTTGATCATCTGGTTGGTTACAGACGGAGGGGGCAAATTCAAGCACAACACTGGTGTGACTTATAGCGGAGAGCGCATGGTCGCACTATCAATGCGACCATGATTATGACGTCCTAATTCCAACGACAGGCAAAGGACTACAGGACGGCCTGACTCTGAGAGGGCTAGGCGATACCCTGCTGAACGGCGTAGCGCATCAGTTCAGCGTTATTCTTGAGATGCAATTTTTCAAGGATGCGCGCACGATAGGTACTCACCGTGGTCGTGCCGAGATTCATGCTCTCGGCGATTTGTGAGACGGTCTTCCCAGAGGATAAGAGACGCATGACTTCGAATTCGCGGTCTGAGAGGAGTTCATGCGCCGGCTGTTCTTCCCCCCGATGAAACAGGTGGACAAGCTTCTCACCGAGGGAGGGGCTCACATAATTTCCCCCTCCAAGCACTTTTTTAATGGCCGTCACGAGCTCTTCGGGAGCGCTGGCCTTGGTCAGATACGCATTCGCTCCCGCTTTGAACATGCGTACGGCATATTGATCCTCAGGATGCATACTCAGCATGATCACGGGTAGCAACGGGCGTTGACGCTTCACCTGAAGGAGCGCGTCGGTCCCGGTCGTTCCCGGCATGCCGATGTCTAAGATGACGACATCCCACTTCTTCTGCTTGACCAATTGAAGAAGATCGAAGGCATTGCTGCATTCTCCGACGGTCACGGCTCCCAGACCGTCAGACAGCAAATCTTTGAGGCCGCGGCGAAAAATGGAATGGTCATCCGCGATCAGAATCTTAAGCATGTTCGTCCTTTGTGGATGGCTCTCCTTGACCTCGCACACCTGCGCTCGTCCGGCGACGATTTGAGGCAAGATTCTTACGCCCCTTCGCACGGTAATCGTAAGGTCACGGTGGTGCCGTTCCCGGGCCACCCGGCGATGTCCAGTCTGCCGCCGATCGCCATAGAACGCTCCTTCATGCCCAGGAGACCCAGTGAGCCTGCATCGTTCAGCTTTTCTGGCGGAATGCCCGTGCCGTTATCCTGAATTTCGATCAACACATCGTCCCCATTTTCCTTCACCAGCACCCTGACAAACGTCGCCTTGGAGTGACGCGCGATATTCGTCAGCGCTTCCTGGCAAATCCGGAAGGCCGCCGTGGCACGCGCCGGACTGATCTTGATTTCATCAAAAGCCGCCTCGCATAAGCAGCGGATCCCGCTCCGCCGCTCGAAATCCTGGCATTGCCATTCAATCGCCGCCATCAAGCCCAGATCATCGAGCACCCCAGGCCTCAGTTCCGCCGCCAACCGCTGCACTTCAGCAATCGTGGCATCGACTTCTGCGTTCATCGAGCGGATTTTCTCCTCCATCTTCTCTCTTGGGAACAGCGACTCTCGCATCATGGCAAGCAACCTGGACAGATCCATCTTCATGCAGGTCATGCGGACGCCCAATTCGTCATGTAACTCCCGGGCAATCCGTGTCCGCTCTTCTTCTCGCACCACATCCAGCCGTTGAGAGAGAGTGCGCAGGAGTTCAAACGACCGTTGCAGTTGGGTCTCCGCACGCTTGCGCTCGGTAATGTCTTCGGAAATGCCGAGCAAGTAGAGGGGCTGGCTGCTTTCGTCAAGAATCGGAATCTTCTTCGTATGGAGGTACCGCAGCCCTTTCCCCTTGGTCAGAATGGGTTCTTCAGATATATCCAGGAGCTCCCGATTCCTGAGGACGTCGCGGTCGGCGCCCGTGAAGAAATCCGCCTCATCTTTCGGAAACAGGTCGTAGTCAGACTTTCCGATCAGGTTCTGGCGCGTATGTCCAAGCAGTTCCTCTCCGGCCTTATTGAAACGCACGAAACGCAACTGGTGGGCGTCCTTCACGAAAATCATGTGCGGGATGTTTTCTACAATGGATTCGAGGAAGAGTTCGCTCCTTCTGAGGTGCACCTCTGCACGTTTGCGCTCAACGGCGTAGCGCAGAGAACGCCGCAGGAGAGAGGCGGTCATCTCTGCCTTGACGAGGTACTCCTGCGCACCGGCCTGAAGCAACTGAAGGCCCAACACCTCGTCATCAAGGCTGGTCAGAACCACGATCGGCATGCTCGGCTTTGCTGCATGCACTCTGGTGAGCGTCTCGATGCCCTGGCTGTCCGGAAGAGAAAGATCGAGCAGCACGGCGTCAAAGCTACCCTGGTCGAGAGACTCCAATGCGGGCGTGAGCCGGTCGACATGCACCAACTGAAACACCTCAACGAGGCTACGATCCCCAAGCAGATGCTTCCGCAACAACCTGGCATCGCCAGGGTTATCTTCAACCATCAGGATGCGCATGGCGCCTCATCCATGCCGCCGGACGGCTCCGAAGATACTCCATTACTCTTTGTCGTGACGGGCATGTTGGTCTTCCTATTGTCGGCCGGCATCTCGCAGTACGTCCCTGTCGTCGATATAGGGCAGGTGCCTGTTGCTGACGGTGAAAATGTGCTTGAGTGCTTACTTCAGAAAAGTGTGGTCCGGAGGGTCGGGCGAGCAGAAACAGAGCGGCTGTACCGATGGATCCTGCACGACATCCGAATGCCAGTTCGCAATTATTTTCTGTATCAGCAGTAAAGGAGCCGCGAGGATAGCAAGCGACAAAGGGGTAGTACAAGAGCAGAAATTGAGATATGAATGTGTCGGTCTAGCGCCTACACCGCATCAGAGTTGCCCAGGTACCGGTGGATCACGAGGTTCATCGGCGTCCACACTGCGCACACCTGAGGAACCTTAGAAACTGATTCCCACGTAGGGACCCACCTGCCCATAGCTGTTGTTCGTGTTAGTCATGTTGGCCATCAGGTGATAGCGGCCGTCTAGTCCGACCTTAAAGGCCTTCCACACTTCGTATTCCACGCCCACGCCGAACTGCACGCCGACGTCTAAATATTGGGTCTGATTGGAGGGCGGACTGATCACCATGATGTCCAACCCGAGCGGGATGATCCAGGGACGGAATTTACTGTCCTCCATGAATTTGATTTTCGGCGCGACGTCGATGGTGACTGAGGTCAACTGCGTGTTGGCCGCCGGCCCGGTCGCTGCGCTCACGCCGCCGAGCACCGTTTTGGAACTAATGCGGTTGAATTGAAGACCGATTTCACCGACTGCCCAGGTTTTGCTCATCATGCCCCAGGCATCTTTCGACAACACGAGGTCGAGACCGGCGCCGACATACCAGCCGGTACTGCTGTTGTTCTGACCGCAGGTAGTGGAAGCCAGGCCGCAGTCAGTGAAAAATTCCCCTCCCCGATTGCTGTTGAACCCGACGAATCCGCCCTTGAAAAGGACCATATTGCCGGTCGGCTGCGCCTCTTCAGCTCAAGCCGGCCAGACACCAGAAACAGCGAGTCCCACGCCGATCACAACTGCGACAAACAGTGCTCCAGTGTTCCTGTGGCTCCTCCCATGGCGCATGACGTCTCTCCTCAAGTTTAGTCGTCGAGGAGCGCGCCCCTCCCTCCGAGCGATCAGCTAATATGCGCTCGCCGGCCCGAGACATCAGCATGGTGAGTAGGTGCTTCATCTGTACTGCAGCTACCGTCCTTGCGCTTCGCAGGCTAGTGGCGCGAGGCAAAGGGCGGCGTGATAATGTCCTGCGTATCCAGGCCCCAGGCGACGCCCACTATCGTCAGCAAGGCCACGGCGATCAGTAGCCCATTGACCACTAATTCCAGCTTTCGCAGGGTTTGCACCTCGTTGCGTTCCATTGAATTGATTCCCTTGTTTCAATGACTGAGCCGGCTTGCCAGCCTTCAGTACGTTTGTTTCTCCAACGTCGGCACAATCTGACTT
>DASTQE010000263.1:0-6422 GCA_035761895.1 Nitrospira sp. | reverse complement strand
TGCCTTGGGCCTACGCCCAAGCCCACCGGGTGGCCTGACAACAGCGCTTACGACGATCCCTGCGGTCGGCCTCGAACAGGCTGGCCGATGCTTGAGCCGTATGCGGGGAAACCTGCACGTACGGTTCTGAGGGGGCTGGGCGGGCCGTAAGGCCTGCCCGGCTACCCGACACTCGCTCCAAACATTCTTTTCGCTGGAGTTCGCTGAACCACCGAACCTCCACCACGCCGGCGTTCGACCGCATGATGAGGAGGTATGCGAGCAGGGGCGAGGGACCTCGTGGCTCCGAACGGCCATCGCCGCCAAGCCAAGTGCGCTGCCCGGGCGCTGGCGGCACCCTGCTAAGGCCCTTTCGGGTTCGACAGACACGAGCGGCCACTCGCGGGTAACTCTGAATCACACCGGATTCGCCACAACAATCGGCTATTTCTCGGACAGGCTGCTAGCGTTAGCGTAGGGTTTTCCAGCAGCCTCCGCATGATCTTATCTTCCCTCAGGGTCGCTCAACCTTGGGCGAGCCTGGCTGGGGGAAAAGCAGGTGTTCGTTCCGACCTTCTAGGCAATAGGGTTCGATGGAGATCTCTTCGTTAGATGTTCGGCTAACCCAGAGCAGCTGGTCCAAGGGGCCGTCCCGGGTCACATGCCTGACATCCTTCTTGATCTCTCGTGGGGGCGTGCAGTCACCCCGCGACCCAAAGACCGCCTCTGCCTCGTATTCATCCCGAGCGAAGGGTCGAACCCCTCCAAAGCGGAACGCCCAAAATCTTCTGCGCAATTCCGGAGGCCATGTCGCTGCCAGCCGAGCCGTGACCTCATAGTCGCGCCGCGGACCCAAGCTGCGCTCCGGTAATACCACTGCGGCCACGGTATAACCGTCCTTGGAGGCAACATAGGGTTGAAGAGCCGCGCCCAGGGTCGACATCTCTTGTCGTTCGCGAATAGCCGACCACACCTCTGTAAATGTCGCATTTCCAGCAATAAAGCCAAACAGGAGAATAGGGACAGCCCAGAAGCGCGGGCGAACCAAACTCAGGCTGATCAGCACGATGAGCGCAATGGTAACCGGGAGCAGGGGGAGCTCAAAGCGCGAGGACATCCCGTCGGCGGCATTCCAAGGGATGCGACCCATGGCCACGGTGGGCAGGATGCCGGCCACGAACGCTGCGCCGAGCGGGAGCACAGGTCGCGTGCCGATCGCATCCGTCGCCGCAGAGGTCGCTACATGCGGAGGATTCCGGCAGCCGTAGAACAGCAGGCCCGCCACAAGCGCGCCGTATGCGGCAGCCACAACGCCTGACCTTGAGGCCAGTGTTACTCCTCCCATCGCGTTCACAATCCCACCTGCAATACTCATCCAGATACCTTCCACGAATCTGAAAGGGAAGCGGACGAGATGTGCTTCGCCGAGGGTGAGCACGTACATCGGACTGACCGTTCCGCGTCGGGGACTGAAATCTGCCGTCAGGAGAAAAGTGGCATAGGCAGCAGCAGCAATCAGGGCTGAGCACAAGATGGCGCACCAGGCACGAGTTCTGGTGGCAGGATCGGATGCACGCCATGCATAACACAGCAAGAATGTCACGATCACAATCACGACCGGCAGTGCGTATTCCATGACGAGTATGCCAAACCCGAGCAGCGGCAAGCTCAACCCGAGCGCCGCCCATCCAAAACGGCCGTCGCCCCTGACGAAACGGAGCAACAACAGAAATGCGCCGTAACTGGGGACAACGCTCAGCAGATGGGCGAGTGCAATAGTGGCAGTCACCATCTGCACCCTGCAGACGATCGGCGCTAGCGTCATGCAGGCGACCACCACCGCGTACTGGCGCAATCGCGGGAAGAGCATGCTCCAGAGGATGCCTGAGAATATGCCGAGCGTTGGCCAGAGAACGGCCTGCGCCACGAGCGCGGATCGCCAGAAGGCAGGCTCGGTCGTAGCGAGGAGGGACCAGACGGTTCCCATGACCGGTCGATCGACCCAGGTCGTCGTGATCGCGCCCGTGCCGTGCTCGTTGAGGAGCAGCCAGATCCACGCATCATCCCAAATAGGGAAGGCCCAAAGCGCTCCTAGCGTCAGCGGCACGCAGATCAAAGCCAATGCCAGCACCGAGGCAATGGCTCTCGATCGTAAAGGCCCCAGGAAGGCCATCGCCGATCTCGCCTGCGACATTACAAAAGCCGATCCACGATGTAGTCTGTGCTGCGGATGGCCAGCGCCACCATGGTCAGGGTCGGGTTGACGGCGCCAGGGCTAACGAAGTTGCTGCCGCCGATCACGAAGAGGTTGGGAGTACCGTGAATCCTGCCAAACTGGTCGACGACGCTGTCCCGCACGCCATGTCCCATGCGACACGTGCCCATGTGATGGTGGCCAGAGGTGAAATGATTCGTGCTGGCGAATTTTCCTTCGTCGGCACCCGTGGCGGCCATGACGCGGTCGAAGAGTTCGCGCCCGAAGCGATAGGTCTCATGGTCCAAGGCCGTGGCTTCGTAATGCACATGGACGTAGGGGTCGCCAAAGCGGTCGCGCTGCGTTGATCGCGCCACGTATTTCTGCGGACCCGGGGTGGATTCCGCCTGCATGACGATGTCACGCCACTGCCGCCGCGCGTTCAAAAAGTCGACGACCTGTGAGCCCGTCCGCGACGGCTCCGGGACGTCAGTATGGAACACCACACTGTTAGCAAATAGTTGGCTCGAAAAGTCGATCACCACCCCGCCGTGCTTCCCGCGGTTCGGGGGGTCGAGGAATTGATGACTTCGCGCCGTATACCCACCGAATCGACTGGGCTGGAAATGCTCCTTGTAATGGAGGCTGCCTGACCACAGGTGGTGGAGCGTGAGGTGCTGGCCGACATGTCCGCCGTCATTGCCTAAGCCGTCAGGATGACGCTCGCTCCCCGATAAGAGGAGCAGACGCGCCGACTCCAGCGTACCGGCAGCAATGATAATGACCTTGGCTCCGTGTTCCCTTGCGGTCCCGTCGTCGTTGCCTTGATACACGAGGGCTCTGGCCCGTCCGGTCGCATCGACGACGAGCTTGCGCACGGACGTGTTGCTATGCACTCTGCAGTGCCCGGTTTCGATGGCGCGGAGGAGATGGTAATTAGGGGAGTAGCGGGCGCCGATGGGACAGACGCGACAGGTGCCGAAGTTCATGCACCCCGGCCGCGCCTCATACGCAGCGCGCGTCCTGGCCTGGGGCGTGGTATGCAGCACAATCCCGTGCTGCTGCAATCGTTGGGCGAAGATCGCATCGTCATAGCTCAATGCGAACGGGGGCAGGGGATAGGGGCTGGATCGCCTGGGCGCGAAGGGGTTGTCCGCATCCGTGCCCGATACCCCGAGCAAGGCCTCCGCCTTGCCATAATAGTGCTCCAGGTCATCATAGGCCAGGGGCCAATCGTCACCATAGCCATACGCGCTGCGCGTTTTGAAGTCCTGGGGCAGCATGCGCAGTGTGATCGCCTGCCAGACGGTGGCGCTGCCGCCCACCACCATGACGCGCTCGGAATTGAGATCGCGCGCGTAGTCGCCCGAAAGTGTCAGATATTGCAGATCTTGAGGAATGCGGTAGGCCGGGTTGTCGTACAGATAAAGGATTTTCTCGCGAAACTGACGGTCATGCGGGTAGGGGTAGTCAGGCCCCTTTTCGAAGATCTCCACATCAATTCCTTTATTGGCCAGGTGGTATGCCATGGTCGTTCCGACAATACCCGAGCCAACGATTGCCACGGTGCTTTCACTCATAAGAGCCTCTTCGGTTGCCGCTTGTCTACAGTATGCGATCTATCGTGCCTGGCTCGGGGCTTGTGTATAGCGCTCGAGGCCACGCGGCGTGCCCGGCCAGGCCTCATACCCGAGGGAGATCCAGGCGTCAGTTCTCAAGAACAGCAAGAGGATGTCGCGAACGATGTATTGGTCGAAACGCAACCACTCCCGCTCGAGCACGGCGACGCGCGCTTTGTGCCACCTGCCATCGCCGCCGCGGAGTTGGGGCCGCTCCTCAAGTATTTTCTGCTGCATCTGTCGGCTGCAGCCGACGAAGGCACACCCCGCAGATCGCCTCGCCCGACGGGCAAGGGCGGCGGCGAATTGCTCGTAAAGGGCTTTGTACCCGGGTAGGTGCTCAGCGCGCCAGCGAAAGAAATCCTCGTAATGCGCGAGCTGCACCGGCACGCCAGCGAGGGCTGTCGTCGCCGCGAGCAAGGCGTTGAGGGTTTCGACGCTCAGCGGGCCCGTGGGCGCATCCTCGAGACGCGGAGACCGCAACCGAGCATACAGCGCCCGGAGTGGCGCCCGAAGCCAGGCTTCCGCGCTGTAGGCTGCCAGTAGCATTGTCGTAGCGCCGACGGCACCTACCACAGAGAGCCTGAGGAACGTGCGTCTCGACAGGATCATTGCGTGATACTCTCCCCTCCCCTGACGAAGCGCTATTGCAGCGCCTGCACATTTGTGAGCTGAGGCGTATTCCGTGCGGACGCCTTATCCCGGCACTGTGATTTGGTTCAGATGGGCAAGCCGATTAGCATAGACGCCCGCTCATGTCGCGCCCCAGGCGGACGGCCGCTTTAGGTACGCCTCGTAAGCGGCCACCATCATGTTCCGATCGTCGTACCTTGGGTGCCAGTGCAGGTCACGTTGCGCCGCCGACACGTCCAACCTCACCTCCTGGTCCGCAATCTCGAACTGCTCCGGGTCCATCAGCCCGATCCCTAGCCCGTTCAGTGCCCGCAGAGCGGTCTTCGCCATGGACCCCGGCGTTCTGATGAGCTTCGATCTCGAGTTCGCGCGCCGTATCAGATCGCCGAGCAAATCCGCAACTGTCGGCGAGTCCACCGATCCCAGATTGTACTCGGCATTAGGCACCCCGCGTTCCGCCGCGCTGACGGACGCCGCCGCACAATCGTAGACCGACACAAACTGGAAACAGTTGGAGCCATCGCCGATCACCGGTACCGGCAGGTGGTTGCGAATCAGCTTGAAAAGTTTTTCCAGGATTCCCAGGCGGCCCGGGCCGATGATCAACCGAGGCCGGAAAATCGTCACGTTGATGCCCTTCTGCCGATGCGCCATACACAAATCCTCCGCGGCGGCCTTCGCGATGCCGTACGGTCCCAGCGGCTGCCGGGGGTGTTTTTCGTCTCGCGGACTATAGACCACAGGGCCATACACCATATCGCTGCTCCAATAAATCAGGCTATCGCATTGCAATGACCGCATGCAGGCCAACAGGTTCTCCGTACCCGAGAAAATACAAGCCCAAAAATATTCGCGTCTCCGCACTCTTGGATAGTTCGGCACTATGAGCTTCGCCGCCAAATGGTGGATGACATCGACGCGCTGACGCGGTAGGTTTGCTAACTGCTTGGGATCGGTTAAATCGGCATGGTGAAACGGTACCTTCCCGTACAATTCATGATCTGATCTAGCGATATCGACCACCGACACGCAGTGGCCCTCGGCCGAGAGCGCCCGCACGAGATGCTGCCCAAGAAAGCCGTTGCCGCCTACCACCAGATGGTGCATGCCTCGACCGTTCAGCTCCTGGCGATCAGCACGGTGCCGAAGCACACCAGGCAAATACCGATCGCGCGGCTGACCGAGACGTTTTCTCCCAGAACGAGCGCGCCGTAGACCGCGACGATGATGTAGGCAATGCTCAAGAACGGAAAGGCAAAGCTGACATCGAATCGGGACAGAGCCAGGAGATGGGTGCACATGCTTATTGTCATCGTCGCCAAACCGATAATTATAAGAGGGTTGGTAGCGGCACGCGACAGAAGGACCAGGAGATGGCTTGCTGAATATTCGAATTTGCCGACGATTGCCATTCCATGTTTCATGAAAATTTGGGATAAGGCATTGAGCAGCACGGTGCACAATATAAGAGGGAGGAATTTTGCCATTGCGACACCTAACTTCGAAGACCGGCAACCATCGGCAGATGACGCAGGCGGCGCGGCGCCACCGTCATCGGAGCTTCTATTCGTTCCGCTCGATGGCGCGACGGCTGAGCGGATCGCGCACTCGCACGCAGTCTGGGATCTGCGCGGCGCGCTGGTCAGGCGCCGACTCGACGCCGGCATCAATCTTCTTCGGGGCCGTTTCGGCAGTAGCCGAAGACGTCGTGGCGAGAGGCAGGAGGCCACGCCAGCCCGTCCCCACCGCCACCAGTGTGACGTGAACCATGCTGCGCCCCTCCCCCCCTGGTACACCAACGCGATCATAAGCCGGTAGGTCACAGCATCAATGGCCTTTCGAGCCTTACGGTTCTAGGGGCCGTGCTGTTCGACGGCTGACCAGGATCTGGCGCCGAGCCTCTCGGCCTGCTGCGCGACGCTACCCCCGGGCTTCTCGGACTCCGGAATTCCTCGCCATGGATCCCGGCGAATTCGGCTAGGACCGCGAGCACGGCG
>DASTQE010000262.1:0-2633 GCA_035761895.1 Nitrospira sp. | reverse complement strand
CTGTTCGGCAAGGGGAGTCCGTTCGCGCCGAACGGCATCAACAATCCCTTTAGCCCCTACGGCAGTCCATTCAGCAATCAATCTGCGACAAATCCGTTTGCGACCGACGCGCCCAGACTCTACGACCAGCAGGGAAACTATCGGGGCAAACTGAGTGCCAATCCGTACGATCCGGATTCGACCGCAAACCAGTTCGGACGGTACGGTTCGCCGTTCTCGCCGGATTCGCTCAACAACCAGTTTGGCGCCGGGAACCCGTTTAGATATGACTCGCCGAATAATCCGTATGGAAAGGGGTGGCGGATTGAAGGAAGGTGAGGGAAGGTGGATGGTCGCCTCTGCTCAGCGATGGGTAAAGCCGCACGGCCGCACGTTGCTTGGCTCCGCAAATGGGTGAATGGGTAGGCTAGGCGGCTTCCTTTGCTCGCCCAACGCGCACACCAGACCAATCGTATTTTTAGATAGGCGGTGCTCGTTGAAGCGCGCAGTTGGAAGCAACCTAGCCCACCCTGAGGAAAGCCGTACAAGCAAGCTTGGAAGGATCATTGGAACGGACCTGCGAACAGTGCGTCTCGCCATCGCTAAATATCGACCGCAGCCGCGGCGCCGTGCACCCCTCGCAAGTCGCAGGTGTCTCCACGTCCAGCCGATTGGAAGATGAAAACAAAACGCGCGCACGGTTGGACTGATCCAGGCTGCCCCGTATAAGAGGAACAAGCGAGTTCGGAGGGACCATTTTAGGCGGTGGTCGCTTGCTCCGGGACTATCTCGGAAGGGAATGGTTGACAAGACGAAATGATGTAGGATGATAAGAGTCGGACGCCATGAAGATGCTGACCATTATCTGCCGCGATACGTTGGAGGGCGAAATCCGCCGCGTGTTGAACGATCTCAACGTAAAAGGATACACAGTGGCATCCGGGCTGGGCGGGAAAGGACAGTCGGGATCTGTCTCGGAGCATAGCTGGACCGATCGCAATGTGTCGTTCATGGTCGCCCTCGAGGATCAGCACGTGGGAGCGCTGGCAGATGCGATCAAGCAGCTATACCTGAGGGTGCTTGAAGCCAATCATGGCCAGGAAGTCCCGCTCAAGGTCTTTCTGCAACCTTGCGAAGTGATCCTCTAAGCGAAGAGCGAAGCTGCTGAACGGGTCCGAGCCGCCCGCCCTCTTCGGCATGGCGTATCAGGCCCTCAACGTTGCGATGCTGATACGCCGTTGCCGGCTCCGGCACGGCTGAGACTGCCACCACGTCGTCGTCCTTCCCCACAAGTCCAACGACCAACTATGCCACGAAGCCGGCGAAGGAGCACTCCTCCATCGATTATCGAGTCGGTGTGATGTCGGGAGTGGTAATCTCCATGACATATCCTGCGTCATCCATCAGGAGGACGACTTCCTGCCCCGCCTGGAGGCGGTCCAGCTTGCGGAGTGGAGCCCGGAATGGCACTTCGCGCATCTGACCGTCCTCGGTGATCTTCATGCGGTCTTCGCCGGCTTTGCCCTGATACACCGCCCGCAGCTGCGCGTGGGCGCCCTTGATGCGGGCTTTGTTGTTGAGCGCCGATTGGTGGACTGCGTCGGCGCTGGCCAGCTGCGCGTCGACCAGACGGCCGGTCTCATCCGCCATGAACAGCACTTCCGCGCCGACCGGGATAGCCGTCAATTTTCCTTTGGCCTGTTCCGCCACCAGAAACGTCTTGGTGCCCTGATCCGTTTCAACCACCGCTTTATCCAATCCGACGGTGAGGGGCGTGGTTAGTTTGCCCCGGATCACCTGGTGGTGTGAGGCTTCCTCAGGGTGATGATAGTCGACGATGGCATTGTGATCGTTCAAGGTGATGACGATCTCGTCGCCTGGCTTGAAAGTTTGTTCTTTGTCCGTCGCCATCTTCAGCGGCACCGACATCGATTGAAGATTCCCGATGGCCACCTCCATTTGATCACCACGGATATCCTTGATGTGGCCGGTGACACGCCGGTGGCCGGGAAGGCGGCTTTCCGTCGCTTCGCTCGTGGCCTCTTCTCTGCTCGAGGGACCGCGCACCTCTTTCTGGCGGTCAGAGCGTTCTTGTGCGGCACCAAATCCCCTCTCGGCCATGGCGGAGGGAACAGTGCCGGCCATCAACAGTGCGCCCAGGGACAGGGTTGTCGCCGTTGTTGCGTAACGAATGTGTTTCATTGGAACGTCCTCCTTCATTAATCTGTCAACTTGGGACACTGACCATCTCAACCGAGGCTCAATCCGATTGGTCAGGTATGGATAGGGAATGAGGCGGGGTATCGTCGACGATCTTTTCAGCGTACACCTTCACTCGAACACGCGCGACTAGCTAATGCCCCAGGCCATCATTGAACGATTCCGCGCGGCGCGCATTGAGATTCCGTTCCCGCAGCGCGAAATCCGCATGCTGTCCCCGGCGTGATACGGGACGGCGGGTTCAGGTGTTCGACTGAGCGGTGAGATGTGAGGCAGTGGCCCGACCGTCAACCGCTTAACGGGTCTTTGTCGAGCTGACACTGGTCAATGAATATCCTGGCCATTGAGAGCGCGGCCTGTTCTGCTTCTTCACGGGAAAAGTAGGTGTTGCCCGGAGAGCCGTCCATCTCCGTCTTGCCCGATTTCATGATCAC
>DASTQE010000261.1:0-14755 GCA_035761895.1 Nitrospira sp. | reverse complement strand
AGTCGCCTCAGATTCTCCCCTACAGAAAGGATGTTTGCATGCGCATCGTGACGACCTTCATCATGATTCTTGTGCTGACCGGTGCGTCAGCATGGACCGCCGGCGCGGCGGACCCTTCCACCGACGATCAGAAAACGTTCTATGCTCTTGGCTTGATCATCAGCCAATCGCTCGCCTCGTTTGCACTCACCGAATCCGAACTGGAATTCGTCAGGGCCGGCATGATCGACGGCGTTCTGAAAAAGACCCCCAAGGTCGATCTTCAGACCTACGGCCCTAAAGTCAATCAAGTCCAGCAAACGCGTGCGGCGGCGCAGGCAGAGGTCGAGAAGAAAGCGGGAGCGGCGTTTCTGACCAAGGCGGCGGCGGAACCGGGCGCCAAAAAAACCGAATCAGGCGCGATCGTGACGACGGTGAAAGAAGGCAAGGGTGAGCAGCCCAAGGCCACCGACACCGTCAAAGTGCATTACCATGGTACCCTCATCGACGGAACAGTGTTTGACAGTTCCGTGAAACGCGGCGAGCCGGCGACGTTTCCGCTGAATCAGGTTATCAAGTGCTGGACGGAAGCCCTGCAGCTCATAAAGGTCGGAGGAAAGAGCAAGCTCGTCTGCCCCTCGGCGATCGCCTACGGCGATCGCGGCTCACCCCCGACCATCAAGCCCGGAGCAACTTTGCTCTTTGAAGTGGAATTGCTCGAGATCGTCAAGAAGTAGACTCTGCTGTAGCAGGGCCGGTGCCGTTAGGCGGGCCGGCCCTGCTCGGTATTCCAACCTGCCCGAGCAGAGATCCACACAATCGCCATGCACAAACAGGCGCCGGATAAGGCCGCGATCATGTCCTTTTGCGCGTCCCATTCGTCGCCTTGCGTGCCCAGATAGGCGGCGCCCAACTCCGGACTCACGATATGGGCGACCATCGCTTCAACGATCTCGAATAATCCGCTTTGGGCGAGCGTGCCGCTGACCGGAAGATAATAGGACCAAAAGCTACTGACGCCAGCCAACCGGATTAACAACTCTCGCAAGGGATAGGCAAGGAGCAACCCATACGAGAAGTGGACCAACCGATCGAACGGGTTGCGCGAGAGTCCGAACACTTGCTGCAACCAGTACCCGAATGGGACTTCCGCATAGGTGTAATGGGCGCCAATGGCATGGAGGCTGAGAAAGGCAGTGATCAGGAAATACGACGGCGTCGAGAATTGAAATCGACGGTAGGTCGACACCAGGCTAAGGACGGCAGCAAGCGCCAAGAGGTTTTCCAGCAGCCAGTCCTGCCGATCATGGGGCGCGATGGCAAGCACCGTCCAGAGCAGGCCGTACCACACCAAGAGCCCAACGAGCAGCTTGTTCCTCTTCACGTCTGATCCCGATTGCGCTCAGCGCGGAGAATCGGCGACCGAGGGTGAGACCTCTATACGCATTCTCCGATACAGGAGAAGGACCCCCGTGCACAGCAGTGCGCCATACATGGCCGCAGCCATGTCTTTTTGCGCGTCCCACACGTCTCCCTGAGACCCTAAATAGGTGATGCCTAGTTCGGGATGGACCACCCGGGCCACCCATGATTCGATGATTTCCCAGAGACCGCTGAGGCCGAGGACCGTCATGACGGGGAGATAGTACAACAGCCAGCCGCGAAGCGGCACGCTGAGGCGGAACAACTCCTCGATAGGATAGGTGAGCAAAAAGCCGAAGCAAAAGTGGACGATGCGATCATACTGATTGCGCCCGAGATGCACCGCCTGTTCCAACCAGGCTCCTGCGGGAACCTGCGCATAGGTGTAATGCACGCCGATCGTATGCAGAGTCAGAAACACGGTGATCAAGACGTACGACGCCGGCGACAGGGGCAGCAAACGGTGCGTGCCGACCAGGACGAGCACAAAAAGGCCCGGAAGGATGCTGGAGAGCAACCAGAATTGTCGATCGGCCGGCGCGTAGGCCGTCCAGAGAGAGAGGATGGCGTACCAAAGCAAGAGTCCGGCCAGAAGGCGCTTGTTGTGCGATACCACTTGCCCTCCTCACGCTATAGGATCGACACAGCCGTCGTGGCAAACCGCCGCGATCAATGTACCGCTGAAGAATCTCAATTTCAAATCTCATATCTCAAATGGGCGAGCCAGGAAAACGAGGCCAACCGCGGGAACACGACCCCATAAAGTCCTATTTGATATTTGAAATTTGAGATTTAAGATTTGAAATGTAAACCGAAATCATAGAATTGCGGTTTACAAATGGTGGGTGAGCGCGTAGCGGATGAGCGCAGATGTGGTCTTCAACTGGAGTTTTGACAGCAGCCGCATTCGATAGGTGCTGACGGTCTTCACGCTCAGATCAAGCGCGAGGGCGATCTCCGTCACTGACTTTCCACCTCCGATCATCGAGAGCACCTGTAATTCTCGGTCCGAGAGCAGCGTATGGAGCGGCTTTCCGGCGGCATGCAGCGGCATGGCTTCCAGCCGCTCTGCGAGGGTAGCCGTGACGTATTGCCGGCCTGCAAGGACGGTTTTGATGGCCGTCGCCAATTCCTGGGGCGCCGTGTCCTTCGTCACATAGGCGGACGCACCACTCTTCAGCGCCCGCACCGCGTACTGTTCTTCCGGATGGAAACTGAGCACCACGACCGGCAACCCCGTCCGCAGTGCCTTCAACTTTTTCAACACATCAAGACCGTTGGTGTCGGGGAGATTGATATCGAGAACGACCAGATCCCACGACCCTTCCTGCACTTTGGCGAGCGCCTCTTGCCCGGTCCCGACCTCGGTCACGTCCAGTTGCTCAAACGCATCCGTCAGCATCTGCTTGAGTCCGACACGGACGATCGCATGATCGTCGACCAGAAGAATCCTCAGCGCGGTGCTGTGAGGACTCTCAGCTTCGATCTGGGATGGGGAAGGGGTAGGTTGGTTCGGCAGCATCGGGCGTAATCTGACAGCCACGATCGATGAGCGTTTGGCCGACACTGTAGCGAAATCTAACGGGAAAGGGAACACCTTAATTTCGCACGTAGGAATCCTCCTACAAGCTTGTGTTTACTCGGAACGATGCGGCTTATCGGTGCTCTTTGGCGAGGGAAACGCTGTCGTGTTTCATGGGAAGCGATATGGTCACCTCTGTCCCTGTGTGCGGACTACTCACGATTTTGACGCCGCCACCGACCAGTTTGACGCGCTCGTGCAGGCCGCGCAAACCGAGCGAGCGCCCTTCCTTCCATTGCTCCGGACGCAGACCGCGGCCGTTGTCGCGAACGGTCAAGATCAAGTGGTCTTCCTGCACCGTCAAACGCATCTCCACCTCGGAGGCGTGTGAATGTCGCATGACATTGGTCAGCAACTCCTGGGCTCCGCGGAAAATCGTGGTGGCCAGGGCCACTTCCACCGGCGTGTCCCGGAGGGAGGGATCAATCGCCAATTCGCAGGGCAGACCGGTGCGTTCATGAAATGACGTGGCGAGCCATTCCAACGCAGCGACGAGCCCTAGATCGTCCAGCACGCCCGGCCTCAACGATGCCGCCGTGGCCCGGACGGATTGAATCAATCCATCAATGGCTTGAGACATGCCCATCGCCTTGGACTTCATCCCCGCAGCCCCCGCGCCTTTGGTTGATCTGGACAATTCTTTTGTCAGCCAGGCGACGTCAAATTTGAGGCCGGTCAGCGCCTGGCCGAATTCATCATGGAGTTCCCGCGCGAGCCGCTTGCGTTCGACTTCCTCCGCTTCAGTCAATCGCCGGGTGAGATCACGAAGTTGCTCATAGGCCTCCTTCAAAGCCCGTTCCGCCTGTTTGCGTTCGCTGATATCGCGAAGAAACGCACTGAAGACCTTACGGCCCTCGATCGTCAGTGCCGTGACCGATAATTCGATCGGAAACTCCCGGCCGTCCTTATGCAGAGCGGAAACCTCCACCCGCCGGTTCAGGATCGGACCATGACCCGATGACAGGAATCGCTGGAGGCCGGTGCTATGGGCCTCGCGAAAACGCGGAGGCAGGATGGTATCACTCAACAATCTGCCGCTGATCTCCTGTTCCTTATAGCCGAACATGGAGGCCGCCTGGGAGTTCCATCCGGTGATGATTCCCCGTTCATCCATCGTCACCACCGCATCCAGGGCCGATTCGACGATGGCCCGTGTCCGCATTTCACTGGCCTGCAAAGCGGCAACGGCCTGCTTGCGCGCAATGGAGGCGGCCAGACCGTTGCAGACAGATTCGATCGTCTGGCGCATCGGCTCCGAGATGACGTCCCGGCTAAAGAGACCCAAGACGCCGAACACCTGGTTCTCCACCATCAAGGCAAATCCGGCAAACGAACGGAGACCGTGCTCCTTCATCCAGGACTTGTTCGGCAACCGATCATCGTTGAGCACGTCATTGGTGAAAAGTGCGCCCTGCCCTTGGGCGATGCGGCCGATTTTCAACGCCCCGACCGGTACGCGTCGGTATTCGCCGTTGAGATTGGTCGAGAGACCGGAGCTGGCGTGCAGATGCAGGCAAATGGTCCGGTCTCGACACAAGGACGCCTTATGACAATCCGCGCACAAGTCTCCTGGCTTGAGCAACCAGATCCGCGTGAACGCCGCCCCCAAATGCTCGACGGCCGCATCGGTACAGCGCTGAAGCAGGCAGTCGAGCGGCTCGTCGTGGTTCAGAAGCAGACTGACCTCCGCGGCAAAAGCCGCGCATTTTGCCCGTTCTTCCAGCGCCTGTTCCGCTACTTTTCTGGCCGTGATGTCACGGGTAATGGCCTCGACACCCGCCACGCGTCCCTCGGCAAGACGCAAGCGGACGTGTTGCCCTACCCAGCGTTCCTCCCCGCGCTTGGTCATGGCCGGAAATTCATAGTAGGTGCTGGGGATTTGAGCCGAGAGCTGGTCCCGGTAGAATTGTTGCGCCTTCGCCCGAGCGTCTTCGCGGATCAGCTCGAGGTAATGCTTGCCCAGCAGTTCCTTCTCTTCATATCCCATCAATTCGCAGGCGGCGGCATTGACGAAGGTGAACCGGCCGTCGAGCCCGGCGGTATAAATAATGTCGGTGGCCTGGGACACGAGAGAGCTGTACCGTACCTCACTCTCCCGCAAGGCCTCTTCGGTCCGTTTCCGAACGGTAATATCGATCTCGATGCCCGCCATCCGGGCCGGCGCCCCTAGCTCGTCGCGCTCGATCACCCGCCCCCGATTCAGAATCCATGTCCATTCATTCGCTTTGGTGCGGACTCGCATTTCCGCCTCGAATTCCGGAGTCTGTCCGGCGAGACAGGCTTTCAGATTCTCTTCCACCAGCGGCCGGTCATCCGGATGGATGCCGTCTGTAGAGGACGAGATGTGGGGCGCCAATTCGTGTGCGGCGAAGCCTCTCAACTGGGCCCAGCGCTCGTTGAAGGAAAACACCCCCGTCTCGATGTGCCAATCCCAGGAGGCCAGCCCTGCGCCGTGAAAGGCCATCTCCAAACGCTGTTGACTGGCTTGGAGAGCGGCCGTGCGCTCTTCCACGCGGCGCTCAAGCTCGTGGCGAACGCGCTGGAGTTCCTCTTCGGCCTTCTTGTGATCGGTAATGTCGTCGGCAACGCCGGCGATGCGACACACCGCGCCGGAACTGTCATGAACCGGATAGGCCCGATCGCGTATCCATCGAATCGAGCCGTCCGGTCGGACAATACGATATTCTTCGTCGTAGGCCCCAACAGCCTGTTTCGTGAGCGCGGCCTCCAAGACTCGTTCTAGGTCCTCCGGATGTATGGCCTCGAGCCAGGAGCGCGGTGAACGATACAAGCTTTCGCAGGATCGCCCCCAAATCGATTCATAGGCGGGACTGACATAGAGGACTTCGTTCTTGAGGGTATCGCTGAGCCAGAAGACTTCCTGAATGTGCTCGGTCACCTCCCGGAATCGCTCTTCACTTTCCCGCAAGGCGGTTTCGATATTCTTTCGCTCCGTGATGTCCACGGCGACGCCTCCGAGCAAGTCGAGATTGTCTTTTCGTCAACGATGGGGAACCCGCGAACGAAGTGCCTTCACAAATCACCTCACCGCGTATCACCGAAGGAGAGAAGGAAGTGTGATAATTGATCAGTCGATGATTTCGACCTTTTTCCCTGTCGATTTAGCACGCTTCAAACAGTCCGCATCGGTGACGGCGCAGCGTAACGTATCTAATTCTCCTTCATCCACGATCTCAACCTTCTTTCCCTGAGCCTTGGCCTGCTTGAGGCAGCCCATATCCGTCGGCACGCATTTCACCGAATCCGAGGGTGTTGGCGCATTGACGACCGACACCGTCTTGCCCTCGTCTTTGGCGCGCTTGAGACATTCCTTGTCCGTCGCCACGCATTGAACGGCTTCCTCGGTCTTGTTCATTCCCTTGTCGATGGTTTGATCAATGCGCTGGTTGAGCCGATTGCGCGCTTTTTGTTCAGCACTTTGCTTGGCTTTGTCAAACATACCTTCGAAAATGCCCTGCGCATGCAGGGTAGTGCCGATAAGCAAGAGTGAAACAGCTATGCATCCGGTGAAGATGCCTTTGGACATGATCCGCCTCCTTTGGAACAGGACCATGGCAATGCGGCGTCGAGAGGCGAACAATAACACAGCTAATGGGGGCGAGACAAAGGCGCTTCATGGCCTACGTATTGTCATTCATGGTCCATTTCAATCAGGATAAGAGCGATTCGGGAATCGTGCTGAAGAGCCGTGATCCTCACTGTCGATTTGGAAGATTCCAGACGACTATCTGGTGTCCCGGTGACTTCACCCCAACACAGGAGTCAGTCATGAAATATCTTTGCCTGGTCTATGTCGAAGAGACGGTGTTGAACGCGATGGCCAAGCCGGAGCGCCAGTCGCTCTCGGACGAATCCATGGCCTTTTGCGATGAACTTCAAAAAAAAGGCCAGCTTATCGCCGCATCGCCGCTCCATCCCATTGAGACGGCCACGACCGTCCGCGTCAGAAACGGTAAGACCTCGACGACCGATGGTCCGTTTGCTGAAACCAAAGAACAACTTGGCGGATTCCTCGCCATCGACGTGCGGGACTTGAACGACGCGATCCGCATCGCCGCCCATTTCCCTGCCGCCCGCTTTGGGAGCATCGAGGTACGACCCATGAAAGAACTCGGCTGCGCCGAATAACGCCCGTGAAAACGCTCCGACAGGCGGTGGACCGGCGGGAGAATCCAACGCAGATGAGAAGGATGAGACTTCACAATGAAGACGACCAGCAACGACGCACGCGCGCAGGTTGACGAGGCGTACACGAGGGAATCGCGCCGCGTCCTCGCCACGCTGATCCGGCTCCTTCGCGATTTCGACCTTGCCGAAGAGGCTCTGCACGAGGCGTTCGCCGCCGCCTTGGAGCGGTGGCCCCGTGAAGGGGTGCCCGACAACCCGCGCGCGTGGCTCGTGTCGGCCGGCCGATTCAAGGCGATCGATGCCATGCGGCGGCGCGCTCGCTATGACGCGACCCTGACTGAATTCGCCAAAGAGGTGGATGGCGCTGCCGAAGAGCCGCTCGAGCCGGAAGGCCATGACATTGAGGACGACCGCTTGCGGCTAATCTTTACCTGTTGCCATCCGGCACTGTCTCCCGAGGCCCAGATTCCCATGACCTTGCGGGAAGTCTGCGGTCTGACCACTGAGGAAATCGCCCGCGCCTTTCTGACCAAGCCGGCGACCATCGCCCAACGCATCGTCCGTGCCAAATCCAAGATTCGTGACGCGCGCATTCCCTATGAGGTTCCCGTGCCTTCGGAATTGCCGGCGCGGCTGGATGCCGTCCTGCGGGTGATCTATCTCGTCTTCAACGAAGGGTATTCCGCGTCTGCCGGCCAATCGCTCACCCGGGCCGAGTTGTCGGCTGAGGCAATCCGTCTCGGCCGATTGTTATTGGCCTTGCAGCCGGAGCCGGAGACAACCGGTTTGCTCGCACTCATGCTTCTGCAGGAATCGCGACGAGCCGCGCGCACCTCGCCGGACGGGAATCTCATTCTCCTGGAAGATCAGGACCGCTCGCTCTGGCATCGCGGTCAGATTACGGAAGGCCTCGCGCTGGTCGAGCGGGCGTTGTCCTCCAGGCGCTTCGGACCGTATGCCCTCCAGGCGGCGATCGCCGCAGTCCATGCGGAGGCTCAAGACGCCGCCAAGACGGACTGGGCCCAGATCGTCGGACTGTATGATGTGCTGCTGCGCGTGGAGCCCTCTGCGGTGGTCGAATTGAACCGGGCTGTCGCCCTCGCCATGCGCGACGGCCCTCTCGCCGGTCTGGAGCTCGTCGAGGCCATTTTAAATCGCGGCGAACTGACAGGGTATCACTTGGCCCATTCGGCCCGAGCCGAACTCTGCCGTCGACTGGGACGAACCGAGGAGGCTCGACAATCCTATCAACGAGCCCTCCGCCTGGCCCGCCAGGAACCCGAGCGACGGTTCTTGGAGCGACGCCTCAGCACACTCCATGCATAGTGCGAAGCCGGTCGCCTGGCTTCCATGATACAAAATGTCAGGAACACAACGCGTTCTGTCAGTAGGTTACAGAGTTTGTTAAGCCGATGACCGGCGGTCCATTCAAGTCAAGCTCCACGCCAAGCTGGGCGTGTCGATTTCAGCGACCGCAGACGACTATCTTATGTCAGTGAAGGCCTGGCAGGGACCTGCGTTACGGGAGAGCCTCCGATGAAATACATGCTGCTTGTCTACCACAATGAGCAACAGTTCGCTGCGCTGGGCGAAGCCACGCATGCTGCGATGCTCGAGGAATCCATCCGCCTCGCTCACCAAGTCTCCTCACGCGGGCAATACCTCGCCGCCCCCCTGCAACCGACCTCCACGGCCACATGCGTCCGCGTCCGAGACAACAAACCCCTCGTGACTGACGGCCCCTATGCGGAAACCCATGAACAACTCGCAGGCTACTTCCTTATCGAGGCCAAGAACCTGGATGAGGCGATCGGCACCGCGGCCAAGGTTCCCGGCGCAAGGATCGGCACGATCGAAATTCGTCCGATCAGGGACGTCCCCGGATTGCCCGTGGCCTCTTAGCGTTGAGATACAGCAGCGTCGCAGAAACGCCAAAGGAGCACCTGATGTCCAAGATTACACCCTGTTTATGGTTTAACGACAATGCCGAAGAAGCCGCGCGCTTTTACGTGTCGGTCTTCAAGCGGTCACGATTGGGAACGATCACCCGATACGGTGAAGCGGGGGCCGAAGTATCCGGACGGCCGAAGGGCTCGGTGATGACCGCGACCTTCGAAATTGACGGGCAGGAATTCGTGGCGCTAAACGGAGGCCCTACCTTTACCTTTAATGAAGCAGTGTCGTTTCAAGTGCATTGCCACACGCAGGAAGAAGTGGATCATTATTGGAATGCGCTTTCCACCGGAGCCGACGCACAGGTGCAACAGTGCGGCTGGCTGAAAGATCGTGGCAAATCGTGCCAACTGTGCTCATCGAGATGCGCAAAGATGGAGATCCTCGAAAAGCCAATCGCGTCATGCAAGCCGTCCTTCAGATGAACAACATCGACATTACGACTTTACAGAACGTCTATGAGGAGAAGGTTTGATGGACGTAGCGGCCGCAACCTAGGTCTTTTGCCAGGTGCAAGAACGCTATCGGATTTGTTTCACTTGGCGGCTGTCGATTTGGCCAATGGTCATCGACTACATAGTGAGAGGAAAAGCGAATTGGTTCGACATCGCGAATAGGCGAATGAAAGGAGGGTTCGGCATGCGTTTCATGATCATCGTCAAGGCGAGCAAGGAGTCGGAGGCCGGCATCATGCCCAGCGAGAAGCTCCTGACTGAGATGGGCAAATTCAATGAAGAGTTGGCCAACGCGGGCGTGCTGCTGGCGGGCGAAGGTCTGCACCCCAGTTCGAACGGCGCGCGCGTGAGGTTTTCGGGCAACAAACGCACGGTCGTCGACGGACCGTTCACCGAAACCAAGGAGTTGATCGCCGGATTCTGGCTCTGGAAGGTGAAGTCGAAAGAAGAGGCGATCGAGTGGGTCAAGCGATGTCCGAATCCGCACAACGAAGACAGTGAGATTGAAATCCGTCAGGTATTCGAGGCCGAGGATTTTGGCGCGGAGTTTACTCCGGAGCTTCGAGAGCAGGAAGAGCGCGTCCGCGCACAAGCGGCGAAAATGTACTGAAGAGAAAGCAGGGGTGCCGAAAAAGGAGAAGGCCGCTGCATAGAAGCAGCCCGGTCTACGAGAGCGCGTCATCACAACGGGCTGCCGGTCACATGGCAGCCATTACACATGTCATAAGGAGGCCACGATGCGATTGACAATCGGTGCACTCACTTGTCTGTGTTTGATTCTGTCAGCGTCTACAGCGCCGGCCAAGGAAAAGAAGCACGAGAAACAGATGGACCAGCAGGCGATGATGGAGCTCTGGAAAAAGATGGGCATGCCCGGCGAGCCGCACAAGCTGTTTGCGTCCTTGGCGGGCAGCTGGAATACCACGAGTAAGGAATGGATGGAGCCGGGTAAGCCGCCGACGGAATCCACCGGCACCGCCGAGATGAAGATGTTGCTCGACGGGCGCTTTCTCTACCAGGAATACAATGCCCAGATGATGGGCCAACCCTTCACAGGCATCGGCATCGACGCGTACGACAATATGACCAAGAAATACGTAACGGCCTGGATGGATTCGATGGGGACGGGGATTTTTATCATGGAAGGCACGGCAAGCGCGGACGGGAAAACCATCACGCTGAAAGGCTCGCACCCGGAACCGGACGGCGGAAAGATGACGCATCGTGCAGTCTGGAAGATCGTCGACAACAATAACCAAACGTTCGACATGTACGGGGCCCACAAGGGCGACAAGGAAACGAAAATGTTGGAGATTGTCTATACCCGGAAGCAGTAAGAGATATCCATCAGGACGGCCGAGCATTGACCATGCACTTTCGAACGTGCTTGACTACTCGCACTCATACACGCAAAGGGAGGAGCCTATGGCACGCACGATAAGCTTCTTGGTCTTGATCATCCTGCTGGCTGTGACCAGCGGTTGCAGCTACCTGTTCTATCCACGCGCCGGAGACTATGCCGCCCAAGCGAAAGGTCCAACCGGCCTCGATACCATGATCAACTTGACCACCATGATGGAAGCGACGGCGGCCAAAGCAAAGGGCGGGAAGGGCAACGATGCCGCGTTCGACGATTACCACAACCAGTTGCATGCCCTCCTCGATGCCTACTGCGAGGTCCCCAAGGAACAGCAAAAGACACCGGCCTATGACCTCGCCGTGACCCATAAAAAGGAATTGGTCGCCATTTTCAAACGCCTCTGGAAATTTAAGGATGACCAGCCGCAACGCGATCAACACCTGGATCTGTCGATCGCGGAGCTCAAAGAGCTTCGCGAGACGTTGCAGACCATGAAGTAAGCGGTCGCGGCATCGACGGAGGCGAGCATGGCGAGTCAAGCCGGCCGCCAGACGCGCCAAGAGCAGGTCCAAGCGGCGGCGGCGCTGAGCAATGGCGCTCGGCGATGAGGAGGAGGAAACGAAATGGCTCGAACAGCAATGACCGCAGCAGCAGCCGCCCCGACTGGGGCGGTGACCCTCCTGATCGGCACCAGGAAAGGGGCGTTCACGCTGCGCAGCGACGGATCTCGACGGACCTGGAAACTGTCTCCGCCGATGTTTCTCGGCCACATCGTACATCACATGATGCTCGACCCCCGCGATCGACGCACGATGCTCATGGCGGTCAGCACGGGCCATCTTGGTCCAACCGTCTACCGCTCAACAGATGCCGGCAAGACCTGGAAAGAGTCTTCGGCGCCTCCGGCCTTCCGAAAGGTGCCAGAAGGCGAAAAAGGCCGTTCGGTAGATCACGTATTTTGGCTCACACCCTGCCATGCGAACGAACCGGATTCCTGGTACGCCGGTACGTCACCCCAGGGGCTGTTCAGGTCCGATAACGGAGGGGTAACCTGGACTGCCTTCTCCTATATCAATGAAGACCCGCAGTACCTTGAATGGATGGGCACCGTGCAGGACGGCACGCCGGACGGCCCCAAGCTCCATTCCATCATCGTCGATCCGCGCAATCCGAAGCATCTCTATTTTGCGATGTCCGGCGGCGGCGTGCATGAGACAGTCGATGGCGGCAAAACCTTTCGCCCCTTGATCAAGGGGCTTGAGGTCGTCGAAGGGTTCGACCCGGCCACCGTGACGTTCCATGATCCACACTGTGTCCGCTTGTGTCTCAGCAATCCTGACCGGTTGTACCAACAAAACCATTGCGGCATCTATCGTCTCGATCGTCCCTCCGACCAATGGGTCCGCATCGGCAAGAATATGCCGAAGGCGATCGGCGACATCGGCTTTCCAATGGTCGTCCATCCGCGCAATGCGGACGTCGCCTGGGTGTTCCCGATGGACGGCTCTACCGTCTGGCCACGGGTCAGTCTCGGCGGGAAACCTGCCGCCTATGTGACCCAAAATGCCGGAAGGACCTGGTCTCGACTCGACAAGGGCCTTCCCCGAGCGGACGCCTGGTGGACAGTCAAGCGCCAGGCCATGAGCCGCGACGGTCATGACCCGGTCGGCCTCTACGTCGGGACAACCAGCGGAGAAATCTGGGCAAGCCGCTCGGAAGGACGCTCCTGGGCGTGTGTTGCGCGTCACCTTCCGGAAATTTATTCCATCGAAGCCGCCACGTTCGGACGATGACCGTCCATATCCCTAGCGCGCTGCGGTCGTACACGAACCACCAGGGCGAAGTGCAGGTTGAGGGAGCAACGCTGGGGAGCGCGCTTTCCGCGTTGGATGCGCGATATCCCGGATTTCGCTTTCGCATCGTGACCGAACAGGATCGGATCAGACCGCACATCAGAATATTTGTGAATGACCAGCAGACACAGGAACTGCGCTCTCCGATCGGCCCGGAGGACCGCGTCTATATCGTCTGCGCCTTGAGCGGCGGATGACGACACACGCAGCGACCACATGACGCCACTGACGCGCACCAAATGGTCGATGGCCCAACGCCAAGACCGGAACCGTGTCGCGAATAACACCGTCTTGTCAGGCGCAGAAGCGTCCCCTTGAGGGCCATGTCGGACGGGTACAAAGAGTTCGTGCTGGATCAACTTGCCGGCCTCGAGGATCTGACGTGCCGCGCGATGTTCGGCGGATACGGACTCGCGCTCAACGGAAAATTCTTCGGCATCATTCACAAAGGTCGCCTCTATTTCAGAACGGATTCGACTACCGCGCCACTATATCGTGCTCAACACATGAGGCCCTTCAGACCCAACGCCACACAGACACTCAAGAATTACTTCGAGGTGCCCGTCGACATCGTGGAATCCGCGGAGAACCTCGTGGAGTGGGCCAGGACAGCGGCTTGCCGCTAGGCCAATGTCGCTTCTTTCTCGCGCCGCCCGCCCGACCCCTTTATAATGAAGCAACATCTTGCTGCACACCTTGGTACGGGTGCGGAACGCATGATCATGTCGTTTCTCGCAATACTCATTATGGTTGTCAGCCTGCTCGGGTTTTCAGAGCCTCTTCCCGCCGCGGCCGGTGATACATCCGAGCCGACAAGTTTGTGGCGCACGGCCCCGCCTTCGCTGACACCAGATCAACCTCCGGTCCAACGAAAGCCACCCTGGGTGCTCCGCGAGCGTGACATCGCTCTAGATATGGAGTTGCTGCAGATCCTGAAAGATGCCACCGCGAGGCCACACCCTCGTGTGGCTGTCGAATTCTTCGACGGCAATCGCCATGAACTGGACATCACGTCGACGGTGTCACGCTTCAACGACACGGCCGTGATTCGCGGCTCGTTCAAGCCTCCCTCTCGAGGAGATTTCACCTTGGTGGCCACCGGCAATCTCCTCCTCGGCAGCCTGCAAGTGGGAGACCGTTTCTACAAAACAGAGCATACCGGCAACGGCCGGCTCAAACTGTTCGAAGTGGATCCCCGCAAGATGCCGCCTGAGTGAGCATCTCAGCCCTGTTCCAAGTCTCCCGCAATCGAAAGTGTCATGGTATTGTGGAGGATGACTCTCTGGACGATCGGCCATTCGACGAAACCCATCGACGAGTTCCTGACCCTGTTGGCAACCCACGGCATCACGCGTCTCGTCGACGTGCGAACAATTCCCCGTTCCCGCCACAATCCCCAGTTCGATAGCCATGCTCTGGCCAAGCATCTGACAGAAGCCGGTTTCACATATGAGCACCAGCCTGACCTTGGCGGATTGCGCAAACCGAGGAAAGATTCCATCAACGCTGGCTGGAAGAACGCAAGCTTTCGCGGCTATGCCGACTACATGCAAACCGAAGTCTTTCAGACAGCGTTGGGGGCACTCATAGCGGGCAGTCGGACCGTTCCGTCGGCCATCATGTGCGCGGAGGCAGTCCCTTGGCGTTGCCATCGATCGTTGATTGCTGATGCGCTCACAATCCGAGAATGGACGGTACGCCACATCATGACGAAGACCAAAGCGGACAAGCACCGGTTGACGCCCTTCGCAGTGGTTGAGCAGCACCGGATTACCTATCCGTCTCAGGACTCCCTCAAAGCACAACATTCGTGAATGCATGTGGTACGTCCTGCTTGCCGATGCGGTTGCGCTTGTTCATGTGCTCTTTGTACTCTTTGTGCTGCTCGGTTCGGTATTCGTTCTCCGGTGGCCGCGGGTTCTATGGCTCCATGCGCCCGCCCTCGTGTGGGGTCTCATCGTGGAGTTTGCGGGCATGCCATGTCCGCTCACACCGCTGGAAA
>DASTQE010000260.1:0-2781 GCA_035761895.1 Nitrospira sp. | reverse complement strand
ATCCAGATATTCGTCCGCCAGCTGTGCGTCCTCGGGAAACAGGTAGGCGCCCAATTGGACCTGTTGACCCCCTCGCGACGACCAGTGCCGTGTTTTGGTCACGAACCGGTTCGCGACCAGCGTCAGGGCCTCCGTCGGTTGGATCGGATCCCACTCCATGAGGATCAAGTCTGGCTGAGAACACACCTCGGGAGGGCAAGAGCTGGAACTTCGCACCTTCGCCTGCGTGACCGCCGTCCATCCGCCAGGCAAGGCCACGCGAAGGCGATATTCGCTGAGCGACTCCGGAACATCCAAATACCACTGAGTCTCACTGCTGAGATACAGTCCTTCGGGACCGATATGACCGGCCGTCTCGCTGGGCGTCACGAACCGCAAATGCCGGGGCTCTTTCGGCGGATCATTGATCACCCCGTGATAGTACGCCGTCAGCGTCAGCGTCCCCTTGCTCACCACGGTGGGCGGAAGCGTGATGAGCTGTGGCGAACCGGAAGCCTCCTGATGATCGATTTCAAACGGGAGATCGCGGCCGGCATCATCCGCCGATGTTGGCGAAGGGGACAGCACCACACGATCAAGGTGGAGTGTCGGAGCCAGGGAGAAGCGGACAGCCTGTGCTTGCGCCAGTTCCACCGTGAGACGGTCGGTGGCGGCCAGCGCATGCCGTTCGGGATCAATCTGGATGATGAGATCGTGGCGGATGATCGAGACTGAGGAGTCAGAAGCCGCAGTCGGCCCTGAAAGCGGCGGACTGAAGAAGCAGATCAGCCACAGCGCCCAGCCAAGAGCCACACCCCTGTTCGGATATACCATCTAGGGGTTTTAACATTCACGGCACACAAGCACAAGCTGGACGATGGCGAGCAATTTATCGAGATCAATGGGCTTGCTAATAACCTCTTGAGGATGCAGCGACCAGGCCTCTTCGAGCAATTCTTCGTCGGAGCTGCCGGTCACGATGATGATGGCGCCGTTGAAATGCTTTTCCCGCAATCGCCTGAGGACCTCGACGCCGCTCACGCCTGGCAGCATCAGGTCCAGGAGAATGAGGTCCGGCGGAGTCTCCTCCATCATCGAGAGCGCCTGAGCGCCATCGTTGACTCCCAGTGCCCGATACCCGCGAAGACTCAAGAACTGCACCAACAGATCGCGGACGAGTTGTTCGTCGTCGACGACCAAGACCGTTTCTCCCGTTTCCATGGCCGTCCCTGTCTGGGGGCCGGCTCCCTCCTGCTTCCTTGCCGGCAGTTGGACGACACGATTGACCCCCTCAACGAGAACGTCCAGCGATAACCCCTTGCGGACAAAGTCGGTCACGCGCAAGGCGCGGGCCTGATTTTCCTGTACTTCGGTTGCTCCGCCCCCCAGGATGATGACCGGCGCATGCGGATCGATGGCCCGAATTTCTCTGAGCACAGTCAACCCGTCCATTTCGGGCATCCGGAGGTCGAGGATCGTGACCCGTGGAGTGTGCTGGCGGAAAAGATTCAGACCCTCACGGCCGCTGGTCGCCGAATGAACGTCGTACCCATGACGGGTCAACACGGCCTGCAGGAGGTCGCAATTCATGCGGTCGTCGTCAATGACAAGGACTTTGACCATCATCCGCGCTCAGCGAAATATCTCAAGAATACAGTGGCTTTGCACAGGGCAAGCCTATCATGGGTGGCGGAGGGTGAGAAGCAAAAGAGTGGAACATGCTCGGGCCCGCTACTCAAACGACAGACCTAAGAGGGCGTCGACGAAGGCCCGCGGCTGAAAATCCTGCAGGTCGTCGACGCCTTCCCCCACACCAATCAGTCGCACCGGTAGTTTCAATTCGTCCGCGATGGCCACCACAATGCCTCCCCTGGCCGTGCCGTCCAGTTTGGTGAGAGCCAAGCCCGTGACTCCGACCATCTCGCGAAACTGGCGCGCTTGGGCCAGGGCGTTCTGCCCGACCGTTGCATCCAGGACGAGCAACACCTCGTGCGGAGCGCCGGGCAAGGCCTGCCCGATGACGCGGGTGACTTTTCGCAGTTCCTCCATCAAGTTGGATTTGGTGTGGAGACGCCCGGCCGTGTCAATCAAGACGACATCGGCCTGTCGCGCCTTCGCCGCCGCAATTCCGTCAAAGGCCACCGCCGCAGGGTCAGCACCATGACGATGCCGAATCAGTTCCACACCGATGCGATCGGCCCAGACCTGCAATTGGTCAATAGCGGCGGCGCGAAAGGTATCGGCGGCCACCAGGAGGGGCATGCGTTTCCCTTGAACGAGGCGCTGGGCAAGCTTCGCCATGCTGGTCGTCTTTCCGACGCCGTTCACCCCGACCACAAGCACAACAAACGGTTTTGGCCCTTGGGCAATCAGCTCTTCGAAGGTAGGACCGGACGCCGGGGAAAGAACCTCGAGCAATGTGTCCCGCAAGCTGTTTTGGACGTGGGTCACCTGCGATGCGTCGGTGCCTTTCAACGCCTCTTTGAGCTGGCTGATGACGCGTTCGGCGACCGGAACTCCAAGGTCGGAACTGATGAGAGCGGCTTCGAATTCTTCGAGCAAGGCGGGGTCCACCGCCCGTCCCAACAAGCGGTCCAGAGAACCGCGGACCGCGGAACGCGTCTTGTTGAGGCCTTCACTGAGTCGCTGCATCCATCCCATGCGCTATGCCTCTCTTCTTGTTGGCACAGGACGCCTGCGAGCACGGACAAACCGGTCGATCGGCCCGAGGCGCCGACGCATCTGCCGTTCTTTTCGTTGCATGCGCAGCGCTTCGGCCCGGCTCTGTTCATGATCGTACCC
>DASTQE010000259.1:0-3068 GCA_035761895.1 Nitrospira sp. | reverse complement strand
GGGAAATCATTACCGGATTCACGGTCTAACCGGTATCCTATTCCCCTATGCACATCGTGCAGGTCAACACCGCCGACAAGGCCGGCGGGGCGGAATCCGTTGCCTGGCAGCTGTTTCATGCCTACCGACGGCGGGGCCATGCATCGTCGCTGGTCGTGGGGTTGAAGCGGAGTCAGGATCCCGATGTCATGGAACTGACTCACGACCATCTCCGTAGCGTCTGGAGTCAGCACTGTGCCGTCGCCGCCAAACGTGTCGGGTCGATGCTGGGACCGCTGCGTGGAGTTCGGCATCTTCAAACCGCCATTCGGCTGCTCGTCGGGCAGCCGTACCGATGGTGGGACCGTCAGCAGGGCCGGGAGGATTGTGATTTTCCCGGCACCTGGCGCATTCCGACGGCGATCCTTACAAGACCAGACATCCTGCATTGCCACAACCTGCACGGCGGATGGCTCAGAGACGGCGGGTACTTCGACATTGCCGCTCTCCCGTCGCTCAGCCGGATGTTCCCCGTGGTGCTCACGCTTCATGATGCCTGGCTGCTGAGCGGCCACTGCGCGCATTCGTTCGAGTGCGATCGATGGAGCAGGGGGTGTGGCGATTGCCCCGACCTGACGATCTATCCGGCCGTGAAGCGCGATGCCACCGCCTACAACTGGCAACGCAAACAGCACATCTTTGCCCGCTGCCGCTTTTATGTTTCGACGCCGTCGCGATGGCTCATGGACAAGGTGGACGCCTCGATGCTGAAGCCGGCCTGTATCGAACAACGCGTCATTCCGAACGGAGTCGATCTGACAATCTTTACCGGCGGGGACCGGCGAGAGGCGCGATCTCGGCTTGATTTGCCGCAGGACGCAAAGATCCTCCTGTTCGCCGCAAACGGTGTGAAACAGAATCTGTGGAAGGACTATCGGACCATGCGCGCGTCACTTGCACGCATCGCCGCCATGATGAACGACCAGCCGGTGCTCTTCATTGCCCTTGGCGATGTCGGCGAGACCGAAGCCATTGGGCAAGCGCGTATCCGGTTTGTGCCGCATCAAGATGACCCCTCGTCCGTGGCGCGGTACTACCAGGCGGCGGATGTCTACGTGCACGCCGCGAGGGCGGATACGTTTCCCAGCACGGTGATCGAAGCCGCCGCCTGCGGCGCGCCGGTCGTCGCGACTGCGGTCGGCGGGATTCCGGAACAAGTCATCGACGGGCGAACCGGGTTCCTCGTTCCTGGCGGCGATACCGAAGGCATGGCCGAACGAGTCGTCCGTTTGCTCGAACGAGAAGGCATCCGCCGGTTAATGGCGGACGAGGCGCAGCAGTTGGCACGGGAACGCTTCGACCTCAACCAGCAGGCGCGCGCCTATCTGGACTGGTACGGCTCAATCCTCATGCGCGCGCCGTCCGCCGGAGCGCTTCACTATGCCAACTAAGGTCATATTGTTGGCCGTGGGGCTGGGAGTCGGAGGCACCGAAACGCATATCCTCGAGCTGGCCTCGGGCATCGACCGCACGAAGTTCGACGTGACGGTCTGTTCGCTGAAGTCCGGAGGATGCTTGGTCGAGGAACTCCGCGGGCGCGGAATACGGGTCGTCTGCCTGAACGGAGCCGGGAAGTTCGATCCCCGGGTGCTGTTCCGGTTGTGGAAACTTATGCGGGAGGAGCGTCCCGACGTCATGCAGTCGTTTCTCTTCTGGGCGAACCTGTCGGCGCGCGTCCTGGGACGGCTCTCGAAGGTGGTGCGGGTGGTCTGTTCGTACCATGACGAGATCGTGAGCGAAGGGAGCCTCGTGCGGATGATCGACCGTATGACGTTTGGATGGTCGCATGCGGTGGTGTGTTGCTCGGAAGCCGTGCGCCGCTCGGTCATACGCCAACTCGGTGCCCCCGATGCCCGGCAGACGATCATTCCGTTCGGCGTCGATGTCGGTCGGTTTGCCGTGATCGATCGGGTCACCAGGAAAGAGCTGGGTCTGGATGACGACGGTCCCATTCTCGGGACGGTGTCCAGGCTGGTCGAACCCAAGAAGGGCTTGAGCGTGCTGTTGCGGGCGATGGCAGTGTTGAACCGGGGCGGAGAGCATCAAGGCTGCCAGCTGCTGATCATCGGTGAGGGACCGGCCCGCGAGTCGCTCGAGGCGTTGAGCGAACGGTTGGGGCTTTCGTCCTTCGTACGCTTCACGGGCCCAAGGCGGGACATCCCGCGGATCCTGCCGCTCCTGGATGTCTTCGTACTGCCATCCCTCTACGAGGGGTTCGGCATCGCTATTCTCGAGGCCATGGCCGCGGGAAGGCCGGTGGTGGCCACGGCTGTCGGTGGAATCCCAGAATTCGTCGTGCCGGGCGAGACCGGACTGCTTGTGGAGCCTGGAAACGCAGAGGCATTGGCCGAGGCGATCGGGTGTGTGTTGCGCGATCCCGAGCGAGCGAGGCTGATGGGGACTCGAGGTCGCGCTCGCGTAGTCTCGACATTTCAAATGTCCACGGTCGTCCGACGCCATGAACAGGTGTACGAGGCCTGTCTGACCAATGCGTAGAGCCATACGATGTCTCTATTGTTGCTGACATTTCTGTTGTCGTTCGCGATCGCTTTGTACGGCGTTCCGATCGCCAGGCAAGCCGCGCTGAAGTATGGGATCGTGGATGCGCCGGACGGACGGCTGAAACATCAGCAGGAGCCGGTGCCGTATTTCGGAGGCTTGGCGATTTACCTGGCCTTCCTGATGAGCTTGGCCTTCACGTTCGAATTCCGCCACGAGGTGCTCGGCATCATTCTCGGAGGCACGATCGTCGTGATGTTGGGCCTGATTGACGACTTCGGCGTGCTGACGCCCGCAACCAAGCTGGCCGGGCAGCTGCTCGCCGTGTTCGTGTTGATCAAAAGCGGGATCAGGATCCAAATCGCCGCCTTGCCGGAATGGGTGGACCTCGTCCTCACCGTCCTCTGGATGATCGGACTGATCAATGCCTTCAACCTGCTGGACATCATGGACGGCCTCTCGGCCGGGATAGGCGCCGTCAGCGCGATCGGACTGTTTATCGCCGCGTGGCTGCAGGGAGATCAGACGAC
>DASTQE010000258.1:0-8537 GCA_035761895.1 Nitrospira sp. | reverse complement strand
CGGTCTCGCTGTTCAACGTCCAGCTGAGGGTCGCGCTTCCAGTGCCCGCTAACGTGGTTTGTGACGGTGCAGACGGCGCGGTGGCAGAAGGCGGAGATGAAGACGACGAAGACGAAGACTGCGTAGTTCCCGGCGCCGGTGCGGGAGAAGGCTGCGGGGGAGAAGAGACAGACACTGTCGGGGCGACCAGCTGAGTAAGGCTCGGCATTTGGGTAGTCAGGCGTTGAAGGCCGCGTCCGCCAGTGGCAGCGCTTCCAGCTGATCTCGAAGGCACGGTGGTCGCTCCAGCGACGGCACCCGCCATCGGTGCTCTGGCCGAAGATGCGGCGGTGGCCGATAAGGCGGTGCTCCCCGTTGCAGCGCTCGTTAGAGGGGCTGTGGGTACCGTCGAGGCTCCGATTGCGGCGCTCCCGCTCGCCGCCATGGACACCCGGCTCTCGCTTCCGGTCTTGGTTGCTTGGGTGCTGGACTGGGAAGAGGGTGCCGTAGCCTGTGGCGTGACGGTGTCACTGGCCGGACCGACAATGGGTGACTGGGTCGGCCGTTTCGTGAGTTTCCGCGGTCGTGAGCGAGAGGAGGGGCTGCCGGTCGTGCTGGGGCTCACTGTCGACACAACGGTATCAGTGGATTTGACCTCCGGAGCCTGGCGATGAATCAGACTGTGGGATTTCGGCGAATGCATCGGTTCGGCCGCATAGAGGTACGAAGAGAGGTACATGAACGAGAGCGGTGCCATCATGTACCGCGATCCAAAAATCAACCAAGAAGGAGGGGGCACGGCCAGCGTCTTTCGTTAAGTGTGAGAGCGCCAGGCGTCACACGGCACGATGCCAGATCGCCGAGGCGTAGAGGCATTGTGAAACTGAAGTCCATGATTAGCCAGAAAAAGTCATTTTTCGACGGGAAGGACCCGAGAAGAACTGCCTCTGCGGTCTATGGCAAGAGAACAGTGGAAGGATAGATTCAGGCTAGGTGAACAACAGTGCAAGCAGAAAGATGGCGGTCAGGCCGCAGAGTGAAGCGAGATAATGCACGCCACTCCGATCCCTAAGCCAGGCGGTTTTCCATTTGGCCGGATACAGGGATTGATGCTCGATGAACAGGCCGTCTTCATAGAACCCGAGCGCCTGTTCGAGCTGGATGAGAACTTGTTTGGCCAGCCGGTGGCGATGTTGCTGCTGAAGAATCAAGCCGCAAAACAGCCCGCACCAGATCAAGCTGCTCATCGCCAGCAGCAAGGCCTCAGAAGCAGACAGGCGGCTCTTAACGGGACTGAGGAGGAGCGCGAAGGTCATGGCAATTAACGCGAATGCCCCGAACGCGGTAAGGCGCATCATCTGCTCGCGACGCTGATAGACTTCCTTCTTGTACAAGGGATAGAGAACAGTGAGGGTCTGTTGAACGCCTTCTGTGATCATGGCCGCAGCGCGCGTTCCCCGCGTCTCGAAACCGTCAGTCTTTCGTGAGATGGTCGACCAGCCAGTCCGTAATGGCGGCCGTCATCGTACGAAAATCTTCGCCCCGTGTGAACTGGTGGTCCGCCTCCGGCAGAAGATCCAGACGCTTTGGTCCGCGAAGGGCCGAAAGCAAGCGCTGGCTCTGATGGAGCGGCACCAGCTCGTCGCATGCGCCTTGGACGATCAACGTCGGCGCGACAATCTGCGCCGCCGGTTCATAGGCGACCTGCTTCTGGCAATCTTCGTACAGCCCATATTTCAACCGGACCCGTTCCGTGCCTCCCGTGAGATTTGGAATGGTGTCCGTCGATTGCCAACGTGCCAGTTCGTCTGGGCCGAATTCTAAGCGAAGTTCTTCGGCAAAATCTACCACCGGGCATTTCAAAGCCAGACAGGCGATGTCCTGGCGCTGAGCGGTCGTGAGAATCGCCACCAGCCCGCCGAAGCTTGATCCTACGAGGCCGATTCGCTCGTACCCTTGTTGCCGGATGAGGGTGACTGCCGCATGGGCCTGTCCGACTGCCAGCGAGACCGTGATGTCTTCAAAGGGGCCATCGCTTTCACCCTGCCCGAAAAAATCAAAGCGAAAGGTGGCAATACCAGCCCCGTTCAACATTCTGGTCAAGGCTTTGTTGGTCGTGCTGTTTTTACTCGAGAGAAAACCATGACAGAGCACGACGGCCGCGGGGGCAGGTCGGCTGGGGCGACTGAGGATGGCTGAGATCCGACGCCCCTTGTCGTCCTGGAAGGTGAGCGGCTCGTCCATGCGGCTGCATTGTAGCAGAGTTTGTCGGAGAGGCGAGGGACGCGCGGTCTACGTCCGGCTCGAACGCACGCGGTAATCGACAGTGTCCTGGAGCCACTTCCAGAATCGAGCCTGGTCAGGTAGTTCTCGATTAGGCTCCAGCTTCTCACGCCAATTTTTCATGACCTCCCCGTCAACGGTCCAAAGCCGCACTCGCTCACGGGGAACATGCCTGCGCCAATGATCGCCGACTTTGGGGCTGATGTAGGCGAGGCGTAGCGTGACGTTGCGTGACAGATACTCGAGGGGTTTGAGATCGATTTTCTCGTACAACGTTTGCGATCCTGCGGTCGCGCCGTTCCTCGCGGCATCGGGTATCCCGTCCGTAATGACCATGACATTGATCGGTGCGAGGACCAGATTGCGCTCCTTGGTAATGCGGGCCACCTCCGCAAAAAAGGGATTGAAATCGGTCACCCGGTCGCCCGGCGGGAACCACTTGCGGAGCTCGGCCTCGATTTGCGGGATATCCTTGTTTTCGAAATCATGGATCGGATGAAAAGTCTTGGGTTCCCGCAAGTCCTTTCCGCCGACGCTGGCGATGAACATCGCTTGCGGTTTGTCGAGGCCTCCGAGAGCATGCAGATGACCATAGATGTAATGGGCGAGAAACGACAGTGCGTTGTCGTAATAGCCGGAGTGCTTGAACGAGCCGCTCGCGTCCACGCCGATAAAGAGGGTGGTATGCGGCCGGTGCAGGTGCCCCGGTTCCTGCGTACAGCCCGTGAAGGGGAATGACAGGATGCTGGCGAGGACGGCGGCAACGAGCACAGGCGGTCTGCGGCTCATGAGGCTACCTTCTTCGGCTGCCACTTGGCGGGCAGAAGCTCTCGCGTCTCCACGACGTCCTTTAGGCTTTTGAACGGGATGCTGAACACCGGTTTGCCCACGACCAGAATCATGGCGAAGTTCAATAGGGCAGCAGCAACGTGGAGCACGGGGAGCATGAGGAACTCCATCAGTTCACCGGCCTTCTCGTGCAACCAGCCCACCTCGCGCTTGAAATCTTCCAGCGGCGCTTTCCACCAGGACGGCGGCTCCTCCGCCACCAGCGCCATGTCCGTGGAAGGGGCCGGCTGATGCATCGGCTGGCGGGAGATGAACGATAGCAGGGGAGGCGTGCCGTATTGCCCGAACAGGAACCAGGTCATGCCGCGAACGCCCATCCATCCGAACGTGGCGAGCGAGAGCGTGAATCCGATTCCAGGTCGGAACTGTTCGCCGGTCTGCTGGGCGATCCAAGGGGAGAGGGCATCGACCAATTCCCGATAGAGAAACATGACCTCGAACGTCATGACGAACACTTCGACGAGAAGCATTTGAACAAGAAATTTGTATTCGCCGTTCTTGACCGAGTCCGCCAGCACCTGAATGCAGGCGAAGCTGCCCATGATGAGCAGCAAGAGAAACAGGTACAAAATCGTGCCCGTCATGACCGACGCGTCCGATCCGGTGATGCCGGCCAGGACCTCGGTGACCGTCGGCATGAGCGTGTAAGTGAAGATCGTCGCTTCCAGCACGCACCAGAAAATCAGGAGGAGAAACGCGATCCAGGGCACACCGGGTTGAAAGTAGCTTTGCGTCATCTGGCCGGTCATCTTAAACGGGAGGACCATCAACTGCTTCATCGCTTCCGCGGCCAGGTTTAATGCGAGCCGACCCAAGGTAAAGAGCCAGCCGGCCACGACGATGACAAATCGCCCGAGGCCGACCCAGTACATCCAGATCGCAAACGCCGTATCCCACCAGGCCAGCAGCAACATCCGCAACAACTCAATCCGGCCGGACCGGAACGGCAGCGTATAGAGGGTCAGATGCGTACACCACACGGCGCCGATCCACAGCAGCACAGGAAACAGCAACAGGAGGTAATAAATTCCGGACAGCCATCCGTTGGAGGAGGCCAGCACAAATTCCATCAACTGGTGCTGCATGTCCGGAATCCATGACAGCGGAAGTGTCAGGAAGTGGAATAGGCTCTTCCAGGGATCCGGAATGATTTGGGTCAATTCGTCGTTCATGTGGCCCCTCACTCAGTCAGTGGTCTGCCGTTGCCTCGTTTCAATGAGCAAGAAATAGGCTTGAGTGATGAGGCAACGATTGACGGGAAAACGGCAACTTAGATGCGAGGTGCCTGGCCAGAATTGTTCAGGGGGTGCAGGCCGGAGGGTACGGAAGGAGGACTACGAAGGCCGAAGTCCCACCGCCCAGGCAAGCTTGGCGACAAAGAGTGTGAGGCTCGCAAGAAGCAGCCCCGCAGCGATCCATACGCTGCTCTGTACGTAAGGAGAACCGAGTGGCAGGCTCCATGTCAGGGAGGCCAAGACCGATAACGCCAGCGTTCCGAGGCTCAGGCCGGCGAGCTGTACGGTGCGCCACCGGTTCATGATGCCATCGAGCAGGGTACGATACGCCTCTCGTTTCGCCGTATTGTGCACCCGAGTGACCGTCAAGAGGTGCGGCACAACGAATGAGAGGCTGCCACAGATCACCTGTGTGAGGAATCCGATGAACGCCAGGTGCGTATAGGCCGCGAGGTGGAGAGATCCGAGCGGCATCAGTGGAGGATTCCGCAAATAGTTGGCCCCCATCGCAAGACCGGTGGCAGTGGCCAGCACGAGAAAAAACGCTCCGGTCAACAGATGATCGGTCGCAGCCGTCCCCGGTGATCCCGCTTTGAGCCAAGTCCTGAGGAAATTGACCGTACACAGGGTGACGCTGGCGACCAGCAGGCAGCCCACTCCGATTTCGAGCCAAACGGCGGACATGAGAAACCCACCCAGCAAGACGGCAAAGCCTGCTGGAAGAGACCAGAGGGCGAATCGAGTCAGAGTTCCCAGGGCCAGCGGCACTGGTAAGAGAGTCGCCAGAAGCTGATGCAAAGCGACCGTGAAGGTGACTGTCAAGAATCCCAATACGATCAGATGAATGTGGGCCAGCCGCGCATGGGCGTAATAGCCGTCGGTCAGGTGGAACGCCATTGCGAGACCGGCGGCGAGACCGATCAGTAGGGCGACCAGTGCGACACGGTACATCCATCCTGCACCTGGCGGCTCCGGTAGCACTTTGCCGACGTGAATCCATGCTATTTTTGTGAGCCATAGCACTGTGCCGGTGAGCAGCAGCCCGGAAAGGCCGGCAAACGTCATGTTCCCCAGCCAAAAGCTCAGGAGCAGACCAGCCGTCGCCCCGTTCCATGTCACGAAGAGGGCGGAACGCGAGTGCGCGTAGGCATCCTTGCGGTCGGAGAAACGGGCCAGCGACACGAGCAGCGCGCCTATCGCCAGTTGCAAGATGCCGCCGACCAGCGCGCCATGGACATGCACCGGTTTGAGCCAGCGAGGCAGGGGGGTGCCATAGACCAAGCCGATGACGAGGGCAATGCCAACCAGGAATGATATTCCCAGCCATGCGAATCCCGTCAGGAGAAACGTCAAGGGCGCACCGGGCAAAGAGGCGAACATCGGAGCATCCCGCTTCGTGGTGCGCCGTGTCTCCGTCGAGGATACGAGCGATTGTCTCATCGTTCGGTTAAGAAATAAAAATGATTGGTTGGTCCGGAGCCGTGACCGATGGCCAGGCCGTGACGGATCGCCTCAGTCACGTAGGCCTTGGCTGATTGAACCGCATCGACGACGGACTTGCCGTGCGCGAGATGGGCGGCAATTGCCGATGCGAACGTGCAACCGGTGCCGTGTGTGTGAGGCGTCTCAATAAACTCTCCTTTGAACACATTGAAGAATCTCCCGTCATACAACAGGTCGGTGGCGCGTTCCGCGAGGAGATGGCCGCCCTTGATGAGAACATGCTTGCAGCCGAAGCCATGGATCACTTTGGCCGCGCGGCGTGCCTCCGCAAGCGACGTGATCCGGATTCCCGAGAGCTGCTGCGCTTCATGCACGTTCGGTGTGACGATGAGCGCGAGCGGGAACAGCTGTTTTTTCACCGCTTCGATTGCGTCAGGTTGCAAGAGGGAATGGCCGCTCTTGGCGATCATGACCGGGTCGACCACCAGGTTGACGATCTGTTGAGGCTTCAACATTTTTGCCACGGTCTCGACGATGGAGGCTGACGACAACATGCCGGTCTTGACCGCTGCCACATCGAAATCATCGAAGACAGCGTCGATTTGGGCGGCAATCACGGCCGACGGCACCTCAAACACATCCGTCACTTCTTCGGTGTTTTGCGCGGTGATCGCCGTGATGACCGACATCGCAAACACCCCGTTGGCCGACATGGCCTTGATGTCGGCTTGAATGCCTGCGCCTCCGCCGGAATCCGATCCGGCAATGGTCAGCACTTGCTTGAGTGTCGTGGTCATAACGGTGAGAGTCGCCCGCTGCGCGGAAAAGGCAATCGCATATATATACTTTGCGGCGGAAGTCTGTCCAGCATCAGCGGAAGATGAACGGTGCGAGGGCGCGTCCGACTGCATAGGCGACAGGCGCGACCGCCAGCAGGACCAACGGGAGGAACAGATACGCGATGGCACCTTGCGCATCAGGATGCCAAAGCGTCATGGCATGGGTCCATGCGCTGAACATCACCAGGGCGAGCGCAGCCATCAGGACCCCTGCGCCACGGCGTCCGCAGAGCCGCCTGTCGTGCACCGGCGCACGCCCCATGTGAAAGAGAGCGAAGACGGCAAACAGCACAAATGGAACCGCGTTGAACAGCGCAACGAGGAAGAGATTATAGCCCGGAGCGAAGAGATGCAGACGAAGCTGATGTAGCGCCTGGCCGAGGGTTTGGTCATGCTTCAGCATGTCGATCACGATGGTGGCGAGCCAAGGAATGGTGAGGCCGATTAGGAGACAAGTCCAATACACGGCCAGCGTGAACAAAGTCAGGATGCGGTTCGAGTTTACGTCGGTCATCGCGACACTTGCCGGTTCGTGTTTTCGATCCGCCTCAGCGCTTCGGCAACGGCTTCCCGCACGACCGGATCGGCGTCTTGGAGGCTTTGTCGCAAGGCGGGCACCGCCTCGACTGCCGCTGATCCGATGGATTCGAGCGCACTGGCCGCCAGATAGCGGTCAATCGGGCGTCGGGCGGTGAGTAGGGAAGACAATTTGGGTACTGCTTCGGCTGCACGAGGCCCCAACTTAGCCAATTGCACCAAAGAGTGGGCTCGGCCGTTCCCTTGATCGAGCATCAAGATATGCCTGGACGCTCCCATCGGGCGCTCGGCCGAGGCCACGGCCAATTGAGCCAGTCTGGCAACCATCTGGTTCGAATCCTGTGTCAGCTCTCTCAAGAGGGGAAGAGTCTCGGGATTGGATACTTCGCCGAATGAAAATGGCGCGACTGCGGCGTACCGCACTGTCCAATCCGGATCGCGCAGCGCCTGGCGGAGTCCTTCCATGACGAGGTCCGGCGGAAGCCCAATGGTTTCTAACGCGCGGACGACGCGATCGCGCACGATCGTATTGGGATCCTGCGCGATGCCAAGCAAGGATCGAACCGCCGGCTTTGCCACGGGTCCCAGTGCGCCCAAGATTGATGCCGCTTCCCTCCTCACTTGCGGATCGGGGTCTTGCAGCTTTGGCAGCCACGCGACCATCACTTTTCGGGCGGCGCTCAGGTCAATTGGAGGCAGCGCTCCGGCGGCCTCGAGGTGAAGCGAAGATCTGCCTGGCTCGGTTGCCAACTCAAGAAGCGTTGGAACGGCCGCTGCCGCGGGCTGGCCCATCTGTTTCAGTTCCTGCGCCGCCAGCATCTGCGCCTGAAGATCGTTGCCCTCCAACGCGTTAATCAACGCGGGCACCGCCCGCACACCCGTATGCTGCCAATACACGATGCCCAGCACCGCCATCAGGGCGACGAGCAACCCAAGTTGTAGCCCAATCTGACGAGGGGTCATGCTTTCTCTCTGGCTTGGGGGCGGCGGACACTGCCCATGCCAAGGGCTAGGTAAGGCGTCGGGCCGGTGCTTCTCCCAAGCGACAAGGGAACCAACGCCTGTTGTTCGGCGATTTGCACGGAGGCTCGGGCCACCGCACTTGCCAAACGGATGCGGTCCGCAGGGCGGACGGCGAGCACTGTTCGAAGCTGCGTTCGCGCGTAGCGTTGAACGCAGCAAGTTGCACAGCTGAGCAGACGTGAGGTGTAGTGCGGTCGAGCCGGAGTGCCTGATCCGGAAGGCGCTGGTTCCCTTAAAGCTCTCACACCGGCCACTTTTCTTCGTTCCAGGCCATCTCCCAAAACATCCACTCATAACGGGAGCTGATGAGGAATGAGTCCTCCATCCGCCGCTTCTCTTCTGCACCGGC
>DASTQE010000257.1:0-3119 GCA_035761895.1 Nitrospira sp. | reverse complement strand
GGGTTCGGCACCTGCGATGAATTATTCGAGACGCTGACGTTGCTTCAAACCGGGAAGGTCAGCGGCATGACCATTGTCTTGGTCGGGCAAGCCTACTGGAGCCGGCTGATCAACTGGCAAATGTTCGAAGACCACGGTTTCATCAGTTCCGGAGACCGGAAGCTCTTCCATTATGCCGAGACTGCCCGCGAGGCGTGGACCATCATTGTCCGGGAGCAGCGGACGCTTCGGCGCCGGCCTCGGCCCCCTCGTTGGTACGGATGAAACTGTCCTTCCACGGCGCCACACGATCCGTGACCGGCAGCAGGCACCTCCTTGAAGCCGAAGGAGGCCGTGTGCTGTTCGACTGCGGACTCTTTCAAGGGCGGCGGGATGAGGCCGAGGGTCGAAACCGCGACCTCGGCTTCGAGGCGAAGTCCGTCGACGCCGTCCTCCTTTCGCATGCCCATATCGATCATTCGGGCGCGTTGCCCGTTTTGGCCAAGCACGGCTTTTTCGGAAAGGTGTTCGCGACAAGGGCCACCGCGGATCTCACTGACGTGATGTTGGCCGATTCGGCGCATATTCAGGAAAGCGATTGTCTCTACGTTAATCGCAAGGAAGGGCGCACGGATAGCCGCTGCCGCCGGCCGCTCTATACCGGAGACGACGCTCAGGCCATCATGCGTCAATTTGCCGCCGTGCGCTATCAAGAGGTTGCGTCCCCGCTCCGGGGCATGAAGGCCGTCTTCCATGACGCTGGGCATATTCTTGGATCGGCCGCCATCTCTCTGCGCGTGATGGAGTCCGGTTCTACGAAAGTCGTGCTGTTCTCTGGAGATCTGGGCCGCCGCCAGATGCCTATTCTGAGAGATCCTCAGCCTCCGCCTCCTTGTGACATCTTGATCATCGAATCCACCTATGGGGACCGCATTCATGCCGAAACAGCCGAAGAGGCGAAACGCAAAGCTGCAGCCCTCATCCAGCACGCCGTCACGCATCGCAGCAAGATCATCGTGCCCGCCTTCGCCGTTGGTCGCACGCAGGATCTCGTCATGTGGATGAAGGATCTCGTGAAGGAAGGGCGGGTCCCCCCCTTGCCCATGTACATCGATTCCCCGTTGGCGCTCCGGACGACCGAGGTCTTCCGGCGGCATCCCGAATGCTACGATGAAGAGACATATCGGATCCTCACGACCGAAGGGGATCCTTTCGTGGCCAAATACATTCGGTATGTGTCCTCCGTCCATGAAAGCCAGAAACTCAACACGATGAAAGGGCCCTGCATCATCGTCGCCGCGTCGGGCATGTGCGAAGGAGGCCGCGTGCTCCATCATCTGCGTCACGCCATCCAGAATGAAGACAATATTGTCGCAATCGTTGGATTTCAGGCCGAACACACGTTGGGACGCAAGCTGGTAGAAGGGTGGGACGTGGTTCCCATCTTCGGCGTGCCCGTGCCTCGGCGGGCGCAAGTCGTCCGTTTCAACGGTCTCTCCGCGCACGCGGACCGCGACGATCTGCTGACCTACGTACGGGCTATCAACCCCCTGCCCTCACGCGTGTTCATCGTGCACGGGGAAGATCGCCAAGCGTTTTCCTTGGCGGCCGCGATTCGGGTGGAGCATCCGGGGCTCGAGGTCACCGTCCCCGACCCATCGACGATCTATGAGTTGTGATGTGTGCTGATCCGTTGCCATGCCGGCGATGGTACGCTAATTGCTGCAACAGTCGACAAGCGATGACTCGAAGAGAACCAAGGAGCGTGTGAAGATGACGATCGGCGAAGCGGAGGGATTGGGCAGTGTGCTCGACAAGCATCGGCCAAAGCCTGGGGAGCCGGCAAATATTCTTCGCACGCTCCTCGCGATTCAGCAAATTCTGGGCCATGTGCCCCCTAACGCCATCGGGCGGATTGCCGCTGCTCTGAAGGTGCCCGAAACTGATATCGTCGGCGTGCTCTCTTACTATCCCGACCTCCATATGACGCCGCGTGGCCGACAGGTCGTCCGGGTCTGCCTGGGAGAGGCCTGTGTCGCCAATCGTTCCGCGAATCTGCTTGACGCCCTTCAGCGGGTCCTGGGCATCGGGCTCGGTGAGACCACGAAGGATGGACGTACGACGCTCGAGCGGGTCTATTGCCTCGGCAACTGCGGGGTAGGGCCGACAGTGATGGTCGACGAGACTATTTACGGCAGGCTCACGCCATCGGATCTGCAGAACATCATTACACCAATCCATTCGTGAAGAACGCGGCACTCATGTACGTTCAATAACAACTTCTTATCCTTTCTATGGCCATCACGCTCTATCTTTCCAACGATACCTCCGCCAGGGCAGCAGGAACCGATCGCCTTGCCGCAGCCTGGACCGGCGTTCCTGATATCCACCTGGTTCGCACCTCGACTCGCGGAGCATTCTTCCTGGAGCCGCTCGTGGAACGGGACGGCGCTCAAGGCCGTGTCCTGTGGCCGCAAGCCAAGCCGGACGATCTGCCGCGCATTCGTGCCGGAGCGGGCGGAATTCCGATTTCCGAGGTTCCCTTCTTCACTCAGCAACAGCGGAGCGTGTTTGCGCGCTTCGGGATGGCGCAGCCCTTGTCGCTGGAAGGGTATCGCGCGAACGGCGGGTGGCGCGGTTGGGAACGGGCAGCCGGTTTGGCAGCCGAGGCGGTCATCGCCGAGATGAAAACTTCCGGGCTCCGAGGACGGGGCGGCGCTGCATTCCCCGTCTGGTCGAAATGGGACATCGCGCGGCGAACGAGCGCCGGTCAAAAATACGTCGTGACTAATGCCGACGAAGGTGACGCGGGGACGTACTGCGACCGCATGATTATGGAAGGGGAACCGTTCCGCTTGATCGAAGGAATGTTGATCTGTGCGAAAGCGATCGGCGCCGACCGTGGTTACATCTATTGTCGCTGGGAATATCCGGCCGCTGCGGCAACGATGCAAGCAGCCATTGCGGAAGTCGAACGATCAGGGCTCCTGACCCTGGATGGACGGCCGTTCCAACTGGAAGTGTTCAGGGGAGCCGGCTCGTACGTGTGTGGCGAAGAAACCGCGCTGCTGTCCTCGCTCCAAGGAGGACGCGGCATGGTCCAGGTCCGACCTCCCTATCCGGCCGTGGCCGGCCTCTAT
>DASTQE010000256.1:0-3131 GCA_035761895.1 Nitrospira sp. | reverse complement strand
GCCGAACGGTTCCGGCCAGTCGTAGGTGCAGAGTACCGCGGCTGCATTGCCGAGAAAATCGCATTTTTCCTCATCATTGATCTCACCCAGGTACTCGATCAGCGGATGATTGAGTAAGGGCGCGATCTGCGTCTCGAAATATTCCCGATCCGCGGGATCGACTTTGGCGGCGATCCGCAGTGGGATACCGACGCGCTTGGCAATCTCGATCGCATGATCCGGCCGCTTCTCGGGGCAAATACGCCCGAGATACGCCAGATATTTGCCGGGAGTGGGATGGTAAGCATAAAGATCCGGTAATCCATGATACACCGTCGCCTGCCAATTGGCATTGGGCAGCGGCAGGCGTTGGGCATTCGAAATGGAGACGAGCTGCATGTCGGCATATTCCCGGAACATGGGGACCAACTCCGGAAGATCCAAACGTCCATGCAACGTCGTTAACACCGGCGTCGGACAGCGCCGGCTCATCGGAAAACTTAGAAAGTCCAGATGAGAATGGATAATGTCGAATTGATCGGCCTCCCCACCCAAAGCCTGCTCCTGCATGAGAATCAGCGGCGCGTCACGATTCACCAAGCCGGTGTTGAGCCGGAGCGCATGGGGGCACGCAGGTTTCAAGCGAGCGCTGGTCTGTGAGTCTCCGCTCGCATACAGCGTGACTTCATGGCCCTGACGGACGAGTTCTTCCGTGAGATAAGAGACGACCCGCTCGGTGCCACCATAAAGCCGCGGAGGCACGCTTTCCCAGAGAGGCGCGATTTGCGCAATTTTCATATCGACCGTCCTTTCGCGATGACTGAGTGAATCAACGTTCCATACGTAGAAAGGCTAGCTGCCCCAGGAAACTGCACGCGACATGCCACTACATACGTCGCGTAACACATTGCGCTCTAAGGGTTTCCAGGCCCACCTAGAGGTTTCGCTAGCTACCCCCGCCTTCGTTTTGTAGTGGGGAAACAGCACATCGCAAAGTCTTGAGGCTTCCGGCCGGGCCAGAGGTCCTTTTCCTCGTCCTTGGGGACGTTCCGAGGGTGGATGACCGCTGTGTGACTGTAGAGTCAAGAGAGACAAGGAGGTGCCCCTATGCGGACTTCAACGATCCTTATGCTCGCAGCCGTCATGACCGTGCAGTTGTCGGCAGCCGGCTGCGCAAAGAATGCGTCCGAACGGCGAGCAGCGTCCCCCACCATGGGCGAGAGAGTTTCGAATGAGTCGGTCAAAGGTCGCGTCAATGAAATAGGAACGAGATATGTGTCGATCAGAAATAACGACGGAGAGTCCAGGCGCGTCAGGGTGGATGACAAAACGAAGATGGATCCGCTGGTGGTCGGCGACCAGGTCAAGGCGTATATCACGGAAGATGGCTATGCGTCGACGATCCAGCGAGTCGTCGATTAACCATGACAGGTCACCGCATCCGAGGCCCGCTGGTCTGCGCGCTGCTCCTCGCCACGGCAACCGGTTGCACCAAGGCACAGTTTGTTCCGGAGATCACGCTCCCTGAGGCTCGTCCCATTATCGACGCAACGGCGGAGTTTCATGATCTCTATCCGGCGCCGGCGCTGATTTCGGGGAAAGAAAATTTTGGCCTTACAGGCCCCGACACTAAACCGGTCCCGCCGAGGGATCTCGCCAGTGAGGTGCGGGATGAGCTGATGGACGCCTTCCGACAGGCCGGCGTGTTCTCGAACATCACCACCTTCCACCGAGAACCGGATGTGATCATCACAGGGCGGATCAACGCGCTCTATGAGCATTACCGTCCTCGCGCGTGGACGCGCGTGCCTTTGCCGTATGTCGGCAAGGTGGCAGCCGACATCCTGGACTGGAAAACCCATGCCACCAACGGAGAAGCGGATGTCACCCTATTCCTCCTTACGAAAAGCGGCAAGCTGATCGGCACGTACCGCGGGTCATCCTCCTTCGACGAAAACTTCAATCCAACAGGCGAGGTGGGCCCCGGCGCACGTCTCAACCGGGCGCTCACTGAGGCGGTTCAGCAGATTCAGGACAAGATGCTGAAGGACGCCCATCTTCGTACAGTCGCAGTCCGCTGACCGGTGTTACACCACGGGGCCGAGGTGGTCAGTCCACTGGCGGGCGATGGGTGCGCCGGTTTCTAGGAGCCGCCTGGACTCCGCAGCTGAAAGCGGTTGAAAGGTTCTGGCGCGGTGGAGGTTCTGTTCGAGTTCCCAGGGGGTGGCGATCCCGATAACGGCACAGGATACATTTGGCAGACTCAGGGCATATCGAAAGGCGGCATCATGATATTCCACCGGCATCTTCGAATGACTGAGCCTGGCCGGTGCCGGATCCAGGGCTCCGCCGTAGACCTTCATGGCGATGAGGCCGGTATTCGCCTGGACGGCAGCAGGCCAGACCTGTTCTTCAAAATTGTAGGTGTGCCGGTCAACGAAATTCACCGCGTTGAGCAGGACGTCGACGTCGAACTCCCGCAAGGCGTGAAGAAACCGCTGGGGACGGCTATGTCCTGATAGTCCGACAAATTTGGTGAGGCCGAGGGCCTTCGCCTTCATGAGCGCCGCATAGGTGCCATGTTTCCCGAACACCATCTTCGGATCCATTTTGTCGGCACCCACGCTATGGACGAATACCAGGTCGGCATAACTGGTTCCGAGTTCTTTGAGGCTTTGTTGAAGGAGCTTCAGGGCGCGCTCCCCATCCGGCTCATAGCACTTCGTCACAAGAAACACGTCAGAACGAACATGCTTGAGAAGATGGGCTAATTGGACTTGCGCCTTGCCATAGCCGGCGAACTCCGGTGCCGTATCAAAATAGGTGATCCCTGCGCGGAACGCCGTTTCATAGAGATGAACAGCCTCTCTCGTATTGAGGCGACGGCCGGTGTGGGCGGTTCCAAACCCCAAAATGGGAAGCGTGACGCCGGTCCTTCCGAGCATGCGCATTGGCAAGGGGGAAGCGCGCTGTGCAATGGTGTGAAACACGCTACATGAATTCCATCAGGCTGATGCATTGAGCATATCCGAGAGCGGCGGCTTGTCGCGACTGGGAAGGAGCCCAGAGAAAGCCCTCTATGAGAAGACGATACGATCACATTGATTTGCGGGTACACAGTCTGGCCGAGGCACGGCCGTTCTACGAGACCC
>DASTQE010000255.1:0-9316 GCA_035761895.1 Nitrospira sp. | reverse complement strand
GGGGCTCCATCGGCTCGAGAAAGTCATCCACGGCCCATGAGACCGGCTCTTCGGATTGCCGGCCAAGGGAATCCACTCGCTGATAGACATAGCCGCGCCGGTGCAACAACGTCACACCCACCACATGGAGGCCAAGATCGGCTGCCGCCCGGAGCGTATCCCCAGCCAGCACCCCGAGTCCTCCAGAATAGGTGGGCATCGAAGACTCCAGAGCGATCTCCATAGAAAAATAGGCGACGATTGGTCTGTCTGTCTCGATCATGTGGCGCTCTGGGCTGAATCGATGACTTCCGGAATGATGATGCTATGAGAAGACCACCGCTCATCGACCGCCGGGATCTCTTCCGCGTTCAAGAGGCACGCTCCCGACAGCTTCAGCAGTAGAGCCGCTTCTGCAAGCACGTGTGCCCAACTGCATCGCTTCACGAAGGTCATGGCTATCGTGCTGAGCATCCAGCCGTGATTGGTGTACCCCAGTCCGGCTGTCTGACCTCCCGCATGTAGCGGGCCGAGCAACCCGAGCATCATCTCTGGCTTGATGTGCGTCACGAACAACTGCATAGGAACCTTGACCGGAAAGGCTCGCGCAATCACCTCCGGAGGCGCATGATGCGCTTCCTCTCCGGCGGAGCGCGGCGTGCGGAACCGGGCCGGCTCCAGGAGAGAAACGACGGGATGGGCGATCTTCCGTTCCGTCAAAGGACGCGAGGCCACGAGGACCTCCATTAATTGATGTGCGCCGGCGGCCGCCGGTTAGGCGTGCGGCCGTCTGACATGAATCGTCCTATACAACGACTTCTAGGATCGTGCCAGGTCCGTCGCGAATGCCGTCCGCTTGCGTTGTTCCCCTTCCTTGAACAAAGGTACGTGAGCATGGAACGAGAGCAATCGCGGAAGCCTTAGCCTCTATCCAACGCGCGGCTGACCGGAGATGGCTCAAGGCCCCGGCAGGGACCGAGCACTGTCATGAGTATGATGCCGCGCCGCATGTCCGGGGCGGTCGCTGCGATGAGAAGCTGCCGACGCCGCGCGGCGGGGAATGCTTCCATGGCAGGCCGTTCAGTGCGTGGCGTTTCTCTGAGACCACGCGATTTCCGGACGGGGACTCGTCTTTTCATTGCCACAGGAATGCTCGTCGCTTCGACCTCCTCACCCTGGGTTTCCTCAACAGTTCCTTTCAACATTCGCATGAGCTGCACCAGTAGGGCCAGGACCACGAGCACAGGGACCACCAGTTGTTCCCACGTCATCGGTGCTCCTCCTTCTTCGGACCGCCCGGCGGTTCTTCGCCCGTCCCCGCAATGGCGTCGCGCATGGACGTGTCCGCCTGGACGTTCTTCATTCGGTAATAGTCCATAATGCCGAGGTTCCCCTGACGAAACGCCTCGGCCATGGCTTTCGGCACTTCGGCTTCCGCTTCCACCACCCTCGCGCGCATTTCCTGTTCAAGCGCCACAGCCATGGCGCGCCGTTGCTCGGCTCTTGCCTGAGCGATCTGCTTGTCGGCGTCGGCCTGATCGATCTGTAGTTTGGCGCCGATGTTCTCGCCGACGTCGATATCCGCGATATCGATCGACAGGATTTCAAACGCGGTTCCCGCATCGAGGCCTTTGCTCAGCACATGCTTGGAAATGTGGTCCGGGTTCTCCAGCACATCCTTGTGGGTCACAGCCGAGCCGATCGTGCTCACGATCCCTTCGCCGACCCGCGCCAGCACCGTTTCCTCTCCGGCCCCGCCGACAAGCCGGTCAAGATTCGTGCGCACCGTAACGCGGCAAATCGCATGGAGTTGAATGCCGTCTTTGGCGACCGCGGCGATACGCGGCGTCTCGATCACCTTGGGGAGCACCGACATCTTGACCGCGCCCAGCACGTCGCGCCCGGCCAAGTCGATCGCCGCCGCCCGCTTGAACGGCATCGAGATATTTGCCTTGTCGGCCGAGATCATTGCGAGGACAACATTCACCACATTGCCGCCGGCCAGATAGTGGGCTTCCAGATCATTGAGCGGGATGCTGAGCCCGGCCTTGACGGCACTGATACGCGCCGTCACCACCGTACTGGGAGGAACGCGCCGAAGACGCATGCCAATGAGGGTCAACAGCCCGACGTAGGCGCCGGACGCCCAGGCGGCGACCCACAACCGGAGGGGAATCAGGTAGAACAGGAGCGCCGTCCCAGATACGATCAGGATCAAGGTGGTCAGCACCCCCAACAGACCGGTTTCTATTTCGTTCATGACTCACTCCTTTCACCATCCGGCTCGATGCGTCGGACGACAACACGGTTTCCCTCCACTCGCAGCACCTCGATGGGATCACCGGCTTCGATGAATTCGCCTTCCGTGACGACATCCACGCGCTCGTGGTCGAAATGGCCGATCCCGGCCGGCCGCAGCGTCGAGGCGGCGATCCCTCGTTTGCCGAGCCAGCGGCGGTCTGTTTCTGGCGCGGATGCGTACCCCGCCTCAGCCGGCAGTCCAGTCTCCAGAATCAGCCGCCGGCCAAACGGCAGGCGCGGTACGAACCGCAGCAAGCCGAGCGCCATGGCAATGGCCAGGAGCAGCGCCAGGGCGACCTGCCCGAGCGCGGACAGGACGACCGCCCACGTCGCGCCTGCTCCGACGAGGCTCAGGCCAAGTCCACCGAGAAGCGCCGCCAAGCCCAGTACCCCGAACATTCCGAACCCGGGTATGACAAATACCTCGATTGCCAGGAGAATCAGTCCGGTTCCAATGAGGAGCACTTCTTCCCATCCAGCCAGCCGGACCAGCCAATGGCCCCATAAGAAGAGCGCAAGGCTGACGAGACCGAATGCCCCCGGCACCCCGAACCCTGGAGTTTGAATTTCCATGATGATTCCGAGTATGCCGACGGCAATCAGGACGGAGCTGACGATCGGATGCGTGAGGATCCGCACAAGCGATTCCGCCCACGTTTCCGATGCCCGGCGGACTTCGGCCTCAGAGAGATTTAGCGCCTTGAGGACGGCTTCCAGGGTGTCGGCGCGAAAGTCCGCAAGCTGCTGTTGCAGGGCTTCGTCGGTCGTGAGGGTGAGCAACTTGCCTTTCGCGATCACGCCTGGAATCTCCACATCCGCATCCACCATAGCCTCGGCGAGCAACGGCGGTCTCTTTCGGCTTTCCGCAGTCGCCCGAAATTCCTTCCGCATGTAGGAGACCGTCTTCTCCTCGACCGGCTGAGCGGGAGCTCCCGGCAAACCGATCTGAACCGGCGTGGCCGCCCCGATCGTCCCGCCCTCGGCCATGACGATGGTTTCCGCCGCAAGACTGATCAGCGCGCCGGCGGAGATCGCCCGTTTGTTGATGAACGCGACGGTCTTGACCTTGGCCCGCAATAAGGTATCGCGGATTAGGACCGCCGCGTCCACACGTCCCCCGAAGGTATCGATGTCGAGAATCACCGCCGCCTGAACCTGCGTGGCTTCTGCCAGGACTCGATCCACAAAAGGGGCCAAGCCGAGATCGATGACCCCCTCGATCGGGATCACGTAGACCACCGAGCCCGCGCTTGGAGCGGTGGGCACCGCTCCCAGCATTAATAGGGTCAAGGCACCGAGCGTGACAAGCTGCGAGGTTCTGCGCAAGGCGCGGAACGACCTTCCTGTCCTCACCTGTTCTCCCTCCTCCCTCACGTAATCACCGATGCGCCATCTCTGCAACTCCGTCTCGTGTGCGAGCAGAAATTAGGCACAGTACCATTCCCGGACCCGGTGTTGCGCCAGCCATTCTGAGCGTCTTTCTGAGCGTCCTTTTATAATATGCACGTTCGATGCAACAGGTCGCCTCCTCAGATAAGCCAGTGAGGTAGAAGAAGCAAGACGATTCCCAATCCGGCCATCACGAGACCGCTCGCCAGTTGGTCCGGCTCAGCGTGACGACCGCAAGGGCCACCATGAGGCTGTCGTCAAAGACGTACGCCAGGTTATAGAGTCCCAGATACCTGTAGTAGGACCACATCGGCAGTCGCTGAAGTGTGAGAATTTGCGTGTAGAGCGCAGGTAATCCGGCGGTACACAGGAGTTCGATCACATTGACGAGCCCCGCCAGGACGACGATGCCCGCCAACGCGACCGGAAAGTTGTCGGCCTGGAGAATGCGGCGGACGCGGGAATATATGCCCGGTTTCGCAGGCTCGGGGATGCTCAATGAGAGGCCCCGATGCCATGCAAAAAAATCTTGCAGGAGCGACAGAAGAAACAGCAAGACCCACATGGCGCAAGGGTTGAATCCGTCTAGCAAGCCGATCGCGATGGTAAAAAGGGGCAAGCCCAGCTCCGCAACACGCAGCTGGCCGAACCACCCGGCCTGGACGCCGTTTGGGCCGGCCCGGCCCCTCGATACGGCTCAAAAGGGTGGTCGAGCTTCTCACGTATGGTCCGTCCCGTGGTGTCGGCAGAACGAAAGCCGACAATGAGCTGCGTACCGATCACAAACGTCGGAACGCCAACGAGGTCATGCCGGCTTGGGCGGTACAGGCCGAGCAGCCGGCAGCGCATCTGGAAGTCTTCATCCGCGCCGGCTGCCCCCCATTGCGACGCTGCGAAACCGTTCCTCCTCGACCTCCAGCGGGAGCGACCCTCGCTTCGGATCACGGTCTACGATCTCGCCCAAGATCCGGCGGCGCGACAGCGGCTCCCGGCGACAGCAAGACCATCTACATCAGAAGTGTCACAAACCTGCCGGGAAGAGTCATCACGTTTAGCTGATGAATTCCGGCGGGGACTGCAGGCGAATATAGGACAGGACATCGAGCATCTGCTGCTCGGTCAGCTTGCCGCGAAATCCATGCATCGGGCTGAAGAGAACTCCGTTAGTGATTGAGCTCAGCAAATCGCGGTCGCTCCGGTTGCGGATGACCAATGAGCGAAGGTCGGGCGGCCGTACGATGAGATACTGAGCCTCGGGTCCGTTGCCGTCCAGTTTGTCGCCGTGGCAACGGAGGCAATGCTGTTCGTACAACGGTTGTCCAGCCTTTGGATTGCCGCCTCCTATCTGCCCCATGGCCCAGGACCCGCACCACAGCATGAGACTCACGGCGGCCATGGTCATGGCCTGCTGCTTTGTGTCCCCATGCATAATCGGCATGATCGTCTCCTCCCGTACCCCGGTTTAACGGACTAGCTCACAGAACCCACGGCGCGACGGAACGCACGCACGCGAGCACATCCAGCAATCGCTGGTCATTCAGCTTTCCACGGAAACTAAGCATGAGCGTAAACAGAGCGCCGTTCGAGATGGTCACCAGCAGTTCCCAATCGCTCTCGGACCGAGAGGCGGTCGGGCGAGCTCCTTCTGCTTATGACCGGGTAGTCCAGGACTCCAGTGGATCGGCGTCCCGGTACTTACTTTTGGATTATTGGCAAGAAAAGGGCCACGCGATGCGGCGTTTAGATGACGCGTGAACCAGTTGAAATCCAGATGCTCTCCGTGAGCGCAATGAGATCTGAACCAGGATCTTCTGGGGAAATCCGCTACAAGCAGTTGGATCTGATGTGGCAAAAGGCTGCCGAGTATTACTCGAAGGAGAGCATCCTCCTACTCAGTCGAATGAATATGGGTGGAATGCACAGGCTCCCCGATGGCTCTTCATAGCTTGTCTCAGGTTGCGCCTTGCGCAGAATCCGTGAGATTGTAAATGGCGATAATCTCGCACGCTGGTACTCGCAACCTATGCATCAATCAACCGAGGCCGTTTTCAAGAGGTCATTGATCATGGAACCCTCAGAAGCCCTGGAGGGAAGCTGGGAACATTTCCCGCATCAGGCCGATATCGGTGTGCGAGGAATCGGCTCGACCAAGCAGGCGGCATTTGAAGCAGCGGCACTGGCCTTGACTGCCGTGGTTACCGACCCGAAGTCCGTTGCTCCGACACAAGAGGTGTCCATCGTCGCCGAGGCTTCCGATGATGAGTTGTTGCTGGTCGATTGGCTGAATGCGCTTGTCTATGAAATGGCCACGCGCAAGATGCTGTTCAGCCGCTTCGCCGTGCGCCTCAACAATCATTCGTTACAGGCGACGGCGTGGGGAGAACCGATCGAGGTGGTGCGACATCAGCCGGCCGTCGAAGTGAAAGGAGCGACCTACACCGCACTGTCAGTGAAGCAGGATGAGCAAGGTCGCTGGATTGCGCAGTGCGTGGTCGACGTATAGCCACATTAAGGACCTATAGACGGTGTGGTGATGGATCTCAACCAATTGAAACGACGGGGATGTAACGAATGGCACATTTCTCCCCGCGGCAAGATGCGGGTGCCAGGAGTGATCTATGCCACCGAAGCGCTGGTCCGCGAGATGGACGAGAAGGTCTATGAGCAGGTCACAAACGTCGCGACGTTGCCCGGGATCGTCCGAGCCTCCTACGCGATGCCCGATGCCCATTGGGGCTACGGGTTTCCAATCGGCGGAGTGGCCGCGTTCGATCCTGATCTTGGAGGGGTCGTCTCCGCGGGGGGAGTAGGTTTCGACATCTCCTGCGGAGTTCGTTTGCTCCGGACGGGGCTCATGGCCGACGATCTTCAGCCTGTAAAAGAACTGCTGGCCGAGGCCTTGTTTCATCGCATCCCCGCGGGCGTTGGGAGCACCGGCAAGGTGCACTTGGATCGGCAGGAGATGGACGCCATGCTGGCGGGAGGGGCAAGCTGGGCGGTGGAGAAGGGCTACGGCTTCCGTGAGGATCTCGAGTTTATCGAGGAGCACGGCTGCATGGCAGGTGCCAAAGTGGAGTCCGTGTCGGATTACGCCAAGAAGCGCCAACAGGATGAGATGGGAACGCTCGGATCAGGCAATCATTATCTTGAAGTCCAAAAAGTCGTCGCGGTGTTTGAGCCCGAAGCGGCGTCTGCGTACGGGATCCATGTAGGGGACGTGGTCGTGAGCATTCATTGCGGCTCACGCGGACTGGGGCATCAGATCGGGACCGAATTTCTTAAGCGCATGGCCGTCAGCGCGGCCCGGTACCACATCGAACTGCCGGATCGTGAACTGGCCTGCGCCCCGATCAATTCGGAAGTAGGCCAGGAATATCTCGGCGCAATGAAGGCGGCGATCAATTGCGCGCTTGCGAACCGTCAGATCATCACACACCTCGTCAGGGAGGTTTTTGGCGACGTGCTACCTCAGGCCAGGCTTCGGTTGCTGTACGACGTCTCGCATAACACCTGCAAAGTCGAAGAGCATCTCATCGACGGCAGTCCCACTCGTCTGTTCGTCCATCGCAAGGGAGCCACACGGGCCTTCGGCCCCGCTCACGCTGATATTCCGTCGTCTCTAAGAGCCATTGGACAACCGGTGCTGATCGGGGGCACTATGGGAACAGCCTCGTATGTCCTCGCGGGCACTACGGAGAGTATGTCGCTGGCCTATGGGTCCGCCTGTCACGGAGCCGGTCGGAGCATGAGTCGGCATCAAGCGCTTCGGCAGTGGCACGGTCGCGACGTCGTCAAAGAGCTCGCGACACGAGGAATTCTGATTCGAAGCCCGTCTTTCCGCGGAGTCGCCGAGGAAGCGCCTGGAGCGTATAAGGATGTCAGCGAGGTGGTCGACGCGGCAGACGAAGCGAACCTGGCGCGGAAGGTAGCCAGGCTCGAACCGCTCGTGTGTATCAAGGGGTAGCGAGAGCAGATGAACGTCGCAGACGAGTCCTATGGCCGACACATTGGAATCGAGTCACGATCGCCGCAGGTCAGCCCTCGCTGAACGGTTGAGCGTCCTGTCCGCAGAAATCATTGCCAGGACCAACCAGGCAGTTTCGGAATTTGGCCTACACGATGCCGACTCGAGATGCAGCCGTGACAACCTACTTGCCTACCTCGCGTTGCGCGACCACGATCTGCGGGATCTGCAGCTTGAACTGGCCGAAATCGGTCTTTCTTCTCTAGGGCGTCTCGAAAGCAATGTCTTGACCAGTTTACAGCGCGTGATGGAGCACGTGGGTGGGACGTTTCCGCCCACGTCCCTCGCCCTTCCCGATTCCGCCAAGGCGCAGTCTCTGTTGGCCCAGCGAAGCCGGGCCCTGCTTGGTCGCCCGCGTGCCGGGCGAGGTACCCGAATCATGGTGACGTTGGATGCGGGCGTCATGCGGCAGAGCCATCTGTTGGAGCAACTGTTGCTGGCAGGGATGGATATCGCCCGTATCAATTGCGCGCATGACTCGTTGGCCGACTGGGCACACATTATCGATGCGATCCGACAAGCTGAGAATCGGCTCGCCCAGAAGGGGCAAGGGGTGGGACGTCGGTGCCGGATTCTGATGGACTTGGCCGGTCCGAAGGTGCGCACCGGTCCACTAGAGTTGGAGAACCGCCCGCTTAAGCTGTCGGTGCCGAAGGACTCCGAAGGGCGTCCTTCCCGTCTTCTCGAGGGATATCTTGACGGCGATGCCGGCCATAGCGAAATGGTGCGTACGCCGGGTCTTCTACCGCATTTCGTCATTGCCCTACCGGGACAACAGGGTCTAGCGCAGCTACAGGTCGGTGAAACGTTACGCTTTGAAGACGTCCGGCAGCGCGCGCGTACGCTGTATGTGTTGGAGCGCCTGAGCCCGTCACGGGTGCGTGTGGGGCTGGATGGGACCGCCTATCTGCACGAAGGGGCAACGATCCGCAGTGAGCACGGCGTAGAACTCTCGGTAGGACGATTGATGCCACAGCCGGTCGATTTACGTGTCCAGGCTGGAGATGCCCTTCGGCTGTATCGCAATGCGGAACGACCGGGGCATCGTCAACGACAAGGCGAGCCGGCGAGCATCAGCTGCACCCTGCCAGAAGCGCTGCGCGCAGTGGAAGTGGGTCATCGAATCTACATCGATGATGGAAAGATCTCGGCATCCGTCGTATCGGTTCAGGAGCAGTACTTGGAATTGGAGGTCACGGCCCCCCGTGGCGTCCCCGCCCGCATCCGCCCCGATAAGGGGCTGAATCTTCCCGATTCAACCATCGATTTGCCAGCACTGACAGCGCGGGACCGGAATGATCTGGTCTTTGTCGTCAAGCATGCGAATGCAGTAGGGCTGTCGTTCGTGCACCGTCCCCAGGATCTATTTGACCTTCGTGACGCGTTGAAGGAGTTAGGCAAATCGGACTTGGGCATCGTGTTGAAAATCGAAACACGTGAGGCCGTCCACCGCCTGGCCCAGTTGCTGCTGGCTGGGCTGGACCTGCCCCGGTGCGGGGTCATGATTGCACGAGGGGATCTCGCGGTTGAAGTCGGTTTCGAACGGCTGGCGATGGTTCAAGAAGACATTCTCTGTCTCTGCGAGGCCGCCCATGTCCCGGTCATTTGGGCCACCCAAGTCTT
>DASTQE010000254.1:0-10838 GCA_035761895.1 Nitrospira sp. | reverse complement strand
ACCAGCTCGTGGCGGATCGGCAACCCTTCGTCAGGCGGTCAGATCGTGGCGTACAGCAATCGCGAGAGTTATCCGGCAGGCGCCGATGTGGGCATCTCCGTCTCCGCCAATCCGGCGGGACAATTTACGTGGCGGGTGTTCCGCATGGGCGGCTACGGCGGCACAGGCGGCCGTTTGTATGGACAGGGCGGGCCGGTGTCGGCGCCCACCCAAGCCAGTCCTTCGTTCGATCCGACGACCGGTCTGGTGCGCGCCGGCTGGCCCACCACGTTTTCGATCTCAACGAGACATGGTGACGGAAGCCCCTGGCTCACGGGCGTCTACCTCGTCCTCCTGACGAAGTCGGACGGCTGGCAGACGTATGCGTTCTTCATTCTGCGCGATGACACGCGGAATGCGGAAGTGGCGGTCCACATCCCGACTTCAACCTGGCATGCCTACAATGACTTCGGTGGGGAAAGTTTATATGTGTCGTCGCACGGTCTCTCGGGAGGTCATGCCCGTAAGGTGTCGATGGACAAGCCCATGGCGCTGGGCTTCGGATCGGGAAAGTTCCTGTTCGAAGAACATGAAGGCGTGATCTGGCTCGAGGATATGGGGTACGACGTGGAGTATTTCGCAAGCTCGGACATTGGTGGCGCCGTGAATCGTTTGGGTGGCCATCGAATTTACGTCACGCTGGCCCACGATGAATACGGAACGATGGCCACGCTCGACCGGCTGGAAGCGGCGCTGGCTGGGGGGACGAGCCTCGCCTTCCTCACCGGCAACACATTGCCCTGGCAGATCCGCTACGAAGACAACGACCGGACGATCGTCGGCTATAAGGATTTGTGGCGGGAGGATCCGGTGCAGGGCCGTCTGACCACGACGAATTTCCGCGATCCCCTCGTCAATCGTCCGGAAAACAGTCTCATCGGGATTCTGTCCGATGGAAGTCACAATGAAACACCGGCCGACTGGGTCGTCACCAATGCGAACCATTGGGTCTATGCCGGCACCGGCCTGGCCAACGGCAGCACCATCCCCGGATTGATCTATTATGAATGGGACAGTCTTGTCGACAATGGCGCGACACCGGGAGGGATCACCGTGCTGGCTTCGTCTGTGGTACCGAACAATATAAGACCGGGCAGCCGGCACGAAGCTACGGTCTACGAACGCGGACCGGCCGTCGTGTTTGCCGCGGGTACGATTTACTTCAACCAGCACCTGCGCACTGATTCCCGTGTCGCGCAGATCGCCCGAAACGTACTCACGCGCGCGGGAGCGACACCGTATCAGCCATGAACCGATGTATGAAGTTCACACAATGTGAGGGGGCGGGATTTCGGCGACGAGACCCACTACGCCGCGCGAGGCGTCGTCCGCTTTGGAGCAACCTTTGGGGTAAGCGACCACGCTTTGGCTTGCCGTTTGTAGCACACCGGGCAATAGGTGTGACTCATGCGGACGTCGTTCGCCCTGAGGTGATGCCGCTCGAGGAACGCAGACATCGGCATCCAGCGCGAAGATGGAGATGCGCCCTGAGCGACATGTTTGCAGACGCAACACACGGTCAACGTCGGAACGGTCGCCATGGGAAGTCTCCTCAAGTCGACGGGTACTGTAGACACCCTGGCAACATCATCCAACTAGGCGGTTCCCTAGGTGCCAATGATGCAGGGCATATGACAGAGTGAGGTCAAGCGATGATAAGCTGTGCCTGTGGTTCTCGATCACAACCTGCAAATAATTCAACGAGATGTCGTAGGATTAGTGAGTGGATAAACGATCACAGCGAAAGGAGTTCTGCGTGATTTCTCGCAGTTCGTCACCGGTCGTGTCGCCCCCGCGGACGAACCGTCTCGAGGCTCGAAACGTCGACCCGACTCCATCGCTTGTCTCCTGCCGGTTGTTGCTCGCCGACGACCACACGCTGTTGCGACAGGGGGTCAGGGCGCTCATCGAGACCTACGGCGTGACCGTCATCGGCGAGGCGGGTGACGGCCGGGAAGCGGTGCGCATGGCGGAGGACATGCAACCCGATGTGGCGGTGATCGACGTCATGATGCCGTTGCTGAACGGCCTGGACGTCGTGCGTGAAATCCGGCGCGTCTCGCCCGGGACGAAATCACTCCTCTTGACGATGCACACGGACGACGCCTTCGTACTCGAAGCCCTGAAAGTCGGCGTAAAAGGGTATCTGCTCAAATCGCAGCCGGTGACTGATGTCGTGCACGCCATCCGCGACGTTTCGAAAGGATCCTTCTACCTCAGCCCTGGCATTTCCCAAACCGTGATTCAAGCCTTTCTCGCGAAGAGCGACATCCCCTCAGATCCGTTGACGACTCGCGAGCGCGAGGTCTTGCAGCTGGTCGCCCAGGGCATGTCGACGAAAAAGGTCGCGGGTCTTCTTGGGGTGAGTGTGAAAACGGCGGAATCGCACCGGCATCGCATCATGGACAAGCTGGACCTGCACGACACCGCCAGTCTTGTCCGATACTCCATCCGCCGCCGTTTGATCGAACCCTAACACGTACCAGGCCGCCCATGGCAAAGATCTTAGTCGTCGAAGACATGGACAGCGTCGTCGACCTCCTTCGGAATCTCCTGCAACGTGAGGGATTCGAGGTCGCAGTGGCTCAGGATGGGCCGGAGGCCCTGGAAGCGGTTCGTCGCGAGAAGCCGGACCTCATGCTGCTCGATCTCATTCTGCCCGGCCTCGACGGGCTGGAAGTGCTGCGCCGCGTCAGGCAGGATCCCATCACCGCCCATCTGCCCATCATCGTGCTGAGCGGGAAGGATGAGGAGCGCGACAAGGTGATCGGCTTGGAGATCGGCGCTGATGACTATATGACGAAGCCGTTTCAAGCCAACGAGCTGATTGCCCGGATCAAAAACCGGCTCCGGCGATCGGCTCCGACCGATCCGGCCCGGGTGCTCAAAGTGGGCTCGTTGGAAATGGAACTGGATCGCTATCAGGTCACGCTCCGCGGAAAGCCGATCCACTTGACGTCGAAGGAGTTCAGCTTGCTCCGGGCGTTGCTGATGACGAACGGGCGGGTGCTCAGTCGCGATGCACTGTTCGAATCGGTGTGGGGAGCGAGCAAGGATGCGGATCTGCAGTCACGCACGATCGACGTGCATATTCGCAGCCTGCGAAACAAGCTGGGCGCCGAAGGCCGCCGTATCTTTACTGTCCGTAATGTCGGCTACCGGCTGGATCCCGCTCTTCCCGAGTGACGCCTCGCTCGACCATCCACAACGCTGAAACCAGGTCCCCAGCGCTACGTCTCGACATCCCCTCACACACCGGTTCCTCCTGCTGGACGCCCGGATAGTCGGTGCGGTTGACATAGCCGGCTGACCCTTCAAACGATATCACTCTTCCAGGCACACCGACGACCACCGCGTGATCCGGCACATCGTCGGTGACGACGCAGTTGGCCCCGATGGCCACATCGTCTCCAACGTGAACAGCCCCCACGATCTTCGCGCCGGGTCCGATGTACACGTTGCGACCGATCACCGGCGTGCCCTTCCGCCGTCCCCGGTTCGCCTGTCCGATCGTGACCCCCTGGCTGATGTTGCAGTTCTCTCCGATAACCGCGCGCTCGTTGATGACGATGTCGCGGATGTGACCGATATAAAAGCCGCGGCCAATCGACGTCGTGTGTGGAATTGAGCAGCCGAACTTGTACTTGTAGCGGGTGAAGACCCGCATCGCGATGCGGTACAGAGGCCAGAACAGCACCCGCGGCCGCCGGGTCTTTAAGTAGCGGCACAGACGAAGATGAAACATGTACTTGACCCCGTCGCTGAAACGCTCGCCTCCGTCTGAGAAGAGAACATGCGACAACAGATGACGCCAGGAGGTCTGACCGGTATGTCGGTACAGATCGACCCTCCAGAGTTCGCGCAGTTGGACAAAAGTCATCGGCGGCAGCGGCTCAAGCACTTTTTTACCTTTCCCTTACGTAATGTTTGCGAATCCGACACATTTGATTTACCGACCTTCATTCTCCGTTAACCCGGCAGTGCTAGGGTTGTCCCTAGTCACAGGTCACGCTTACCGGACAATCGGAGGATGGTCATGTCGAAACGCACCCTCTGGCTCTTGTTGGGAGGACTGTTGATCATCGCGGCCTCGGGGGCCGTTGCCCAGACGACGAGCTCATTTCCCGGGGGATGGATCGAAAAGGACGGGGCGGGGATACGGGCTCGGTACAGTGTGTCGCAAATTCTGTCGTTCGTTCCTTCTCAGCGTGGCCCATTCACTTTTCCAGCTCCCTATAATACCCGAGGGGTGCGCATCACCGACGCCTCGGACTGCGGCGGCGCCGATTGTGTCAACTATGTAGGCTACGCCTACTGGCGCAATACCAACGCCCATCAAAACAGCAGCGAGATGCTGATCTTCCTGGGATTGGCCACCAACCGGGGCGGTGCCGGCCCGACGCTCTTCAAGTTGAACAAGACCACGGACGCTATCACCAAAGTCGGTCCCCTGTTCCCCGCCGGCAGCAAGTTTCAGCACTATACCGGCGAAGGCTGGTACTTCAGCGCCTCCCGTCCCAACATCCTATACCTCCTCGACGGGGCCAAAATGCTGCGGTACGACGTCGTAAACAAGACCTTCCAGACGGTCTTTGACGCCACAGCGCAGTTCGGGTCGGATCGACGCATCTGGCAAATGCACAGCAGCAACGACGACCTGGTGCACAGCGCCACGCTCCGCGTCGCGAGCAGCGGCGAGATGCTGGGCTGTCTTGTCTATCTGGAAAGCACCCGACAATACCGCTGGTATCCGAAAGTCGGCGTCTTCGACGAGTGCAATCTGGATAAGAGCGGGCGGTGGACGATCAGCCTCGAGGACGTTGGCGTCCCCAATGACATCGCCATGCGCATCTTCGACAACCAGAGCGGTAAGGAGACGCGAATCACAGGCCCGGCAGGCACCTTGGGCCATCTGGACACGGGATACGGCTACGCGGTCGGCGCGGACAACCACAATCCCCTGCCCAACGCGTCCATCCTCTGGTCATTCAATCCATCCATCATCCAAGGGCCTGTGCTGCAATACAACGTGAACTGGAATGTGGCAGCGGTCAATCACATCTCACATCCGAATTCGAAACCGAATGTTCCCTCCGCGCAACAGCACGCCTGCGGCAGCGATGCGTCCACCAACTATGCTGTCCAGAACGAGATCACGTGTTTCCGCATCGATAGTTCCAAGGACCAATTGATCGTGGCGCCGGTCATGACCGATCCGAACGCGCCCGGCGGTTGCTGCGACTTTTACGCGAAACAGCCCAAAGGCAATCTGGACATTACCGGCCGGTATTTCATCTGGACGACCAATCTCGGCGGCAACCGCATGGACGCCTTTTTGGTCAAAGTGCCTTCGCAGCTCCTGGTGAGCGGAAGCGACAGTACTCCTCCCGCAGCTCCCGTCAACCTCAGATTTCAGTAGGCTTAAGCGGCCGGCGAGTCCTCTTGGGACCGGGCGGCCGCTTTCCTGTGGTCTCGATGCGTGCGAAGCCGTTGCATCGCCTCTGCGGTCCGCGGCGTTCGCTGCCACACAGGCGCGGCACGTCCGCTCAGGTACTTCAGGGCACCAAGCAGCAGTGCGGCGTTGAGCACCATGAAATACCAGATGCCGGTCGCCAACCGACCGATGACCGGAACGCTTCGGAGCCAGGACGATGCGAATCCCAGCGCATACACCGCGACTTGTGCCATGAGCAACCCACGCCCCCACGGTCGATCCGCGAGCCAAAGATTCGCGGCAAACATCGTGAGCAGCAGCAGAGGACCCATCCAGCGCAGGATTTTGTGCGACCAGTAGCTCGCCGCGAGCATGCCCTCACTGGGCAAGAGCAGGCGCCAGGTATGCCTCAGCGCATGGGCATCACCCGCGCCGATGCGCACACGGCGGCGGAATTCGTCCCGCACCGTCTCCGGCACCATTTCCCACGCCTTCGCCGTCGGCCTGAAGATCACGGTCCCTCCCCGTTCCAGCCGCATGAGCATGGGAATAAGAAAATCATCGACAATCGTCCCGGCGGGCAACGCACGAAACCGTGAGCGTTTGATGGCGTAGATGGCGCCATTGGCCCCGAGGACGGTTCCAAACCGGGATTCAAGGGTCTTGAGGATGGTTTCATACCGCCAGTAGAAACTGTCTGGATTGACGGTCCCTGCCGCCGTGCGGAATTCCAGTTTGCCGACAATCGCGCACGCGGCCGGAGCCAGCCGGAACCCCCGAATCAGTTCCTTGACAGCGTTCGGTTCGAAAAACGTATTGGCGTCCGTGAAGACCACGTATTTCCCCCGTGCGAGGGCGACCAGGTCGTTGAGGACCTGCGCCTTGCCTCGTTGCAGGGCAAAGTCGTGAAACGCGATCCTCGGCCGTCGGTAGAGGCGAACAATCTCGCTGGTGCGATCGGTCGATCCATCGGAGCCGATCAGAATGTGCAGACGTTCGGCTGGATAATCCAGGGCTAAGAGATTTTCGATCCGACGGCCGATGACCGATTCCTCATTGTGCGCCGCAATGACAATGCTCACATCCGGCCAAACCGGAGGATCGGCGATGGGGGAGGTCTCCTCACGGCGCCATCGACTGAGAAGCCATAACACCGTCGGATAGCCGACATAGGTGTACCCCAGCAGAGCCACAGACGCAAAGAACGCGAGATGCGCGGTAGTCAGCGATTCCACTAGCCAACCTCAAAGTTCCGATGGATAGACGGTCGAACGATCGATGGAGAAGACGGACCCTGGTTACTGAGCAGTAATGGAGCGCCCTTGACGAGTCTCGGCGGTTCGTACCCCGCAGATTGGCTGCTCGCGAGCGTCGTGAGGGCTTAGGGCGGCGCAAAGGGCGCCGCCATCGACGCCCGGTCCTTTCAGGTGTTTGATGCCACCGGCCAAGCGGTAGTTTCCAGCTTTGCGGTCGACGAATGGCACTGCATCGAGCGACTCGGGAAACACATTGCTGTCCGGATAGCGGGCGGCCTCTCCGCCAGCCAGCACATTCTCGGTCACCACGGCGTCGGGGAAGTAGGCATCAATCGCCGCGAGGCCGATACCGACGTCGTTCCCGAAGATGCCATATTCATTGTGAGGAGCGATGTTGTGTCGAAACGTAAAGCGCCGGTGCGGAGGACCCATTGCAAACAACGTGTACCCCCGTTGAAAACCGGTGTTGTGTTCAATGGCAACATCGGACGTGCCTTCCACCATTTGAAACAGGATGCCTCTGCCGCCCCATCGCTCGCCCCCGATGTCTTCCCACAGATTATTCCGGATGAGAATGCGCTTAGTTTCCTGGCTTTGGTCCCTGGGACGGTTGTTGTCGTGTCCCATCAACGTGATCCCGCTTCCACTGTGACGGATGATGTTATTGGCGAATTGCACGTCTTCCACGACCGACCAAGGCGCCTTGCCTTCTTGATTGCGCACGGTGAACAACACGGCAAATCCGCTCTGCGCTTCTTCCCAACTGTGTTCCATCACGTTGCCCTCCACCACGACACGGCGGGCGTTTTTCAGTTCGAAGAGGTTCTTGACGGTCCACTGCGTCCCTTCGAACCCGGGCTCGTTCTTTTTCCATCGCAATGGCTTGACCATGAGATTGCCGCGCACTTCGATGTCCGACGGCACCAGATCCTTGATGTACGGATCCCCTCCGCCGAACATGACGTTCTCTCCGGCGCCTTCGAGATAGTTGTTGCTGATTTTGAACGGACCGGCGCCACCCCAGCCGAGGATGGCTTGAGAATCTCCGCCCACCTCCTTGAAGTCGGAGACATAGGAGTCGATGACCGCGAGATGCCTGCCGTTCAAAGCGACGCCCCGCCGCGATCCTTTTTTCGGATCGCCATGGATGTAGCAGCGATCCACGATGATGTGGTGGGGCAGTTCTTCGAGTGTGCGCTCTCTGTTGGTGCCAAACCACATGAGCGAATAGAGATACGTCCCGTCGGAAGGCGCCACCTCGATGCCGATGAACCGATAATGATGCGCGCCTCGCTCCGCGAGCACCACGCCCTCCCCTTTCCTGGAGATGAGCTTCGGCATCAGCGGGGCATGGGACGGTGAGACCCTGGTGCCGGGGCTCGGAAATAGCTTGTCTGCAGTGCTCGTTCTGATCGTGATCCAGCCTGTCCCGGTTTTCTTCGGCAAGGTGAACGGTCCCTTGAAGGTGGCTCCCGCGTCCAACACGATCGTATCACCGGGCTGAGCGACGTCGATGGCGTCTTGCAAATCGTCGCCTTCGCGGACACGAATGGTCTGTCCTCCCGACCGCACCAGTGTCGTGTCCACGAATTCCCGCGGGGGTTCCGGCGCGATGGTCTCTTTTCGCTCGGATGGGACCCCGGCGCATCCGAACGTCGGCATGAGCAACAACATGAGCAGTCCGGTTGCCGCGGCAAACGCATACATCGTCTGACTCCTTCTCTGTTCGTTTGTCATCGCTGGATACCGGCCGGCGGTTTGGTTCACCACCCAATGCCCTGATAGCCGTCATCCGACCGCCTGGCGTCAATGACGCGCGCCAAGTCGATGATCAGGGGCGCCTGAGTTCTCTCCTCGAGGGCCGCCCGATACTCGTCCGAGCGTTTGGTGAGCACAACCACCTCGGCATGATCCAGCACTTCCTCGAGCCGCCGCCGCATCAAGGACGAGATGTGCGGAATTTCCTGCTCGATGTACTCCTTGTTGGCCCCAAACAGGCGGGCCACCTCCACCTCGCGATCGAAGATGGTCACGTGTAATCCTTTGCCGATGAGCGCCTCAATCAGCGTCACCATGGGACTTTCACGGAGATCGTCTGTGCCGGTCTTGAAGCTCAGACCAAGGACGCCGATCCGCTTTTTCCCCGTGCGCAGCACCATGTCGACGGCCCGTTCGATATGCCGCCGATTGCTCGAGAGGATGGCATCCAAGACGGCCACATCGACGTCGGCCGTCTTGGCCTTATAGGTCAACGCGCGCACATCTTTTGGAAGACAGGACCCTCCGAAGGCGAATCCCGGCTTCAAATAATACGGTGACAGGTTGAGCTTCGTGTCCTGGCAGAAGACTTCCATCACCCGATGGCTGTCGATGCCGAAGGCCTTGCAGAGCACTCCGACCTCATTGGCAAAGCTGACTTTAAGGGCGTGAAAGCAGTTGCAAACATATTTGACCATCTCTGCTTCTTTGACGCCGACAGTGAACACCGGCGCGTCCAGATGCGCATACAGCCGCTGAAGCATGCCGGCGCTTTCCCCATCATCGGACCCGATCAAGGTGAACGGCGGATGATGAAAATCCGCGATCGCGGTGCCTTCGCGCAGGAACTCCGGATTGATGGCGACGCCGAAATCCCGGCCGTTTTTCTTTCCCGAATACACCTCGAGCGTCGGCACGACCGTCTCTTCGATCGTCCCCGGCAGCATGGTGCTACGAATCGCGATCACGTGAAACCGGCGCTTGCTTTCCAAGGCCGTGCCGATCTGCTTGCACGCGCCCTTGACGTGCGACAGATTCAAAGAACCGTTGGCCTGTCCGGGCGTGCCGACACAGACCAGTGACACATCGGTGTCGTGCACGGCCTCCGTCGCGTCCGTCGTTGCGCGCAGGCGCTTATCCTTCACTGCCCGTCCGATGAGATCCTCGACACCTGGCTCGACGACGGGTGAGCGGCCGTCATTGATGATGTGGACTTTCAACGCATTCGTATCAACGCCGATGACGTCATGGCCGCTGTCAGAAAAACAGGCCGAAGAGACGCAGCCGACATAGCCGAGACCAAATACACTTAATCGCATTCGAACCTCCTCTCAGGACGTGCTGACTTGCCGTGGATCGAAACGGGACACGTCGTTGGCCAAGATCTCCGCCCATGGCTCGTCCGATTGGCCATGTTTCTGTTGCCATCGCCGGCGCGCCAACTCGCAGGCGTCGATGAATGAGCCGGCCACGGGCCCCCACCCGAACTGCGTTCTGACTTTATGGGCAGCCGCGGCACCGATCTGTCTGGCCATGGCGCGGTCGCGGAGCAACCGCACGACGGCATCTGCAAAGGCGTCTGGGTCGTCGGCGATGAGCGCGTCCGTCCCGTGGACGATCGGCAGTCCTTCGACCCCGATGGAGGTCGATACGATGGGTTTCTCCATGGCCATCGCCTCGAAGACTTTGAGCCTGGTCCCGCCACCGATCCGTAGCGGGATCACATAGACGGCGGCCCGTTCCAGGTAGGGACGCACGTCGTCGACCTGGCCGGTCACCCGGACGTGCGGAGACTCCCGGCTCAAGGCCGTGAGACTCGGAAACGGCTTCCGCCCAACGATGGTCAAAACGACTTCAGGACAGGCGTCTCGGATCCGGGGCAGGATGGCTTGCACGAAATACTTCATGGCATCGTCGTTCGGCAGCCAGTCCATCGATCCGGTGAAGACGAGGTGACAGGGCTCAGGGTCCGTCGCGCCGGACGGACGAAAATATGCGGTGTCTACACCGGTCGGAACCTCCCGGACCAACGGTGCGTCGTACTCCCGCTCCATGATCATGCGATCCTGCGGCGAGACAGCGACGACGGCGTCATATTTCTGACAGGCCGTTCGCTCGAAGGCCTGCATGCGGCACCATTGCGCCAGGAACAGCCGGCGTGCGAGTGGGTTGCCCTTCGTATCGGCGTGGCGCCGCCAGATCAGCGCCTCGACATTGTGCTGAAACAAGACGGACGGACGGGAGAGCGCCTCCGGAACGTTCACGCTCGGAAAGAGGAAATCACAGACCACTACATCGGCATGCTCCTGCTCGCGTGCGATTCGTCTCCCAAACTCGACCGACCGATATTT
>DASTQE010000253.1:0-6686 GCA_035761895.1 Nitrospira sp. | reverse complement strand
GCTGAAATCGCAAGGCATTGCGGTGGACTTCCATCACCTGAATGTGCGATTCGCCCACAAAATCGGCGTCCCGTTGTACGAACTCATTTGCGAGAAGCGGGCCCTTTTCGGTGAATGGCTGTTTTCCTATTTGCTGTTCCGGGACAATCCCAAGCGAGCCGAATATCCGCGAGTGTTCAAACCCGTCTTCGAACAAATCGCCCAACAGAGCGGACATCCGATGGGCTACTTCCAAGAGATGGCCGTGAAAATCGCTCCGCAGTTTCTCACCTGGGCACTGACCGCGATCGATTGGAGCCGCTACAAACTAATCGGCTTCACGTCCACGTTCGATCAAAACGTGGCGAGTCTGACAATGGCCAAGTTGATCAAAGATCTCTACCCTGATGTGACCATTGTCTTCGGCGGGGCGAACTACGATGGCGAGATGGGTCTGGAGTATTTTCGGGCGTTTCCATTCATCGATCACGTGGTGGTGGGGGAAGGCGAAGTAGCGTTTCCAGCCCTCGCTCACCGGGTGCTAGGCACCCGCACCGAGGAGTTTCCACCCGGGGTGGCATTCCGCGAGGACGGTCAGGTCCGATTGAATCCCAATACCTCGCTCTTTACCGATTTTGCCAAGACCGGTCCGCCCGACTATGACGACTATTACCACCTCTTGGCGGAATTGGGGGACACGGCTCAGGGGCTTGATCGGATTCTCCTGTACGAGGGTTCGCGCGGCTGTTGGTGGGGGGAAAAACACCACTGTACGTTCTGCGGACTCAATGCACAAAGTATGAAGTTTCGCGCCAAATCTCCCGAACAAGTTGCCAGTGACATGACGTACCTCTCCCGTCGATACGATACGGCCCGCTTCCGATTGGTCGATAACATCGTTGACATGAAGTACATTGATCAGTTGTTCGGAAAATTCGCGGCAGATCACTGCGATCTCGACGTCTTTATCGAGACCAAGAGTAATTTGCAGAAAGCGCAGATCAAAACGTTGGCGCTGGGAGGCGTAAAGTGCATGCAGCCCGGCCTCGAAAGCTTGAGCGTCAGTCAACTCAAGGCGATGGACAAAGGCGTGACGCCGATGCAGAACATCGTCTGCCTGAAATGGAGCTACTATTACCGAATTACGGTGTCGTGGAACATACTGCTGGGCTTCCCCGGCGAGACAAACGACGACTATCTGCGCCAAATCGACTTGATTCCGTCCTTAGTTCATTTGCAACCGCCTGAAGCTGCTGGCAAGTTCTGGTTGGAACGCTTCAGCCCCTACTACGCGAGGCCTCATGAGTACGGTGTGCGAATGACCGGCCCGGGATTGGCCTATCAGTATGTTTACGATGGCCGGCGGGTCGACTTGAATAAGATTGCGTACGACTTTGAGTACGAATTGGACCACTGGCCGGTGGATCCCCACATCTACCAGGAACTGGTCTCCGCCGTCGAAAGCTGGCGACGCCTCCACGCCTCCAATGACCGGCCGTTCTTATATTACTCCAAGGCTTTGGGGTACGTGACGGTCTACGACGGACGCACTCCAAAGAATCCTACTCGACACCGGTACGACGGATTGGCCGCCGTTCTTATCGAGCTGTGTAACGAATCACCGAAAAGTCTCGACCAGATACGCGTAGCTGTCCCTGCTCGATCCACGGCGGATCGAGACAACCTGGAATCCGTTCTGGCCGATCTCACCTCAGGGCGGGTGCTGTACGAAGAGCGCGGCAAGTATTTCACGCTGGCGATCCCTGAGCATCCGTATCTCTAAGGGACTGGCTCCGACGCAGTCGGTGCCTGTCCCATCGACCTCATGGACGCGGTCGCCGGCAAATGACGAACAGTCCCCTACATGGACAGCTTCTCCACCACGTTCCGCATCTGGACGCCGTGAATGAGGGAGGCGCCGCCCCGAATGGCGCAGGCGACGTGCACGGCCTCGGTCATTTCCTCGGTATTCGATCCCTTCTCCAATGAGGCCTGCGTGTAGGCATCAATGCAATAGGGACACTGGACGGTGTGGGCGACTGCCAGTGCGATGAGCGCCTTTTCCCGCTCGGTTAGCGCTCCCTCGGCAAAGACCGCACTGTAGTAATTTAGGAACTTGTCCCACAAGGCCGCGTTGCCTTTGCCCATGTCCGAGAATCTGCCCAGATCATGCGGATGGTAGTACGTGTCCATACGAGACTCCCCTCGTGAGTGTGAAATGGATGGCGTTGACGAACGATCAGGCGTTGCTCGGAAGCTCCGGATCAGCTTGGGACAACACCTGGGAAAAGCGATTTCCGACGATGGCGGACACCTTTGCCATCAGGTCGGTGACTTCCTGCCATTCATGCGGCAGCAAATCCCGTTTGAGTTGGGGGTGAATGGCCCATTGCGCCTCAACCTGAGAGCCTTTCCGGCTGACGAGAACATGAAGCAACTCGACGTCCCATGAGGTAGTGTCGGCTCCGGCCGATTGAGGCTGGCTGTCGGATGGCGGAGGTGTTGATGTGGCCATGGGTGTCTGTGCCCTCCTCTAGTTCCGTTGTCATCATAGCGCAGGGGGATTCGTCCTGTACATGACGAAAATGGCCGAGGAGTGCCGGAATAGACGAGCGCTATCGGCGGAGATTTTCTCTTATCACCTCGAGCATTTCGTCATGAATGCGGCCGTTGCTTGCGACGAGTTCCGGCTGATAGATCGAATGTGCGTTGCCGTGGAGGTCGGTGACGTGTCCACCGGATTCACGGACGATCACGGCTCCGGCGGCCATGTCCCAGGGACTCAGTTTCACCTCCCAAAATCCATCGAATCGGCCTGCCGCGACATAGCAGAGATCCAAAGCCGCGCTCCCCGTGCGCCGCACTCCCTGGGCCTTCAGGGCGAAGCGCGCAAAGTGATCGAGGTTATTGTCGGGGGTATCGCGGATGTCATACGAAAACCCCGTGACCGTGAGCGCCTCGTCAAGCCGCGCCGTCCGTGAAACCGAAATCGACCTGCCGCCCAAGAAGGCGCCGTGTCCCGATTCAGCGGTAAACAATTCATCGCGAGTGGGGTCGTACACGACGCCGATCATCAATTCGCCCTCCCATTCCACACCGATCGACACGGCATAGATAGGGAATCCATGGGCAAAGTTCGTGGTGCCGTCCAGGGGATCAATGATCCATCGGTAGCGTGACGGAACGCGTGCATCGAGGCCGCGTTCTTCTGCGAGCGTCCGATGCGTGGGAAAATGGCGGCGGATGTGATCGATGATGCACTGTTCAGCCGCACGGTCCGCATCGGTAACGAGATTTATCGGATTCTTCAGCTCGATAGTGAATCCAGCCTTGGCGTAGTCCTGCAACACGCTGCCCGCAGCTTTTGCGGCTTCTACTGCGACCGAAAGGAGATGATCGGTCGTCACAAATGCATCATCAGCATGTGTCATGCGGTCATGATAGCATGCTGCTCGACAAGTCCTCTGGTTCATGCCTGCATGCAAGCCATATTCTTCCTCCACTCTATTGACTTGTCATGAAAGCAAGCATATAAAGCAAGCATGCTTTCTTCGGAGAGCTGCCGTTTGAAGAACTCACCGATATTCCGGTCGGCCTGGAACAGCGCATCAACGCCTACAAGAACCGGCTGCACGCCCTCGAAAAAACGCGTCGTCGGCTCGACGACGAAATCGCCACGATCAAGAAGTATCTGGAGCTTGCCAACACATTACATCGGGTGGAGGCAGATAAGGCCAAGTTGGCGACTCTGTCGACGCATCTCGTCGGGGACGAGAAGAGTGCCCGTGCACTTCCCGTCGACATTGCTGATCAATCACGCGAAATTATTTTAGGACGGAGCAAATATGCCGGGAAGAGCGTACCGGAAGCGGCCTATCAGGTGTTGCGCTAGGCGAACCACGCCATGCATGCCAGCGAACCCGTCCGGCGACTGGTCAAAGGCGGCCTGCAAATCAAGGGCAAGACGCCGCTCACGTCTGTGGCGACATCGCTGAAGCGTGATAAGCGCTTTCGCAAGGGTGGGCCTACTACCTTCGAGGCGACCGAGGATACCTCGGAACGAGCGGTGTGAGGTTCATCGCCTCAGACAGAAGGATCCAGTATTCCGAAGGGAGGTGAGAGTCTTGGCGACGAAGAAAGCTGCAAAGAAGAAAAAGAAGTAACTCCCGCCTCGATTCTAGCGCCGGGGGCGAGGCCACTCGCTCCCGACGTTATCGGGCCTCCCCTGCAAGCAGAGCTATCCCTCTCTCTTCACTACAGCGCTTCAAACCGGCAGTGTCGGAATCGATTAGGAGGCTTGGAGTGCGACGGCCGTGGAAGATCTTGGAGAGGTGGAAGAGAGAGAATGGCTGGCTTCGACCGCTGAGGCTGTATGGTCGGCGTTCAAGAGCACCCAGCATTCCGGATGGTCAAGAATTTGCTTCACCAGTCGCGTATGCAGGGCATGTCCCGATCGATCGGCAATCAGGTGTCCGATGAAGGGCAGACCGAGGAGGGAGAAGTCGCCGATGAGGTCTAAGACTTTGTGCCGCACAAATTCATCTGAGAAGCGAAGGCCTGATTCATTCAGGATTCCGTCCTCCGAAAGCACAACCGTGTTTTCCAGGTTGCCGCCTCGACCGAGACCGCGGGACCAGAGAGCTTCCACTTCCTGCAGGAAGCCGAATGTCCTTGCTCCGGCGATCTCCGTCTCAAATGCATACGTCGAATGCTCATACGCATACGTCTGGGTTCGGATCAGCGGATGGTCGTATTGAATCGTATAGGTGATTCGCGGCGTGGAAGACGGCTCAATCCGGATACGGCGAGATCCGTCGACGATCTCCAGCGGTCGGGTAATCTTCAAAAACGACCGACGTCGGTTCTGAGACACCACCCCCGCCGATTGAATGAGTTGGACGAAGGGGGCCGAGCTGCCATCCATGACCGGTGCTTCGGCAGCATCGATGTCCACGAAGGCGTTATCAACATTCAACCCTGCGAGCGCGGCTAACACGTGCTCTATTGTCTTGACTTGGAAGCCGTTTCCGCTGATTGCTGTACAGAGTTCCGTCGCAACGAGGTGGTCAACCGAGGCCGCCAACGTCGCCCCGGCATGCCCATTGCGGTTCACGAAGACGATGCCCGTCTCCGCGGGAGCCGGCCGAAGCGTGAGTGTCACCGGCTTTCCTGTGTGCAATCCGACCCCTGTGCAACTGATCGGGTTTGAGAGGGTCTGTTGCTGTCTCACGAAGGACCTCCAGCTATCAGTGTGGGTACAGCAACTCCAGTGCCAAAACAATTCGATAGCCTAATGCATCATAAGTATGAGAATTAACAGGAAAATAATAAATGATATCTCCCGTGCTCATCTGTTGCGTAATTGTGACATCTGTGACTTTTTGAGGAATCAATCCAGAGAGAAGCGTGACCTAGGCTTGTCCGCGAAGTGACACGGCTTTCAGTGGTATGGTGAGCACGAGCAACGCAAGCGCTAAGCTTACCGCAATCATCGCCATCGTCGCAACCCGTAGCGAAGCATCGGCCTCTTTCCTCACCTCGCCCGCGATTGAAGCCACGACTTCCAAGAGACGATCCAGCTCGATCGTGACGTTGATAAACTTGGCTCCTGTATCTTTGGCCACATATTGTCTGGCTGAATCTTGTAGGCGTTGCGCTTCAGCGCCCGAGGCAACATTCCAGCGTTGTTCCATCATCGACAGCGCCTGATGTGATGAAGTCAGGTAGGCTTCAATGCTCTCGCGAACTGCTTTAAACTCGGTGAGCTCCCTTGCGTCCATCCTCCCTTCCCGTGAAGCATTCGTGGCTTCGACAAAGCGTTCCATCGCCCTGTTGAGACGGGTATGCTTTTGTGGAAGCGAGGCGACAATTCGCTGGAAGTCCTCCTTTGTGTCGGCCTCGATCGCTCTGATGACCGACGTCCGATATCGTATCAGCTCACCATTCACATGGCCCAGGTCCGTTGCGGCCAACGTATATTCGGCGTAGATGACACGCAGGTCCTGATCGACTCGGATCAAGGTTTGCGAGCCAAACACACCGCTGGCCAGGATTAAGACACTAATGAGGACGGAGGTCCAATGAATGGGCATGAATCGTTGTGTAGATTGACGTCTTGGGCAAGTGTGGGGAGAGCGATCTCTCCCCACACAAGGCCCACACGACTTACTGATGCGGTCTTAGAGCCAGTTGACCCGTTCCGCGGGTCGCACGTAGATCGGCTCTTCGACCTGGATGCGCGCCACTTCCTTGCCCGACTTGTTGAAGCCCAGCACGGTGTCGTTGTACATCTCGAAGCGCTTTCCGTGGATCTGGGTCTCAAACACTTTCGGGCCCGGAATGACGTCGTACCGGAAGATGATCTGCTGGCTGGCACGCCACAGTTGCAGCACCGCCAACAGTTCCCGGCTGGGTACCAGGTACTTCTCGATCGCATTGTCGACGCCCGGGCCAAACATCTGCCGGGCATAGCCGCGCGGGCTGTGCCGGGGCGGAATGTAGAAGCCGTTGGGCTCGGTGCCCCACTGCGGATACAGGGGCAGCGCCACCTGCTCCACGCGAATGGCGTAGTACAGGGGATGCCAGCGGTCTTCCGCCCACAGGCCGTCGTCGCCGATGCGCACCAGGCTCTGCATGCGGATCTTGCCCACGCAGGCCGCCATACAGCGCGTTTCCATCGGCTCGCCGCCCGTCAGCGGATCCTTGCC
>DASTQE010000252.1:0-7621 GCA_035761895.1 Nitrospira sp. | reverse complement strand
TGGAACCCACCTCATGATCCTAATAAGGACAGCTGCATTATACAGTGTCCTAGAGGCGATGCAAATAATCTGAGGATAAATCAGCACTTAGTCGCTTCCCTTGGGCGCGTCGCCGCGGAGGTTCAGTGGGCGACGAGAGGTGGGAAGACCGCGAGGCAGGGAACAAACTAGAGGTCCAAACCGGGCTTTGAGTTGGAAGCGCGCAAGTGTTTACGCACACGCACCTGTTCGTGATGCTTGCGCAACAATTGCTGACGGATGGCGTTCCGGTCTTCTGCAACGATGCGGACCAAGCGGTCGACATCCTCCGCATGGTCTCGAACCAGTTCGGAGAGTTTTCGCATTTGCGATTCCAGATGCTCTAGACGCCACCGCAGGCCTTCCTGATCGTCTGCAGCGGACTTCTTCTTCGAGGGCGCAACGCCTTTTTTCGCCAGGGACGAAACCAGCACATCCTCTTTCATATCCACCCCTTTAGCCCACCGCGTGCTTGAATGGACACTCACCGCAATCACCGCTGACGCTCGTAGTATCAACTGCCCCACCGCGGATGTCAACGGATTCGCTTTCTTTCTATTTGCTTGGCGTTCCTGTTAGAATCGCGCCCATGCAGAATATCTTCACGATGGTGCTGGCCGGAGGCCGCGGAGAGCGGCTGCATCCGCTGACCGAACATCGCGCCAAACCCGCCGTCCCTTTCGGAGGGAAATACCGTATCATCGACTTCACCCTGAGCAACTGCCTGAATTCCGGACTGCGTAAAGTCGCCGTATTGATTCAGTACAAATCACATTCGCTCGACCGCCACATCCGCACCGGCTGGGACGTCTACAATGCCGAACTGGGGGAATTCATTGCGTCGATTCCTCCGCAACAACGGATCAGCGAAGAATGGTATCGCGGCACTGCCGACGCCGTGTACCAGAACCTGTTCTTGCTCGACACGGATCAGCCCGAGTATGTGCTCATCCTCGCCGGCGATCACATCTATAAAATGAACTACATGGAAATGTTCCATTGGCTCATCGCCAAGAGTGCGGACGTCGTCGTCGGCGCCCTCGACATTCCGATCGAGGAATCGAAGCGGTTCGGCATCATGAGCGTCGACGAGGACTTCGGTGTTCGGGAATTCAATGAAAAGCCCGAGAAAGCGACCCACATTCCCGGTGATCCGACCAAAGCCTTCGCCTCGATGGGTATCTATCTCTTCCGTGCGAAAAGTTTGCGGGAAGAGCTGATGGCCGATGCCCAGGAGAACACCGCGCACGATTTCGGGAAAAACATCATCCCGCGCATGATCGGCTCCCGCCGGGTCTATGCGTTCAATTTCCAGGACGCCAACAAGAAAGCGGTCAAATACTGGCGCGACATCGGGACGCTCGACGCCTATTGGGAGGCTAACCTCGACCTGGTCGCCGTCGATCCGTTATTCAATCTCTACGATCAGCAGTGGCCGATTCGCACCTACCAGGGACAGTACCCGCCGGCCAAGTTCGTCTTTGCGCAGGATTACCAGGGCGGCCGTATGGGCGTGGCTCTCGACTCGATTGTCTGCGGCGGTTGCATCATCTCCGGCGGACGCGTGCAGACCTCGGTCCTTTCTCCCAACGTGCGGGTCCAGGATCACGCGGACGTCAGGGAATCCGTGATCATGGAGAATGTCGTGATCGGCGAGCACTGCCGCATCCGTCGCGCCATCATCGACAAGGACGTCATCATTCCACCCAAGACCGAAATTGGCTACGACCGCGCGGCCGATGCGCAACGCTTCAAGGTCACCGACTCTGGCCTTGTCGTCATCTCGAAGGGAATGAAGCTGAATGCCTCCCTCGATTCACCCGGTTGATCTCATCGACGCTCTCCGGCAGAAACACCTCACCCCGGCCATTGTGTTCCTGACGTCACGACGCGCGTGCGACGAAGCGATGGAGTCCTTTGACCATACGCGCTCCTTCCTGCCCGCTGTCCGTCAGGAGGCGATCGCCAAGGTCCTCACGCAGGTGATCGAGCAGTACCCCAGCATCGCGGAGCATCCGCTGATTCCGACCGTCCAGCGCATCGGGGTCGCGGCGCATCACGCCGGGCACCTGCCCTCCTGGAAAATCGCCGTGGAAGAGTTGATGCGTCACGGCTGCCTCGACGCCGTATTTGCGACCACGACCCTGGCGGCTGGCGTGGATTTTCCGGCCCGCACGGTGATCATCACCCAATCCAGCATCAGAAAAGCGCGCGATTTTACCGACCTCACCATCGGGGAAGTCCAACAGATCGCGGGCCGCGCCGGCCGTCGGGGAAAAGATCAGGTGGGCTTCGCGATCGTGACCCCGTCGCCGTACATCGACCTCGGCGTCATTACGAAGGGTTTCACGGGCCAGCCCGAGGCCATCAACAGCCAGTTCGTCATCAGTTATCCCATGGTGTTGAACCTGCTCAAGGCCCACCCGCTCGACCAGATGCAAGCGATCCTGGCGAAGAGCTTTGCGCAGTTTCAGCTCAACCAGCGTGCCGAAGTGCTGGAACGGAAACTCGACGAGCTGCACCGGCAACTGGAACCTTACGGTCCCCGCGTGTGCACCGACTGGATTTCCCAATGGCAACTCTTCGATCACGTGCGCCGCCAGCGGGCGCATCGGGCGCCGGCCAGGCGACATGAGCCGCCCGAAGTCGCGGCTCGTTTTCATTTCCTGACGCCGGGGCGTGTGGCCGGGTTGTCGAAGAGCCGCGGCGTGGTGCTCAGACAATATCGGAGCAAGGGGCAGAAAAGCCCGATGGTGACGCTGTTGCGTCCCGGAGGCTCGATCACCGAATGTCCCGCGGCAATCATCACGGAAGTTTTCGACCATGTGCTGGACTGCGATGAAGCGCCGGTGTACCCCTGGTGCACACCGGAGAGCATCGAACAGCTCCTGCGCGAATTGGAAGAACTGCCGCCGCGCCTGCCGGTGCTTCCGATCCTCGTTCCCAAGGAGGAGATGATTCCCGACGCCATCGTGCAAACGCTGGGCGACTTCTCCTGCCCAACCTGTCCCTCGCGCTCTGCCTGTCAGAAGGATCACGCACATGCCTCCAAGCTCCGCCAGGAGCAGCAGCGCCATATGAAGGCGATTCAGGCGCTTCGGACCAGCCTCTGGCACCGTTTTCAGGAAAAAATCGACGCCCTGCAGCGATTCGGCTATCTCTCGCCGACCACCCAACTCACGGAAACCGGCGAGTGGGCCAGGCTGATCCGCATCGACCACTCTTTGTTGATCACCGAACTTGTCCGTGCCGAGGCCTTCGCCGGGGCCTCGCCGGCTCTGCTGGCCGCGGTCATGTCGAGCATTGCGCACGACGACGACCGCCCCGGCGCGTTCCCCCGGATCAGTAACGGCCTCAGCTCGCTGTTGGCGCAGGTGCGCAAATTGGCGGAGTCGCTGTCACCCTTCGAAGACCCTCCGTTGTTGCGGGCCGACATTGCGGCGATCACGGAACAGTGGATTGGCGACCCCACGCTGACCTGGATCGGGCTGTGCAAGAAAACCACGATGGCCGAAGGTGACATCTATCGTTTACTTGCGCGGACGCTGGAATTTCTTTCGCAGCTCCACGCGCTCCGCGATACGCATCCCTCACTCGCGGAATGTGCGTCTCAAGCAATCGCTGTGCTGCGCCGGGGCGTGTTGGAGGAACTGCCATAAGGAGGAAAGTGAAGCGTGATCAGTGAAGAGTGAAGAGTGATCAGTGATGAGTGATGTCCAATATTTTTTCTACGCCTCTGAAACTCATCACTGGTCACTGCTGACTCATCACTCATCACAGATCATCAAGCATTTGAAATGACTACCGACGAACTCGAAAAACTTTTGGCTCAACAGCCGGTGGCCGTACTCCATCGGCTGGCGCGCGGCCGCGTGCATCGACATTTCCGAGCCGGCAAGCGTCGGCTCATCGAACTTCTGCTGCGCCATTCGGCGGAAAACCGGCAGGGCTTCGAATCGGATTTGATGGCGTTGATCGGAGAGCGTCAGGCGAGCCCCGCCCAGCCTGCCCATCAGCCGGCCCTCGAACGGCCCAGGCACGCTCCTCATGGTCGTCCCCATGCAACCCATCACGAGCCTGAACACCACGAGACGCCTGTGACGGTGGGCGCCTGGCTGGAAGGCATCGGCGTTCCTCCGCCCCAACCGTTTGTTCCCGACCCGTGGCAGCAAGAAGCGCTGGCACAACTCCAACACGGAGACGTCATCGTGAGCGTGCCAACGGGAAGCGGAAAAACCTACGTCGCCGTGGAGGCGGCACGGCGGGCGATGGAGGAGAACCGCACGGTGATCTACACGTCGCCGCTCAAAGCCCTGTCCAACACGAAGTACACGGAACTCTGCCGTATCTTCGGTGCAGAGCGGGTCGGCATTCTCACAGGAGACCGGCGCGACAATGGACAAGCGCCGCTGCTGATCATGACGACGGAAATTCTGCGCAATCTGCTCTATGACGCGGCGGGCGGCGAGATCGACCTCCGACTGGATACCCTGGGCCTTGTCATCATGGATGAATCGCAGTATCTGGCGGATCCCGAACGCGGAGTCGTCTGGGAAGAGACCATTATTTTCTGTCCGTCCCAGGCCAGGTTACTGCTCCTCTCCGCCTCCATCGGCAACCCGCATGATATCGCCGATTGGCTCACGTCCATCCGTGCCACCCCTTGCCAGTTGATCAAGCACAGCAAGCGCACCGTGCCGCTGCGGGCCGGCTATCTGCATCCCGACGGCCGGCTGACGCCGCTCTTTCGTACGGTCGGCATTCCCTACGGCCACCCGAACCACCTGCACCCTGAAGCCAGACGGCTGTTCGCGCGCTATGAAGATGAGACCATGCCTTCCGGCCGTCGCCGTTGAGCCGGCATCGTCACTGCTCGACTACGTCCACTCGTGCAATTTACTCATGCCAAGTCGGCAGGTTAGAAGGAATAGTTCAAGCCAAAGGTGAGTCCGTGTCGAAACGACTGAAACTCGGTGAGGGGAAATTCATCTGACTGGCCGGCCGAGTTGTAAAACGTCACATTCCCATCGACCATTCGGTTCCACCAGATGCGGTAGCCGACATTCGCGACGAGATTCTTGACGATCACGAAGCGGGCGCCAACGTCAGCGTCGGCGCCGATGCCGTATCCCAACATCTTCAGGCTCGGATTTTGAGCCAGGTCTGGGCGCAGATGATGAACGTCTTTATTGTCGACAATGCTCACCGGAATAAACGCGACCGTACTTTGAACGCTCAGCCGACGCGTGAACCGGTATTCCAATGAACCACCGACACGAATCGAGTGCCAATTGGTCGTATTGGTAATGACCGGGATATCGCTGCTCACCGAGCGGCCGGGACTGCACAGGAACTCGTTATTAGGCGGATTCAGATCCACCGTTTGCCCGGCGTTCGAACAGGAAACCTGTCCAAACCCATTGGCCGTGTAGCGCTGATACCAGTATTGGTAGCCGGCGAACACATCCAGCCACCCCCGCGAGTGTGCGAACTCCACAATCCGGCTCCCAACGTCCGCATTCAAGTACCACATGCTGTCGCCCTTCAAATCGCTGTACGTGCGTGAGGACGGCGCACCCCCATCGACGGCCAGGTAGTCGTCATCGGTCAGCCGTCCGCCGCCTATTCCGGCGAAACCGACGTTCAACCGCCCGAACCACTTGGGAGTCACCCATAACCGCCCGGTGACTTCCAGGACGTTGGTGCCGACGTCTTTATACGTCAGCTTGGAGGTCGGATTGGCGAGTCCTGGAATTTCCGAGGCATTGTGCGCCCATTTGGTTTCGCCCGTGCTGATCCAGGCGCCGATGCCCAGCTCGAATTTCGGCCGCCGCTCTTCAGTGCCCTCTTCGGCAAACACTGCCTGACTCTCGACCGTTGCCAGCAAGAGCATGGCTCGCAGACATGCGGCAACAGCAACTCGCACCCTCATCGTCGAGCTCCCCCCCGTTGAATGGTCACCGTATCAACACAGCGTTCGACGGATTCAGGCATGACGCGCTGACACGCCGACCGGACGTCTTCGAGCGTAAAGGCACGCTGCACCACAGCAGCCCACCAGACCAGCCACGTCCCCAAACCGAACGCCACGAGGATGCCCACGCACCATTGCGCGATCGTCTTGACCGGAAACAGGGCTGGCCTGGCGGTAACCGCGGGGAGCGCGTCATCTGAAACGACATGAAGATTTGGCATATCCGGCAGTGCACCTCAAACGATGGCCCTATCCTACTGGAGTTTGGAGAATCTGAACATTTTTTTGTCGTTCTCGTATGCCCTCCCCAGACTGATTGCCAAAGATACAGCCAGAGATACCCAGAGATACAATGATGCGCAAGGCTGCACAATAACGGTTGGTCGGCCCTACAGCAGAACTTTTGCCAGCCCTTCAACTTGACGAGAATTTCAAGGGAATTCGCCTCACCGCCGGACAAGGTGCGCAAAGAGCGTGGTGGCATGTGCGTTGCTATGTTCCTGCAGGCAACAGGAGGGCGGCTATGAGGCACGTCTGCAAGCCGGCTACAGGAAACGTTTTGCGCCATCTGGCAGTGGTCTTTACGGCCTTAAGTGTGCTCTCGATGGCCACACAGGTACTGGCGTTCCCTGTCGCCCCCAGCACACTCACGTATAATGCCTCCAGCACAACTCCCACGCCACCCTCTCAAACGGTGACGTTCAGTAAGAAGTCCCTCGTTCCGCGACCATGGACAGCTTCGGGCAGCGCAGCCTGGCTCTCCGTCAGTCCCGCATCGGGAACGATCGCGCGAGAGCAAGATCAGGTTGCTGTCCAAGTCAACGCCTCAGGACTGGCCGCTGGCACCTATAGCGGAACGGTCAGCATCGCGATTACCGAAAAGAACAATAGAACACAAATTACCCCTGTGCCGGTCACTTTGGTGGTGACGAGCGGGAGCAGCAGTCTTACTGTGACGCCAAGCATTCTGCTCAATCCGACGAGCTTGAGTTTTTCTGGCGTCGCGGGAGGTCCGCCGCCACTGGCCAAACCTATCACGTTGACCAACCCGACCGGCGGCACTTTGACTTGGACGTTCACCGAGACGGCCGCATGGTTGGGTCTCAATATCACAAGCGGCACCACAACCACCGAGATCGATAGCATCAGCGCGAGCGTCTCGACCACCGGCCTGGCCGCGGGAACCTACAGCACAGCCATCACAGTCAGTGCTTCGGGATCAGCCAATAGTCCTCAGACGATCCCTGTCGTGCTCACGCTGACACCACCGACGACCAACGGCACGGCCACGCTTACATGGGACGCCAACGCTGAAACAGACCTGGCTGGATACAACATTTACATGGGAACGCAACCGGGCATGTATGGGGCACCAATCTCCGCGGGAAATACCACCAGTTATACCGTCGGCAATCTCACTACTTCTCGCTGACCGCAGTCGATAGTGCGGGAAACGAGAGCCAGCGCTCTGCCGAGATGAGTAAACCCATCTATTAAGACTTCCTGCTCGCCTGCCCGCCCTTGACCAGCCATCCTCTCGCCTCTCGCCCTGTACCGGTGGCTGCAGCAAATCCGCTTTATCCATGTGTATTTTCGCATGGACAGGAGCGGACACAGGAGACACGAGGA
>DASTQE010000251.1:0-4007 GCA_035761895.1 Nitrospira sp. | reverse complement strand
TTTTCGAGGCGGCATTGACGGCGGCCACGGATCGATCGCGTCCGACGGTGACAGGCAGAAGGATGCCGGGGAATAGCACGGTGCGTTTGATGGGCAGAACCGGTAGAGTCACCGAAATATTAGGGCTGTTCATGCGTGCTAACCTCCGCTCAAATGGTATGCTGAACCGAGTTGTAAAGGAGAGATAGGTTCGGTCGACAGGGAAGTCAAGAAAAGCGCAGACCGTTGTAGATTAGCGAGCTCTAACGATCGACGAACAAGCCACCGGTCGGGTAGGCCGTGGTTTTTCCATTCGATGGCCGAAGGTCCGGCTGCGCGGCGGCCTCCTGCGGCACATCATAGATGTCCTCCCCCTTGAGGTCGAAAAAGGCGCCGACGCCGTGTTCTGAGGAATGTCCGAAGCCTTCTTTTAACTGATACTGATCGTCTCCGCCTTCGTCAAGAAAAAGGCCCCAACCGGAAAAGTCGGCCTTTCCCAGCCCCGTCGACTGCGAGAAGGCATAACGATCCCCGTCCACTCCCGCGTCGATCATGACGCTGACGCCATGATCCCATGCAACGCCACTATTATAAAACGGCCCTGTCGAACCGTAGCGATCCGTTCCATGGCGATCGATGAACAACCCGACCCCATAGTGAGCGGACGACCCGTGTCCGTACCGGGCCGCCAGATACTCGTCGTTGCCGTTCAGATCGAGGAAGAGGCCGGTGCCAAAAAAATATCCATGGCCTTGTGAAAAGTTGGCGCTTTGGTACCGGTCATTGCCCTCGATGTCGAGCAACAACCCCCAGCCACCGGCCAGATTGGACGCCTGCCATTCGGGCCGCTTGCTCAGGATGCGCTTCCCAGAGCCGGTACCCAAACCGAAACAATCGTATTGAAACAATGTGTCGCCCGGCTTGGCGGTCGGCGCGTCCTCGGCATTGTATGCGCTGGGATATTTGCTGCCGCATTGATATTGATCGTCACCTTGCAAGTCGATCACGGCACCGACTCCCTGCGGACCGCCGAATCCCAGGGAAAAACCATGGCTGGTATATCGATCGTTGCCCGCCGCGTCAAACAACAAGCCGAGGCCGCCAATAGCTGCGCCCTGCGTCAGGCGGCTCCCCATATAGACGTCATTTCCTTTCGCATCGAACAGAATGCCCAGTCCGGCAAAACCCGCGCCGCCAGATCCCATGGCCAACTGATACACGTCGTCGCCTGATAAATCGATCAAGAGGCCGACGCCGAGCCGTCCCGTGGCAAGGCCCAACGGCGAGCCGTGATAGGTGTCATTTCCGCTGAGGTCAATCACGACCGCATTACCATGATCCGTATCCGCAGAGGCAGCGATCATGCCTCGATACACATCGTCTCCTCCGATATCAACCAGGAGTCCAACCCGATGATCTAATTCATAGGTGTTGGGCCCTGCCCCTCCAATGACGATCAGGCCATAAGGCGTGTCTTCGGCGTATAAGACCGTGCCGCTGATCCCGGGTGGCGCCTTGAGCGGCGGCGCTTGACCGAAGACGGCAATCAGCTGGCGCACCCAGGGATCATTCGCCAGACGCGCCAACACCTGCGCTGCAGCAATCAAGTTGGCATAGTCGACCTGTTCCTCCAGCAACTCGGCAAATCGCTGGTGGGCTTGGATCCTGGCGCTGATCTGCGACGAGAGGCTCGAGATCTGCGGAGAAAACTGATCGGCAAGAGCAGAGGAGTGGCTAAAGAGAAATCGCCGTTCGTCTTCTGTCAGGTGGGCCACGGCCTTTTCACGGTGAATGGAGGCTTCTTCGAGACTTTCCAGCATGAACGTGACCAAGTCCTTTATCGTCAGGCTCGCAGGAATCGCTACGGGCTTCTGAAATGCGGATGTTCTGTCCATGCCGGCCTCCAACACATCGAGGAGCACAGGCAGATTGACGGCACGGCCTTCCGCCAGTTCGGCCAGCAGCAATCCCTGACGCTCGGCATGGATCAGCCCTTCCCAAGGTTGCTTCAGGGCGGTCACTGCGAGCCGTCTCTTGTATTGCGCGGGGACCATATCCACGGTCAAATGCGCCTGGGTCAACGCGAACTCAGCGGTGGGAAGGAGCCGATCGAGAATGGGTCGAACCTCGGGAGCCAGGCGCATGAGCGCCGAATCGCGCATTGGCGCAGCGGCGACGACTTTCTCTGGAGGCCCCCACCAGGCGAAGAAGCTTTGAACGAGACTGCACCCGGGCAGAACACACAGCAACAGCACGTTCAGTATCGCGAAAGTCAGCCGAATCACGTCGCCCGAGATCCTCTGAGAAGACCAGTTCGGAATCGCGTCAATACTCTATCACTTCCTAGCTCGCAGATATGTCGTTGAGTTTTCGCCGGGCGCCGCCCCGCACAATCCTAAACTCGTACAGCCGACATTCCAATGCACCGTTATAGAGAGGAATCCGTCGAGAAGGAGACAGTCCAATCGTTTCCCGAAGATGCGGGTCGGCAGTCAACACATACGCTCGCCATGCGGCGAACTTCTTCTTCAGCCAATCGCCCAGTCTGGGATAGAAGGCCTCCAGTTCCTGGGAATGGCCCAGCCGCACGCCGTAGGGTGGATTGATCACCAGTAACCCCTTTGAGGCGGGCGGATCGAGCGATAAAATTTCCTCTTGTCGGAGACGAATATCGATAGCGACGCCTGCAGCTTGAAACAGCCGCTGCGCGGTCTTGACGGCGCGGGCATCACGATCTGAAGCATAGATCGCTACCGGAATTTCCTTCCGTTGTTTGAGTGTGGCGGCTTCCCGCAGTTGAGCCCAACGTTTGGCATCGTGCGGGCGCAATCGTTCAAAGGCGAAGGAGCGGGCAAGTCCCGGAGCGATCCGCCGGGCCATCATCGCCGCCTCGAGCGGAATGGTGCCGGTCCCGCACATCGGGTCCATCAGCACTTCGTCCGGTGTCCATCCGGCCAATCGAAGCAATCCGGCCGCCAAATTTTCTCTGAGAGGCGCTTCCACTGCGGCGAGACGATAGCCCCGTTTGAACAACGGCTCTCCAGATGTATCCAGGTACAACGTCATGCTGGTCGAATCTAAGAACGCATCGATGCGGATGTCCGGATGCCTGGTATCCACCCTCGGCCGCTTTCCAGTGACAGACACAAACCTGTCGCAAATGGCGTCTTTGATGCGGAGCGTCAAAAAATCCAAACTGGGTAGCGGGCAGCGATGAGCGGTCACTCTCACTTTGATGGAACTCGAGGAGGCGAACCAGTCGGGCCAGGGCAAGCCATAGGCGGTCCGATAGACGTCTGCCTCCGTTCGATAGGAGTGACGACCGGCTTCCCAAAGGACTCTGCTAGCGATATGGCTCCAGAGATTCACCCAATACATGGTCGACCACGGGGCTTCGAAGCTGACGCCACCGGCCGTTGCGGTCGTCAACGGTATGCCGAGCGCACGAAGCTCCTGGTCCAGCACCTGTTCCAGTCCGCGCGGGCAGGGTGCAAAAAATCGATGTTTTGTGCTATCCATGCACTGAGCCTTCTCCATCGGCATGGCGGCCATGAAGTTTTGCGGCGAATGCGGAAAATCCGTCTCTCAAAAAGTCCCTCAAGGCGATAATCTCCCTCGGTTCGTCTGCGATTCGTGCCAGGCCATTCACTACCATAATCCGAAGATTGTGGCGGGGTGCATCCCGGAATGGAAGGGGCAAATCTTGTTATGCCGCCGTGCGATTGAGCCGAAGTCGGGTCTCTGGACCTATCCCGCCGGATTCATGGAAATCGGCGAAGGAACGGAAGAAGCAGCCAGGCGCGAAACGTTGGAAGAAGCGGGTGCGCAGGTGACCATTGCGAGATTGCACTCGGTACTGAGCCTTCCCCATATCGGACAGGTCTACCTGACCTTCATCGGCCACCTGGATGCAGAAGAATTCGAGGCCGGACAGGAAAGTCTCGATGTGCGGCTGTTCGACCGGCAGGACATTCCGTGGGACGAGATCGCGTTTCCGGTGGTGAGGGATGCATTGCGCCGTTATGTCG
>DASTQE010000250.1:0-4011 GCA_035761895.1 Nitrospira sp. | reverse complement strand
ATCCTTATTGGCCAGAGCGTCGAGCTCATACTTCAGACCGCTCGTGAGCATGCGTTTGATCTCGGTTTGCCAAGCCGGTTTCTGAAACCACTGATAGTTCATGAGCTCCTTCGCCCGCGCGATATCCTTCTCATTCAGTTTAATGCCCACGTTTCTGGGCAATTCATACCGCTCGGGATCCGCGCTGGAAAGGCCGATGAATTTCGCTTTGGGAATTGCCATACGCTGGCTCTCGAACGCCAGGTTGATTGAGCCCTGTTTTACGACAGAGTAAATGTAGTAGCCCCATGGGTCGTTATCGACGAGGACATACACCGGCAGTCGATGCTCTTCATGAAGCCGTCTCGCCAGCCGCCTGACACCCCGTGGAGGCTGCCCGTTCCCCGTCAGCAGGACACAGTTGTACCGTCGCCAGAACTTGTCTTCCGACAAACGATTCCATTGCGTGCCTTTTTCGACCAAGAGTAAGAAATCGGCGGTGCAACGACGAATTTCCAGATACTCGGGCTCCACGATCGAGGGCACGGAGTAGCCGCCTTTTCCGAGCCGCGCGCAGTCCACCCGGTCCCCGTCGTCGCCGAACACGACGGGACCGACGATGCTGCCGCTGTTTTCCGCGCGAACGTGCAGCTCTTCACGCAACGCCGAGAGCGAGACCTCAAGATCTTCAATCACGGGATCCGACTCGTCCTGCGTATCAAACGTGTTTTCGTGCGAATCTTGGATCGTGTGCTTGGTGCGGTAATAGATTTCCCGAAGCGACGTCGTCAGATCCGCCCGCTGCAATTCGGATAGCGCGTCCGCCACCAGCACGGTCTGCATGAACTTCTTGGCCATGCCGACGTTGAAAAACGAGCGGGCCTGCTTCTTGTGGCCCATCTCGATCAGGCCTTTCCGCTCATTGAAGGATACATTCGACAACGCGCGAATCGGAATTGCAAATGTGGGATCCTTCGACCGTTCGGCGGCAGAAATCACGATATCGGCAAGTCCGACGAGTTTCTTTTCCACTGCACTTGGTCTTTTCTGTTTGGTCGGCATATTCAATTATTTCTTGCGAGGCCGCGGCTTCGCGTGGACTGGTGGCCGCTTCCCGGCGGGTTTCGCGTCGGCGGCCTTGCCGAACAACGCCATCTGGCTGCTCTTGCGGGGAGAGCCCCCCGGTGCTGTGGCGCGCCGTCCCTGGTGCGTCTTCCGAGCAGGTGTCTGTGACTTTGGCGCGGGTGGAGCTGAGTCGCCAAGCAAATCGCCGTCCTTCGGACCGGCTGCCTCCTCGGCCGCCTCGACCTGGGATGCCGCGCCTACTTCGCCTTCCACGCCTTCTTCAGTGACAATGATGGAATGGGGCAGACCCTCTGGACCACCGCCGGTCTTCCCCAGCGCCTCATCGGTCTTGCTGCCGCCGGTGCGGGATGTCGCGATTTTCTGAAGCTGCATTTTAATCTTGTCTTTGGCGAGCTTCCCGCCCTTGAGCCGGTTGCAGGCCTCGACCACCTCTTCAATGTACAACTCGAAGATGTTGCGCCGCCGGTATTCGCTTGCCGCCCGTTCTCGTCGCCGGAGGAACAACCCGAGTCGCCTGCCGCATTCCCGCAGCGCGAGGGTGATTTCCTTCTGAATCTCGTCGTAATCAGCGATGGCCTCTTTCGATTCGCTGGTGAACGGCACCCACACGGAGGCCATGTGGACGAAGATCACCATCGGTCCTGCGGGTAAGGCTCCGCGTGATTGCGGCACGCCGTAATTTTTCCAGGTCGTGTTCAGCGCCGCCTTAAACGTGGCGCAGGCCGACTGTTGATACAAGAGCGGCACGCGGTTGGCATATCGGATGACTCGCGCAAGCTCCGCGTCGTCGTCTTCTTCCTCCCCTTCCGCTCGTGGTCCGGCCGGTTGCTCCGGCTTGGGCTGATCGCCGGGTCGGTTGCCGTAGGCCAGACCTGCTTCGATGACAAACGGGTTGCCACGATAGACGGCCGGCGGCCGGCTCACGGCCGTGTAGAACTCGCCTTTGATCTGCTTGTAGAGACCCGACAGAATCGCTTTTTCCCCGATGGGGGAAAGGCAATTGGTCGGAGGCGCCATGATCTTGGTGGTCTGGATCGTCCGATACAACGTTTCTGCCGCCGGTCCCTTTAACTCGCGCGGCTTCACATGAGCCGGGACCTTGGCTTCCTTGCAGATCTCACTCGCCAGTTGCGGAGAAACCCGGCAGAAATCACTTGCGAGAAAACTGGCCAGCGTATGGCTTTTGGTGTCCTGCAACATCTTGAGCAGCATGCCGAATTCAATCCCGTAGGGATGCGGTTTAATTTCACGCGGCGAAGGCGGCAGTTCGTGGTATGTCCTCGGGTACTCCTTGGTCTCGCCCTCCGGCGTGTGATACACGAGCCGCACGTGCGGATTCGCGATGGTTGTTTGCTCGAGCCATTCGTCGACGGACGCGCGCCCTTTCTGATACTTGCCTTCGACCTCCAGCGTGACCTGTGTTCCTTGCGCTTGCTCCCACTCGATTTGCTTGTTCTCATGGACCAGCGGTTCGTTTTTCTTCGTATCGATCTGCACTTCAAAGAAATGGGCGGCGGCTCTCGGGCCCGTGCGGGAAATGATCTTGACGGGTTTGCCGGTCGTCAGCTGCCCATACATGCCGGCTGCGGAGATTCCGATGCCCTGCTGGCCGCGGCTCATCCGCATGCGGTGAAACTTCGAGCCGTACAGGAGCTTGGCAAAAATGCGCGGGATGTGCTGACGGATGATCCCAGGCCCGTTGTCGGTCACCGTGATACGGAACTTGGTGGCCTGGCTGGGGGCGACCGCTTCGCCGTTGGAGACGACCTCCAGCTTGACGCTCACATCCGGCAAGATGCCGGCCTCTTCGCAGGCGTCCAAAGCATTGTCGACGGCTTCTTTGACGCATGTGAGGAGCGCCTTTCTCGGGTTGTCGAAGCCGAGCAGGTGCCGGTTCTTGGTGAAAAATTCCGAAACAGAAATTTCCCGCTGGCGTGCCCCCATTTCCACCGCGGTGATCAGCTGCTGCGGCGGTTTTTTCTGGGTGGCTGCTTCAGAAACTGTTGGGCGGGACGTGGCGACAGGGACGGGCGTCTGCTTCTTCGACATTCAACCTCGTGGTAATGTGAGCGCGTGGGTCTTGTTACCACAAAAGATGTCCGGAGGCAACGGTGATCATCGGCGTGACCCTGCACTCGTGCAATGAAAGGAGTGGCGCCGGATCTTCGGCTCGCAACGGAAATTAGTTTGCTTGACGGTTTTGCGGAAGAAGCCTATCGTGTCTCGTGTGGGGGGAGTTAACGCCCAGAGGGAATGTGGTTCAACAGGGGACTGAGCGCTGAGGATGGTGTGCAAGCCCAGCTCGTACTGGGAAGCCTAAAGTCCTCCCAAGGTCTCCACCGTACCTATCACTCTCGGTAGGTGCGTCCTCCTCCCACTCTATTCTTGGTCACATTGTGTCCCTCCTTCCGGCTCCACGAGCGCTGCAGTAAATAACTTCCACCGCAAAAAATCCGTCGCGCTGTCGTCAATTGGGAATCCGCGGCACGCGAATTGTCGATCCCCATTTTCTGTGGATAAGTCTGTGAACAAAGATGGTCTTGCTGCTGAGAAGGCAGGATTTGAGGCATCTAATGAGCGAAGTGCCTAATTTTTGGGCATAGGTGTTCAGCCGCTGTGACCACAAGTAATAGTAGAACCGTGAAGGTTGAGGTCAATTGCTGCACATCGGTGCGCCCGGATTGCGCCTCACCGCTTTAGATGCGGCGTTTTGATGTTACAGCCGTATGAATATCCACAGCCGCAAGCCTTCCGGCGCCCTGAACGTCGATTCGACAAGTCTGCTCAGTTGAATCCTGCTTGTTCGGAACAAGATGGAATAATGGTCCGCCAGGAGGACCTAGGAAAAGCACAAGAACGCGTCGCGGGCACTCATGCGGCGTTCGCAGCGTCTTAAGAGAACACCGATCGCCAGAGAGACACTAGCCAATTCTTGATGCTTGTCAA
>DASTQE010000249.1:0-2527 GCA_035761895.1 Nitrospira sp. | reverse complement strand
GATCTCCTAGTGCGCGCTTGGACGAGCACCGCCTTTCTAAGAATACGATGGATCTGGTGTGCGCGTTCGGCGAGCAAAGGAGATCAACCAGCCATGACGCCCCTCCCGTTGCGGAGCCAAGCCGGGATACGGCACTGCGGGATTATCCGTCGCTTGAGCCGGAAGTGCCCATCGACCTTCCACGCCATTTTGCGGAGCCAAACAGCGACAGGGCCCTGCGGTTTCACCCATCGCCGGAGCAGAGCCGACCATCCACCTGCTCCATTTTCACTCTTCCAGGCTTGGACGAATAAGGATGGCGCCGTAGACCAGGGCGAAGAGGAGATAGGCGCCGCTCCAGGCAACTGTCGCCATGCCCAGCAGAAGATGCGTCACACCAGCCGGAGCGTCGGTGGCCGGTGCCAAGACTCTCAGTAGAGCGCCCAGATTAACCAGCACGTAGATAACCACGGTCATGACACCGGCATGCCGCGGACGGCCCGTATGACCCAAGCTCGCGCGCGTCATAATCGCCAGCGTCATCGCCCCCACAGCACCGCTCGTGAGGACATGCACGGCGTTCGCCGTCGGCAGCGCGTCAAGACTGGCACCGCCAAGCGCCAGCAACGACAGTCCGACCCACCCATAGCCCACCGTGAGGATGAACACCAACGGCTCGCGCCAGGCCATCCAGCCGCGCCAACGTGAGAGGCGAACGAGGTGCGCCACCCCGGCTGCGATAAGCAGCGCTCCTGTGACCTGGGCGTCGGGCAGAACGATCCACGTCAAGGCTGCGATCAGGACGAGCAGTATTGACAGTCCATCGAAACGAGAAAAGGGAGCAGGCGGCGGGGTGATGCGCTGCTCTTTCAGGTATTCACCGGTAAACGCCGGCGTGACGCGCCCGCCGATCATCGTCAATAGCATTAAGATGATCGAAAGCGCCAGACGTTCGGACACATCCGTCGGGGTGCCGCGCAGCGCCAGCACGTGGAACAGAATATTAGTCGCAGCATACAAGCTGATCAACGCGCCGATCGGCAACCGGTTCCACATTCTTGCTGCCGCAATTTCGCGCCACACGATCCCGGCCAAGGCGACAAGAAAGCTCGCCTCGACGACGGCGGCTAGAAACGGAGCGGGCGGTGCTGCGACGACCAACCGCCCGGCCAGCCACACGAGCCACAACGACACCAACGGCAGTCCTCTCAGGGGCATTCGCCCGGTCCAGTTGGGCATTGCGGTCAGCAAAAAGCCGGTCATTACGGCGGGCAGGAACCCGAACAACATCTCGTGGACATGCCACTCGCGCGGGGCATAGAGGAAGCTGGAGCCGATCGCGCCGGCGAAGATCAAGATCCAGGCAGGCACGGCGACGCCGGCAAACAGCGCGGCGCCGAGAAAGAACGGCCTGAAGCCAAAAGAGAAAAACGCCGGGCCCTCGTACGGAGGGAAGGTCGCTTCATCGTCCGACCCGACTCCCGCCGGCTGGCTGACTCGTATTTCGATCGGTTTGCCTGCCACGCGCGTCATTCTCGACGCAGGCCGAAGTGTTGTCAATCAGCGGGCATACCCGACTCAACGAAAGGAGCCCACTCGTGCGAACGGTTACGCGTGCTTGACCCTATAGAGGTGGCACCTGTATGATTTTGTCATACAGGAGGAGGCAACATGAAGCGCACTCGCGTGCCGGTGACCGTTTCACTGCCGTCCAATCTCGCCGAGAGTTTTGAAAAGCTGGCTAAGGCGGAATCAAAAAATAAAAGTCAGCTCTTCCGGGAGATGTTCACGGCCTATGAGCGGCGTCGCCGGGAAGAGCAACTTTATGAACTACAGCGGCACGGCGCGAGGAAGGCGAGGAAAAAGGGCATCTTGACCGAAGCCGACGTGGAGCGGATTGTCTTTCAAGGCCGCTGACCGTGCGGGTCGTCTTCGACACCAATATTTACATTTCCGCCTTGGTCATTCCCGGTGGAAACGCCGAGGAAGCCTACGTCAAAGCTCTCCGTGGCATTTTCGAACTCTTTGCCTCAGTCGCCATTCTCACCGAAACCGCCAGCGTGTTGCAGATCAAGTTCGAGTGGACAGAAGACGGGATCCGACAGGCAATTCGAAACATCAGTGAAACTGCAACCGTCCTGCGACCGCGCCCAACTCTCCACCGGTTGAAGGATGAGCCCGATAATCGCATTCTTGAATGTGCAATCGCAGCACAAGCCGACTGGATTGTCACAGGCGATCGACATCTCCTCGTCCTCAAACGCCACGCGAATAGCGCCATCATCTCTCTGGCCGACTTTCTTGCCGCATTAGAGAAGTAGAGGTTTGCATGTTCGGACCAGATCGATCCAAGAAGCGAAGATCTCATTGCGCGCTTCGACGGGCAACCTCACAATTATCCTTACAAGCAGCCTGGATCAGTCCAAACGTGCGCGCGTGATGTTCTCATTCCCATCGGTTGGACGATGGAGCCACCTGCGCCTTGCGAGGGGTGCACGGCGCCGCGGCTGCGGTCGATATTTAGCGATGGCGAGACGCACTGTTCGCA
>DASTQE010000248.1:0-2521 GCA_035761895.1 Nitrospira sp. | reverse complement strand
GGATCGGCAAGGTGTCGCTAACCCCTGTCCGACCCTGCGAATATCGGATATCGATCGCCGGGCTGCTTCGTCGTTAGTCAGGAGTACGATAGACGCTCGATGCAGGGGAAGGTACTAACGGCTGCGGATCATGCGGCCGATGATGCCGATGCCGATGCCGAGCAGTATGTAGCCAGCAAGGACATTGATCACGACCACCACTTGGCTCAAGACGTGCGTTGGTTGGTAGTCTACGAGCCCCAGAGCTGCCGTCACGTTCACGGAGTAGTACACTGCCGACCAGAACGGAATCCAGCCAGCGACAGCACCGGAATCAATAGGCTGAAGCCACTGGAGTTGGAAGAACAGTTCATACAGCAGGCTGAACAAAGCAACGGTGCCCGTGACCCAAAGGCCCCAGCGCGAGAAACTCGTGCCGTAGTTGCTGGTGACTTTCCACGCCAGTTGACCCCAAGGGTGCTTTCCCTCCATTTTCGCCCACGTCACACGGGCATTGCGCTCGTTCAAGTATTCCGTTTCCGACAAATCCAGCTCGCCCACTTCAGCGAAGCAGTGATTGGCCCTCGAGTAGGAGCGGACGGCCAAGTGTTGGAGGTCATGCTTCGATGCCGTCGCCGCGGCCATCAGCGCTGCACGCTCGGCCTGGCGTCCGGCGCTCGAGTAGGCGCGAGCGGCTTGCGTGAACTGTCCTATCCTGTGTAGCTGCTGCCCGGCCTGGTGATAGGCCCGTGCCGATTCGCCGGCGTCACGACTCTCGAGAAAATGCGCGGCGGCCAAAAAGTAGAACGCCGACTGCATGACTTCCGCACGCGCGTCTCGTTGGCCGAACGCCTCGGCCTTTCGCAGGACGGCTTCAGCGGACTGTGTCCGCTCCAGCTCGGTCTCTCCCTGTCGATAGTATTCCTGTGCGAGCTGATCGGTGAATGTCGACTCGGCCATGCGACGTCTCGAGTTGGGTGCCGGGCATGGTACCGCAACTCCAAGCTGGAGGAAAGCCCTTCAATGGGGGCAGACTCAGGCTTCTGCCTTGTCATTAAGGTGTTCTTCCATTAGTCTGTGCGCGGCCGGTCACCTCCTTTAGATGCTATGAGCCGGTATCGGGTTGCTCTGCTTCTGGTAACGATCGCGTTGGCCGGATGCGCGGTGGAACAGGAATATTACCGCCCAAGAGGGTGTTTGGGAGCAGAGGTGCATGTCGTTGATACGTCGAGGTAGACAAAGGACCGAGAACGGCTGGCGACCAGTTTCAGAGTACTGTCTAATGGCGTTTGAAGTATTGCACGTCCCGTTCGTGCTGCTCAGCCGCTGCCCTGGTCTTGAACGTCCCAAGGTTTCGACGCTTCCCTGTTTTGGGATTCTTCTTCCGCGAATACAGCCGGTATCCGCCCGATGACAATTTTCTGATCATTGGGTCAGTAAGAGTTGCGAAAGTTCAATAGTTCAAAAGTGTGAAAGAGCGCCATACTTGATAACTTGCTAACTTTCCACCGACCTCATTACAAGCTAGATTTCTGCGACTTCAGCAATGATGGTGTGATAGCCCGAAGCGCCGTCCGGCTGCGGCCGAACCAACTCGGCGATCTGCAGCTGACCTTTGGTATCCGTGGCCCGGACGACGGTTTGATACCGCCCCGCTTTCGGCGGGTTCCAGGTGTAGCTCCACAGGACCCAGGAGTAAGGTGACATCGGCGGTTCGATCCGGCATTCGTTCCATGTGCGGCCGGCGTCGAAACTCAACTCCACTTTGGCGATGCTCTGAGGGCCGCCGAAAGCGATGCCGCGGAAAGTGTGCTCGGCGCCCCGCAAGGTTTGGTAGTGCCCGGGGGAGTCGATGCGTGAAAAGATCTTGATCGTGCCGTCGTCGGTCCACCCTTTGCGCTGCCAGTACCCAAAATAGTCGCCTGGATAGACTTCGATTTCATAGATCCATTTGACATTCTTGATGCCGTACAACCCTGGTACGATTAGCCGGAGAGGGAACCCATGTTCCTTCGGCAATTTCTCTCCATTCATCAAGAATGCGAGCATCACGTCGTCCTGCATTGCGCGTGTAAAGGGGATGCTGTCGTCGTATCCGTCGATCGCGCGGAAGACGACGTCACGCGCCGTTTCCTCGTTCGCGCCGGCATCGCGAAGGAGCTTTTTGAGTGAAATGCCCCGCCACGTCGCATTGCCGAGGCTGTCGCCCCCAGGCAGGGTGTCGATGCACATGAGCGTGGACACCTGGTCGTAGGAGTCCCGATTGAGGATGTCCCGCCAGCCGAGGGACATCGGCGTTTCGACTTCGCCCTTGACGGTCAATTTCCATTGCTCGATGTTGACCTCGCGAGACACTGAAACCACGCTGTCCGCGTAATTCACGACATAAAACTTCGAATTGTTGGTGAAATACGTCGTTTCGCGGGGCGGGACCGCGAACATCCGGCCGAAGACGCCGCCGACGGCATCGCACCCGCCGGTCAGACCCAGGACGGCTCCAAGGCCGGTCGCTTTTAAGATCGTTCGACGTGAGAAGCGCATA
>DASTQE010000247.1:0-38634 GCA_035761895.1 Nitrospira sp. | reverse complement strand
TAATGTCGTGGAGGGATTAACGATCACCTGCAAGAGCGAGACGATTCAACCTGATCATTTGCCCTCCGCGTTTCGCGCCACGAAGGCATCCGCATCGAACCTTCAGTCTTCAGAAAAGACATCCCTGCTGGCGTTCGGGCTTTCGTTTCAGGAAATGGAGAAGAGAATACTGGAAGAGGCGCTCCGAAAGGCGGCAGGAAACGTCTCTGAAGCCAGCCGCCTCCTCAAAATCACCCGCAATACGCTCCGCTATCGCATGGCCAAGTACCACATTTCCTAGCGGTCGAGCCGCCAGCCCTCACTCCCGCCCGGCGGACTACCGTATGGTCACGATCGTCACACCATCACCGCCTTCGGCTCGATCGCCAGGCCGGACGTGCGCCACGTAAGGCGAATCTTTCAGATAGGTTCGCAGCGTGGCCTTGAGCTTTCCCGTACCATGACCATGGATAATACGGAGAGACAATGAGCCTTCGAGGGTGGCCCGATCAAGCGCCGCCGTCACGCAGTCCAGCGCCTCATCGGCAGCATGGCCCCGTACGTCGACACTTCGATGCTCCTCGGTGGGGTACGCACGGGCTACGGTGGGAGCCGAGACGGGGGAGGGCGGCGGCAGCGAGCCTGATGTTCGGCCGACCCCAACCAAATTGGCGACTGTGGCCACGAGTTCACCCTCCCCCACTTTCACGCGAACGCGTTTTTTCCCTCGAGGTGTCTCCAGCAAAATTCCCGTCATCCCCAGCCCTGCGATCTCGACCTGATCGCCGGCCTCGAGCTGCTCGAGAGGGATGGGGATAACCGTGGGAGCCAGTTCGGCGCTCGCTTGCGTTTCCAGTTCCATGAGGCGTTGTTTGGCTTCCTTGGCCTTGATCAATTTCTGTTCGCGTTTGACCTCGTCGACAGTAGCTTGCACTTCCGCGCGGGCACGGCTGAACTGTTCCTGCAAGCGCTTCTTGATCCCTTTGCGCTCTTCTCGCTCAGTCGCCTCCAGCTTCGTGAGCTGCGCTTTTGCCTGCGCCGCCGCGGCTTCTGCTTCGGCCCTCGCCTCCATGGCGCGTGTCAGATCGATGGTCAACTGGCGTTGCGTGGCATGCAAATCGCCGAGCAGCTGTTCGAAGGTGCGATCCTCCGACTTCAGCTTCTGCCTCGCCTCCTCGAGAACGCCCGGTTCCATACCTAGACGCCCGGCAATCTCGATGGCCGACGAACCACCGGGGACTCCCATGAACAACCGATACGTCGGAGACAGCGTCGCCAGGTCGAACTCGACGCTGGCATTGGCAAATCCAGGCGTCGTTTGAGCGAGGACCTTTAAGGCGCGGTAATGTGTTGTGACAATCACCTTCATTCCCATCGCGGCAAGTCGGCACAGCAGAGCTTCGGCCAGCGCCGCGCCCTCGGTGGGATCGGTCGAGGTGACTGGTTCATCGAGCAAGACCAGAGCCTGCCGCTCCGCATGCGCCCGTTTCAGCAACTGGACCATTTGCGTCATATGGGCTGAGAAGCTAGACAAGTCACGAGCAAGATCCTGCGAGTCGCCGATGTCTGCGAACAACTCCGGAAAGACCGCCATTTCCGACTCGGGCTCACAGGGAAGGTGCATCCCCGCCCTGGCCATCAACGCGAAGAGTCCGACGATTTTCAGCGTGACTGTCTTCCCGCCCGTGTTCGGCCCGGAAATGACCAGCACTTGGATCCGATCATCGAGGAAGAGATCGTTGGCCACGACGTGCGGTTTGGAGAGCACCAGCAGCGGATGCCTGGCCTGCTTGAGGCGTATGCGCCCCTGATCATTCAGAGGGACGGGATGGGCCTGCAGTTGCCGCGCCAAGGCGGCCCGTGCCGCGACGACATCCAACTCCGCGAGAGCCTCAAGCCCGGCAAGAATGATCCCGGCTTTTTCGGCGATCCGGCCGGACAGATCACGAAGAATCCGCAACACTTCTCGATCGATCTCACGATCGGCGACCTTGATCGCGTTGTTGAGATCCACCAGTTCCCGCGGCTCCAGAAAGACCGTAGCCCCGCTGGCAGATACATCGTGCACAATGCCCGGGACACGTCGCTGCATATCGATCTTGATGGGGACAACGTACCGGCCTTCGCGCTGCGCAAAGTAGCGTTCCTGAAGCACCTCCTCATAGCGGCGCGAATGCAGGATGTCTTCGAGGCGATGGCGGATCTGTTGTTTGAGATCAGTGGCGTGCTGCGTGAGCCGGCGCAGCTCCGGCGTAGCGGAATCCCGGATTGAACCGTCCGGTTGAATGGAGACGTCCAATGCCGCCCTGAGGCCGCGCAACTCATGGCCCGCCGCCAGCGCTGTCGCGGCGCTGGCCAAGGTGGACGTGTCCTCCCGGTATCTAATGAGATAGCGCTGCACGTCGTCCCAGAGCGTGAGTACGATGGCATGGTCGCGCAGTTCATGCGTTTCGAGCACCGCTCCCTTGCCGGCCCGTTTGAGCGTTTCTTCGACATCCGGAAACGCCAAGACGGGCATCGGATCGGGCCCGTCCTGCAGCCGGACCATTTCCGTGGTGAGTTGCTGAAGATGGCGCGCTTCGGCAAGATTGGTCGACAGCGCGCCGGACCGCACGCGCGCGGCGCCTCGCGTTGACCGCGTGTGCGCCGCCAGCAGCGCAAGCAGCTTCTCCCATTCCAACGCCGCTGCCGTCTGATCAAACAAGGTCAGGTCCTCGGTCGATGCGTGCCTGCTTCACTCAACTGGATCAAAAACTCTAGCGAACCGTCTACCGACACGCAAGCCGACATGCGATGAGGATGACCAGGCCGGTTTGTCGGTTGCCTTCTGATGTCCAAAAACGCCATGACAACGCGATGTTACCACTTTTGTATCGCTTGACTCAGAGGGCCAACCGCCGATACTATCGCGGTCGCTACAATCTGAAAAAACATTCGCGTCTTGTGGAGGATGGCTCCGCCATGGCTATTAGAGTTGGTATCAATGGATTTGGACGGATCGGGCGCAACGTGCTACGCGCCTCCCTCGGTGACCCGGAGTTGCAGTTCGTCGCGATCAATGATTTGACCGACGCCAAGACGCTGGCCTATCTATTGAAGTACGACTCGGTGCACGGCACGTTGAAAGGAAGTGTCGAAGCCAAGGGCGATCAGATCCTGGTCGACGGCAAGCCGATCAAAGTGCTTGCCATCAAGGATCCGAAGGAGTTGCCCTGGAAAGATCTGAACGTTGAGGTCGTGCTCGAGTCGACCGGCAGGTTTACCGACCGGGAAGGAGCCGGTAAGCACCTGTCGGCGGGCGCCAAGCAAGTCATCATCTCCGCACCGGCGAAAGACCCCGATGTGACGATCGTGTTGGGCGTCAATGAAGATAAGTTTGACCCCAAGACCCATCACATCGTGTCAAATGCCTCCTGCACGACCAATTGTCTGGCGCCTGTCGCCAAAGTCCTTTTGGAGACATTCGGCATCAAGCACGGCGTCATGACCACGATCCATTCGTACACCAACGATCAGCAACTGCTCGACCTGCCGCACAAGGATTTGCGGCGCGCAAGGGCCGCCGGCATGTCGATGATTCCGACGAGCACCGGCGCTGCAAAGGCGCTGCATCTCGTCCTGCCGCAGCTGAAGGGCAAGATGGACGGCCTTGCGATTCGAGTGCCGACTCCGAACGTCTCCTTGGTGGACCTGACGGTGGAAACCGAAAAAGATTGTGATGTCGCGGCGGTCAACGACGCGTTCCGCAAGGCCGCGAATGGAGCCTTGAAGGGCATCCTGGATTACTCCGAGGATCCGATCGTCTCGATTGATCAAAAAGGCGACGATCATTCCGCCACGGTCGACGCCCCGTTGACGACGGTCATCGACAAACGGCTCGTCAAGGTCACGGCCTGGTACGACAACGAATGGGGTTATTCCTGCCGCGTGCGCGACCTGATCAAGGTCCTCGCGGCCAAATCCAAAGGGCGGTGAACCGCAACTCCCCGCATGATTCGTCCTCCACGGCTGACCCAGAGGCTACTTCATGAATTTGCATAAGCAGACGATCGACGACATCTCGCTGTCTGGCAAACGGGTCATCATCCGCGCCGATTTCAATGTCCCTCTCGACGATTCGCTACAGATCACGGACGACACCCGGATCCGCTCCACGCTCCCGACCATCAATCGCGTCGTCGACGACGGGGGCAAAGCCATCGTCTGTTCGCACCTCGGCCGCCCGAAGGGCAAGTTTGATCCCAAATTTAGTCTGGCGCCCATTGCAAAGCGGCTCGGACGGCTGCTAGGCAAAGACGTGATCTTTGCACCGGACTGCATCGGCCCGAACATCGAAAGCCTCGTGGCGAAAATGAAGCCGGGCGACGTCATGCTGCTCGAAAACCTTCGTTTTCATTCAGGCGAAGAAACCAATGATGAGACGTTTTCCAAATCGCTGGCCGCCCTGGGCGACGTGTACATCAACGATGCCTTTGGCGCCGCACACAGAGCCCACGCCTCCACCGTCGGCATCACGAAATACGTGCCCGTCGCCGCTGCGGGGTTTCTTCTGAAGAAGGAAATCGAGTACCTCGAAGGGGCGGTCGAAAATCCCGTGCGGCCGTTCGTCGCGATCCTCGGCGGCGCCAAGGTTTCGGGCAAAATCGGCGTGATCGAAAACCTGGGCAAGCGCGTGGACAAGGTCATCATCGGCGGCGGCATGGCCTTCACCTTTCTCAAGGCCAAGGGGTTCGAAATCGGCAATTCGCTGGTCGAAAACGACATGCTCGATTTCGCGAAGGGCATCGAAGACCATGCGTTCTCCCGCGGCGTCAAATTCTATCTGCCGGTCGATTGCGTCGTCGCCGCCAGCCGCGAGCCGGGTGCTGAAACCAAGATCGTCCCGGTCCAGGAAATTCCCAAAGGCTGGTACGCGCTCGACATCGGTCCCGCCTCGGTCAAGTTGTTCGCGGAAGCCGTGCAGAACGCCAAAACCATTCTCTGGAACGGCCCGATGGGCGTCTTTGAGGTCGATGCGTTTGCCCGCGGCACCCTGTCGATCGCCCACGCGATTGCCGACGCCTATGCGCTCACGATCGTCGGCGGCGGCGAGACGGCCATGGCGATCCATCGAGCCGGCGAATCGGAGAACATTTCCTTCATTTCCACCGGCGGCGGCGCGGCACTCGAATTGTTGGAAGGCAAAGCGCTGCCAGGCCTTGTCGCCCTGCCTGAGCGCAAAGACTAGCGAATCAGCGACCCGTGCGCATCACTCTCATTGTCGGAAACTGGAAGATGAACAAAACGGCCTCTGAGGCCGTCCGGTTCGTCCGGGAATTAACAAGCGCCCTTCCCAAAGATCCCGCTGTGGAAATCGTGCTGGCGCCCCCTTTCACGGCATTGGAATCAGTACGGACCGCCTTGGCCACCGCTTCCCACATTGCCCTCGGCGCCCAGAATTTGCACTGGGAACAACAGGGCGCGTTCACCGGCGAGATCTCCGGGCCAATGTTGCGTGATCTCGGTTGCACGTATGCCATTGTCGGCCATTCCGAGCGGCGAGCATTGTTCGGTGAGCGGGACGGGGATGTCCATAAGAAGGTCCGCTCGGCCTTGGCCAACGGACTTCGTCCGATCCTCTGCGTGGGCGAATCGCTCGATCAGCGTCAATCCGAACGCACTGAACCGGTCGTGACCGGTCAGGTCGCCGCCGGGCTTGGGGAGTTGAGCGCCAAAGAATTGGATGCGGTCACCATCGCCTACGAACCGGTGTGGGCCATCGGCACCGGCCACGCGGCAACAACGGAGCAGGCCGTCGCCGTGCATCGGGCCATCCGGGCGTGCATTGCCGCCGGCTGGACCACGCACGCGGCGGAGCGTATGAGGATTTTGTACGGAGGGAGCGTCACGCCGCAGAATGCGGAATCCCTTTTGAGCGATCCGGACATCGACGGCGCACTCGTCGGCGGGGCTTGTCTAAAGACGGAATCGTTTGCTACAATCGTGCTCGCCGCCAAAAACAGACCTGTACACTGACCGAACTCATGCACACACTCGTCATCATCATTCACCTCATCGCCTGTTTCCTCATGATCGGTGCCATTCTGTTGCAATCGGGGAAAGGCGCGGAAATTGGCGCGGCGTTCGGCGGTTCCAGCCAAACGGTGTTCGGAAGCCGCGGGCCTGCGAACTTTCTCAGCAAATTCACCGTTGTAGTTGCCGTCGTCTTCATGGTGACATCTCTGAGCCTCGCCATCCTTGCGAAGGAGAGGACCTTCTCCTCGACCGTCATCGACCTCAAGAAAAAGGACGCCTCCCCAACGGCCCCCGCCGCTCCCACGGACAAACCTGCAGCCGACTCGCATTCCTCGAGTGATCCCGCCGCCACCCACTAGTCAATGGTTTATCTCGGCTAAAATTCGTGCCTAGCTGAAACTCGCTCGCAGCGAGCCCCTTTTTCTCAGCCGCCCAACCCCGGCGCGCCAGTCTTCGGCACATACAGGACGCTCAAGAAAGGTTGTCAGCAAGGCCGCAGCAAGGGAGGGGGAGGCGTACGTATGGACCGCAGATGAGACGCTCAAAAAGCCCTATATCTCACCTCCCAGCCCCGGCGCGCCAAGACGCGCCTTTCCGCAGGCTCAGCCGCAGCAACGCGAGAACGAAGCCCTGGGCTAAGCCGCATTTAGATGCGGCTAGGGTTGGGCGGGTGTAATGGAAATTTTTCAGCGTCTCGTTAGACGCGGGTGAGCCATGACTCGTGCGTAGCATCCTCCCCGTGCACGATCGCAAAGAAGCGCTTTTGCAGCGCCGCGGTCAGGGGGCCGGGCTTACCGCTCCCGATGCGGCGGTTGTCAATTTCCCTGACGGGAGTTAATTCCGCCGCCGTTCCCGTCACGAACACTTCATCGGCAATGTACATTTCATCGCGTGTGAACCGCTCTTCGAGCACGACGATTCCCTGCTCTCGCGCGAGCTCAATCACAGCGTTGCGCGTAATGCCTTCGAGAATGGAGGTCAGGGGGGTCGTTTTCAGGCGCCCTTTCCGCACGATGAAGATATTCTCTCCGGTCCCCTCCGACACGTATCCGTCCGGATCCAGCAGGATGGCTTCATCATAACCGTTCGCCTTCGCTTCACACTTGGCCAGAATGGAGTTGACGTAATAGCCGGAGATTTTTCCCCTGGTCATGGAGACATTGACATGATGGCGCGTAAATGACGAGACGCAGGCGCGCATGCCGTTGGCGAGCGCATCATCGCCCAGATAGGACCCCCACTTCCAAGCCGCGATTGCCAGTTTGATCGGATTGTCGCCGGGGTACACGCCCATGGCTCCGTAACCAATGTACACCAGCGGGCGGATATAGCAGGCCTCCAGCTTGTTGATCCGCACGGTATCCACGATCGCGTCGGCGACCTGCTTCTTTTCGTAGGGAATCGTCATCATGCCGATGTGGGCCGATTCGAACAATCGATCGACGTGTTCCTGCAGCTTGAAAATGGCCGATCCCGACTTTCCCTTGTAGCAGCGAAGGCCTTCGAAGGCGGCCAGTCCGTAATGCAAGGAGTGCGTCAAGACGTGAACTTTGGCGTCCGCCCATTCAATGAACGCTCCGTCCATCCAGATTTTCCCGTGCGCATCCATACGTGAAGCGGACTATAGCAGCGGTTTTGAAGAAGCGTCAAGCAAACGCGCGGCGGATACGCCGGCGCGAAAGCGGCGCGTTAGTGAACGGGGTTGGGAGGTAGGCCAAGGTCGGCGGTGATGAGTCCAGCAAGCCGGTTAGCCGCATGAACCGTCACATGTTCGATCCGCAATCCAAACTCGTATTGATTTGCCCACCGGACCGACGCGCGAGCGATCTCCAATGGAGCATCCGCGCCCTCGATCGTAAGGCGAATGGACACTTCTGTTCCCGGCGCCAGCGAATGATCACCCAGCACTCGTAACCCCGTGCGGCTCAAGTTTTTCACTACACCTTTCCCGATCACGCTTCCACTCATGTAATAGGAGCCGTACCAGGTAGGAATGCGGCGATAGGGCCTGAGTACGAACCTCGTGCGTGGTTTGGTGGCGCGTGCTGCTTTCATACGGTCGAACCTACGCCTGTATTGCACGCAAAAAAAGCCTACCAACGGGGGGTTGGTGGGAGAACAGGCATGAGACTTCCTTGACACCTTTGAAATCCCTGTGATACATAACGACGTTCTGTTACGGAGGCAGCATTCATGTACGCAATAGTGGAAACAGGCGGTAAGCAATATCGCGTCGAAAGCGGGTCCCTCCTTCAAGTCGAAAGTCTCCCGGGAGATGTCGGCGGTCGGGTGGAGTTGAGCGAGGTGCGGCTGGTTCACGGCGACAAGGGCATCGTGGTCGGCCAACCTTTGGTCAAGGGCGCCAAGGTCACGGCGGAAATCGTCGACCAGGGCCGGACTCGATCGATCATGGTTTTCAAGAAGCAACGGCGCAAGAACTACCGGCGCACGAAGGGCCATCGTCAGGGCTTTACAAAATTGCGCATCACAGGAATCGAAACAGCGTAAGGAACGTTATGGCAACAAATAAAGGCGGCGGTTCATCACGAAACGGGCGGGACAGCAATCCTCAATACCTCGGTGTGAAAGCGTACGGCGGTGAAACCGTGAAGGCGGGCGCCATCATTGTGCGCCAGCGCGGGACCAAGTTTTTTCCCGGTTTCAATGTCGGACTCGGCAAAGACCATACTCTCTTCGCCCGCGTGACGGGAATCGTCAAATTCGAGGGCGGACGCGCGCGACAGAAGGTCAGCGTCTACCCCGCGCCCGCGGCCTCTTAACCACCGCGTTCCTCTTTCTCCTGAGTCACCACGCAGTCCTTGGCAGGTATGTGTACGATGCCATGGCGGGAACACTTTGCGCCATGACGCCTGCCGCCTTTCTCGGCGTTTGCCTGGTCGGCTCATCCACAGGGTAGGATTCGATGTTTGTCGACGAAGTCTCCATTACAGTGAAAGCCGGTCGAGGCGGCGATGGCAGTCGCAGTTTCCGCCGGGAAATGTTCGTGCCGCGCGGCGGTCCCGATGGCGGCGACGGAGGAGATGGCGGCGATGTGATCTTCACCGCATCTCAACGTCTGACGACGCTTCTCGACCTTCGGTATCAGCGGCATTACGAGGCGGAAGACGGGAAACCAGGGAGCGGGTCAAAGTGTACCGGACGTAGAGGCAAATCCGTCGAGGTCCTGTTGCCAGTCGGAACCGCGATTTACGACCTCCACAGTGGGCACCTCCTCGCGGACTTGGTGACGGACGGAGACTCCGTTACGATCGCCCGCGGCGGGAAAGGCGGGCGAGGCAACAGCCATTTTGCCACGTCCACCAACCGGGTGCCGACCCAATTCGAGCGCGGCACGGACGGCGAGGAACACGGACTCCGACTTGAACTCAAACTGCTGGCCGACGTTGGCCTTATTGGATTTCCGAATGCCGGAAAATCGACCTTGATCGCAGCGATTTCCGCGGCGCGGCCCAAAATTGCGGATTACCCCTTTACCACACTTGTGCCGAATCTGGGTGTGGTGCGGTATGCCGAAGATCGCAGTTTCGTCGTGGCCGACATTCCGGGGCTCATCGAAGGCGCGCACGAAGGTAAGGGGCTGGGCATTCAGTTTCTCCGTCATATCGAGCGCACCTCCCTGCTGCTCCACTTGATCGATGTCTCCGAAGGTGCGGTGCAAGACCCGGTGGCGAGCTTTGAGGTCATGCGCGAGGAACTGGCCGCCTATGATGCCGCAGTGGCCAAGCGTCCTTTTGCCGTCGTTCCCACCAAGATCGATGTGGCCGGGGATGGGCATCACCTGGCAGCGCTTCAACACTATTGCCGGCGCCAGAGCATTCCTTGCTTGGCGGTCTCATCTGCCACGAGGGCCGGCCTCACGGAACTGATCACGTTTGTCGGTCAACGCATTGAACAGCTTCGGGCCACGGCATGCGGAATGAAGTCCTAAAGCAAGCCAAGCGGATCGTCGTAAAAATCGGCAGCAGCCTGGTCTCCTCCCGGGAAGCCGGTCTTATACCGGAGCGCATCGATCGTCTGGCGGATGAGTTGGCCGCGCTTCGATCAGCCGGCCGGGAAGTCCTGGTCGTGTCGTCGGGGGCCATTGTCTCCGGCATCAAGAAGCTTTCCTTGAAAGAATATCCAAAAAGTCTGCCGGTGAAACAGGCCGCAGCGGCAGTCGGACAAAGCCGGCTGATGTGGGCTTATGAAAAATCGTTTGAGCGCCTCGGGATCAAGGTGGCGCAAATTCTCCTCACCCATCAGGACCTCGCCGACCGCCGGCGATTCCTGAACGCGAGGCACACGCTGACCGCCCTCATCGACTTCCAGGTCATTCCAATCATCAATGAAAATGATACGGTGGCCGTCGATGAGATTCGCGTCGGCGACAACGATACGCTGGCCGCCGAAGTGGCCCATCTGGTCGATGCCGACCTGCTCGTCATCCTGTCCGATATTGACGGCCTGTTTACGGAAGATCCTCGGAAAAACCCCGCGGCCGAACTCATTCCCTTGATTCCTGAGATCACTGAGGATATCGAACGACGGGCCGGCGTCTCGACCACGTTCGGCAGCACGGGCGGCATGGCCACCAAGGTCCACGCGGCAAAGAAAGTCGGCGAATATGGCGTCGCGACGCTGATTGTGAACGGCCAGACGGAGGGCCTTCTGCCGCAGATCCTGTCCGGCCACAATCCCGGCGGCAGCCTGTTTCTCGCTAAAGCCCGCCGGATGAACAGCCGCAAGCACTGGATCGCCCATACTCTGCGGGCACGTGGCGCAATCTCCCTCGATCAGGGAGCCGTTGAAGCGCTGACCAAGCGCGGCAAAAGTTTGCTGGCGTCTGGTATTGTCACCGTCACCGGTTCATTCGAGGCCGGTGATCCGATCAGCTGCTTGGATCCTGAGGGCAAGGAGTTCGCCAAGGGGCTCGTGAATTGTTCGTCCGACACCCTGATGAAAATCAAGGGCCTCAAGACGGCCGAGATTCAACAACGCCTAGGCCCTCAGGAGTACGAGGAAGTCGTCCATCGCGACAATCTAGTCATCCTATGAGCCGCCTCGAGTGTTGTGAGGTGTGAGTGTCGTCGCGTGTAGGCTTGTTGGGCGGAACATTCAATCCCGTTCACAATGGCCATTTGGCGATTGCACGCCAGACTCGTGACGCGCTCGAACTCGAGCGCGTGGTCTTGATCCCCACCGGTGATCCTCCGCACAAGCCGCATGAACATCTCGCCTCTGCGAAAGACCGATACGAAATGGTCCGCCTGGCCATTGCCTCGGATCCGTTCCTGTCGATCTCTGATGTCGACGTTCGCCGATCGGGGAAATCGTACTCGATCGACACGGTCCGTATTTTACAAGCGGAATATGGGATCGGAACACAGCTTTACTTCCTGATTGGACTGGACGCCTTTTTGGAGTTCCCGACATGGCGTGACCCCGAAACCTTGCTGACTCTCTGTTCTTTTGTGATTCTTTCACGGCCCGGCCTGTCGTTTCAGGCCCTCTCCGCCTTGCCGCTGATCCCGCGCCTGCCCCAGGCCTCGCTGGTGGACCTCGATGCGGGCCGCAGCGTGCGGCTCGACGTCTCCGTCGGCTCCCAATCGCTGATATGCCTCCGATTACCTCCCAGCAACGTATCGGCGTCAGAGATCCGCGCAAGACTCGCGCAGGGGACCTCCACGGCAAATCTGTTGCCGCCTACAGTGGAATCCTATATACTTCAACATCATATCTACTAAGAGGACTCCGATCGCACGAACATCAAAGGCCACAGCCCTAGCGGTTGCGAGGGCCATGCTCGACAAGAAGGCCACGGACGTCCTCATCCTCCATGTTGCGAAACTGACCTCCGTCGCTGATTACCTGGTCTTGGGGTCCGCCGATTCGGATCGCCAAACCAGAGCAATCGCCGATCATGTCGACGGCGTGCTGTCCCAATCAGGCTCAGGGGCGTTGAGCATCGAAGGCAAGGCGTCATCGCAGTGGGTGCTTATGGATTTCGGCGACGTGGTCGTGCATGTTTTTCGACAGGACGCCCGTCACCACTACGGATTGGAACGGTTGTGGGCGGACGCGAAGCGGGTTCCTATTCCGGGTTACACATCTCCGTCGATGGCCGCATCGAAGCCGGTTCTTCCAGCGAGAGCACACACCGCCAGACGAGCGTAGGCGCCATGCTCAGGCTGCTCACCACGATTTTCCTGATCAGTGCCGGTATCTTCGTCTACAGCTATTTTCGAGAACTTAACCCCGGCACCATCACCGTCCACACCGGTCCGTCAACGCAATTTGAATTGAGCGCCGTCACACTCGTGGTGTTTTCGATGGCGGTCGGCGCCGTTCTGGTCGCACTGGCCATCGGTATGCGGCAAACCGTTCACGTGATCGGCAACTGGCGGAGCACGCGGCTTCAACGGCGAAAAGAAAAAGTGGACGCCTTGCATCGAGAAGGCACCCATGCGTTCATGTCAAAAAGAACGAGCGACGCGGTGGGGCTGTTCGAAAAGGCACTCTCGATTGATCCCAACAGGGTGGACTCGCTTCTCTGGTTGGGAAATATCTACCGGTTGGAAGGCAATTATGCAGAAGCCATCCGCTTGCACCAGAATGCTCAGCGCATCGACGACCGGAATATCGAGATTCTCCTCGAGCTGTCCAAAGACCTGGAGGGAGCCAAACGTTACGAGGACGCCCTGCAAGCGCTACAGAAAATCCTGAAAATCGAACCCGACAATCTGACCGGCCTGACCCGGAGACGCGATTTGCTGATCCGCCTGGAAAAATGGAGCGATGCCCTCGAGATTCAACACCGCATGGCCAAGGCCAATCTGCCAGAGGCGGAACGGCGCGCGGAGGCCCAGCTGCTCACCGGTTGCATGTACGAAGTCGGTCGGCAACTGCTGGAGCGCGGCCACGCGGATAAGGCCAGACGGTATTTTCGAGGGGCCATCAAGAAAGACCGCACCTTTCTTCCGGCCTATATCGGCCTGGGGGAGGTGTTGATCCGGGAAGGCAAGACCAAAGACGCCGTAGAAATTCTGAAAAAGGTGTACGCGAAAACCCGCAACATCATCATCCTGCACCGGTTGGAAGAGCTGTTTCTGGATCAAGGCGAACCAAGCGAGATTATCCGCATTTATCAGGAGGCGTTGCAGCAAGATCCGCACAATGCCGCCCTCCAGTTCTATCTTGGGAAACTGTATTATCGGCTGGAGATGATCGATGAGGCCTTTGACATTCTCTCGACCGTCGAAGGCCCACAGGATCAACTCGTGGATTACCACAAGATTATGGCGAATCTCTTCCTGCGCAAACAGCACATGGAACAGGCCGTCATCGAGCTCAAAAAAGCGCTTCAGTTCAAAAAGCGCGTCGTCGTACCGTACGTCTGCACTGCCTGTCAGCAGGACACCACGGAATGGTCCGGACGGTGCCGTCGGTGTGGGAACTGGAACACCTTTGTCGCTCTCCCCTGGCTGGAAGGCGGGCCCGCAGCATCGCGGGAGGGCGCCTCGACCGGCGGACGCAGCATTCCCTACCAGGGCATTGCTTCTCCATTCGAAACCGTGTAGCTTTCGCTCCACATGAGAGAGACAATACGATCCCGTACGAGGGGATGAGATGACCGACTACACGGTGTTCGCGCGGAAAGCGCTTAACGACGAGGCCCTGACCCGCGCGGAATGCCGCGACGTCTTGAGCACACCCGACGAGGACCTGCTCGCTCTCTTGCACGCCGCCTTTGTCGTGCGCGCTCAGTATTTCGGCAAGACCGTACGCCTGCAGATGCTGCAAAATGCGAAAAGCGGCGCCTGCCAGGAGGATTGCCATTATTGCTCGCAGTCCGCGGTGTCTACCGCATCGATCGAGCGATACAATCTGTTGCCGCAGAATCAAATGATTGAAGGCGCGCGTCGCGCCGCTGCATCCAAAGCGCAGCGCTACTGTATTGTCATCAGCGGACGCAGCCCGCTCGATCGTGAGATCGACGAAATCGCCGGCGCGGTTCGCGCAATCAAGCAGGATCTGCCGATTCAGATCTGCTGCTCTCTGGGACTCATGAATGAAACGCAAGCCAAACGGCTCAAGGCAGCCGGTGTCGATCGGGTGAACCACAACCTGAATACGAGCGAGGCCTTCCACGGGTCGATTTGCACGACGCACACGTTCCAGGATCGTCTTGCCACCATACGAAATGCCCGTGCTGCCGGACTGGAAATCTGCTCGGGAGGCATTGTGGGCATGGGTGAAGCCGATGATGACCTTATCGACCTCGCGATGGCGCTGCAGGAAGTGCGTCCTGACTCTATTCCGGTGAACACGCTGCACCCTGTGGCCGGTACACCCCTCGAAAGCTGCGACCACCTCACACCCCAGCGTTGTCTAAAAGTGCTCTGTCTCTTCCGCTTTCTTCATCCGCGGACCGAAATCCGAATAGCCGGCGGACGGGAACATAACTTGCGCAGCTTGCAGCCGCTGGCGCTGTATCCGGCGGACTCCGTGTTCGTCAACGGTTACCTCACCACTCCAGGTGCACCGGCCCCTGAAGTATGGGGAATGATTCGCGATCTCGGATTCACCATCGAAATCGACTACCACGTCCCGCGAGACAAGGCACCTCTCCCCGTAATGTCCTAGGCTTTTCAAGCATTTCGCCTTACTTCTGGGACACCTTGTGACGCTCGTCACTCAGAACCACAGGCAACATCGCTACGACAAGGTGTTCTCCTAGTAGGGGTTCCCCTGGTGCTGTGTTGTCATGAGTGAAGAAAGAAGTTGTTTTTCCCGACCGGAAGTCACCCTGGATGCAAACCGAAGAAAGCACAACGACCTGTTCGGCAGGTGTCCTCCCTCACGTGACGAGTGTCACGCCCTTGGACAGTCCGTTGCCGACAGTGAGTCTCCCCGCTGATTCTCGCGGTGTGGCGCAGATCATTCTGGCAGTCGTCGCGACCATCTTTGCGTTGTATTGGGCACAGCGCTTTTTCATTCCGTTGTTCCTTGGCTTGATCCTCGCGCTTACCCTGAATCCTTTGGTCAGATACCTGGAGCGTCTCAAAGTGCCGCGTGTCGTCGGCACCAGTCTGGTCATGGCGACGCTCCTGTGCGGTATGGTGGCGGGGACGTTATCGCTGCGAACGCAGGTCGAGAGAATCCTTGATCAAGCGCCGGAAGCGGCCATGAAACTGGCGATCGTGCTTCGAGATATGGCCTCCCAGCCCAATCCGATGATGAAGGTCCAGGAGGCGGCCCACGAGATCGAGAAGGCCACGAGTCAGGCGGCGAACGGGACGACTCGCGCCCAGAAACCTCCGACTCGCGTTGTGATCGAGGAGCCAAAATTCAAACTCGTGAATTGGCTCTGGACCGGATCCTGGGGAGTATTCGGGCTCATTGGCGAAACGGTGATGCTTTTGCTGCTCGTGGTCTTTCTTTTGCTGTCCGGCGACACGTTCAAACGAAAACTCATGCGCATCTCGGGGCCCTCGTTATCGAAGCGCAAGATTACCGCTGCCATCCTGGACGACATCGATCGGTCCATTCAGAATTATATGCTCACCCTGCTTTTCGCAAATACGCTTTTGGGTCTCCTCACCTGGATCGCCTTCAGATGGATCGGTCTGGACAATGCTGGCGCCTGGGCCGTCGCGGCGGGTGTCTTGCATTTTATTCCATACCTGGGACCGGCACTGACGGCGATCGCGACCGGCATGGCGGGCTTCCTGCAATTCGAATCGTTGTCCATGGCCCTGTTGGTCGCCATAAGTTCTCTCGCAATCGCAACTCTGGTCGGCATGGTCCTGGTCACCTGGATGTGCGGCAAGATGTCCAAGATGAATACCACGGCGGTCTTCGTCGCACTGCTGTTCTGGGGATGGCTGTGGGGGGTATGGGGCCTGTTGTTCGCCATTCCGATCATGGGCATGGTGAAGGTGTTTGCCGAACGTGTCGAAGATCTGCAGCCCTTGGCGGAGTTGCTGAGTGAATGACCGTGACAACAGCTGCCCGGTAGGGGTACGTCAGCGATCTCCCCTCTGCATGGTGTTTGCAGTCGTTCTATGGATGATTGCGTTCACTCCGGGGGCAGCAGAGCCCGCTCCTGTGGACGTGCGTTTTCCTGAGGGGTTGACGCATGGGTTCCTGCTCGTCCGATCGAGCTCAGGGGACATCGTTGCCCACGGCGAACTGACTCAGACCGTGAAGGAGGGAGGAGTCGCAGAAAGTCGCCTGGTGTTTCGTTTCAAGGACGGGTCGCTCCACGACGAGAAGGTCGCGTTTTCCCAGCAGCGGGTGTTTACGTTGATTCGCTATCAGCTTACGCAGCGCGGCCCGTCCTTTCCCGAGCAGATGGATGTGGTGATCGATCGGGGAACCTCAACGTACGAGGTCCGGGCGCGTGGGCGGGAAGACGGGCCGGAAACAGTTCTGACCGGGAACATCGATGTGCCCAAAGACGCCTACAATGGCATGATCGTCACGACCCTCTTGAACCTCCGGAAAGGCGCCAACGAAACGGTGAGCATCCTGGCCTTCGTCCCTGAGCCAACCGCGATCACACTCGAGTTGGCTTTCGTCGGGGAGCAGGCCATACGGGTGGGCGATCAGTCACGCAAGGCCTGGCGATACGCATTTCAGCCGGACATCGGCCCCGTCAAGAAGTTCCTCGGGAAAATGTTTGGCAAGCTGCCGGACGATTTTCACTATGACTGCTACATCCTCGCGGACGAAGTGCCGAGTTTCGTGCGGTTCGAAGGCCCATTGCAGCTCATGGGGCCGATATTGAGCATCGAATTGATCAGTCCTCAAGTGGCGCTGAAGGCCGAGGACCGCAATCATGCTTCGAAATAACGAGAGACCTTTTTGCGATGAACCCCTTCTACAGTCTCCTCATCAAACAGCTCCCGAGATTGCTCCCCGTCGTCAAAGCCATGCTGGAGAAGCCCGGCGGGAGCAAAGCGGAAGATGGTCGGCTGGCGGTCGTCGAGCAATCGGTCGAATGGCTTGCCGAGCGATCCGACGCCGTGGAGAAAAAGCTCCGCCGGCTGACCCTGCTCGTTGCCGCAGGCCTGATCTTGTCGCTTGTCACGTTCGCGATCGCCCTATCCCGCTAGGCGGTCTGCGCCCCTTCGTCCACGGGTCCAGACATTGGTTGCGCCGTGCCCAGGAGGCCGTCAGATTCGCTGGCGCAGGATGGTTCCCTCGTGTCTTCGTGAAGGGCGCGTCTGAACGCCAGATAGCCTATGTACACCAGCGAACCATAGAAGGCCGACGCCATGTCTTTTTGAGGATCCCAGACGTCTCCCTGGTGTCCGACCATGGCTTTTTCGATATCCGGATGGGCGAGCTGACCAATCCAGGCTTCGACGATCTCCCAGAACGCGCTAAAGCCCAGCACGGTCATGACGACCAAATAGGGCAGCAACCATCCCTTGACATTGCAACGGCGTCGAAACACCTCGACCAGTGGCAAGGTCATGAAGAACCCGAAGCTGAAATGCACGATCCGGTCGAAATGATTGCGATGAAAATCAAACCAGGCGTCAAGCCAGAAGCCGAGCGGAACTTTGGGGTAGGTATAGTGGACGGCGACCGTATGCAAAGTCAGCCAGCCTGTAATAAGGACGTAGGAGGTATTGGACAATGGAAATGCTCGATACGTGAGCACGAGCACCGTAACGAAGACCAGCGGCAGAATATTCGAACCCCACCAAATTCGCATGTCCAATGGTGCAATCGCCAACGCCAGAAACAACACCGCATACCATGCCAGCATGAGCTGCGGAATCAACGACTTAGTGCCCGTAGTCTTCATGATATTCAATGCAGTCATCGTCTCTGCGACCTCACTTTCCGTAGGTGATGAATGGGAGACAGTCACCTTACCACAGGGAAGCTCAGGCCGGTAGAGACCGGCCTTTCCCTTAGGGGATGGCCGGCTCGCGCGTGCGGGATCACGTTGCTCGCCGTCTGGATGAGCGGCTGCGCATCCACGCCGGCTCCGCTCACGCTGGCCTCCGTAGACATCCATGACCCCGCCTTCCAGACATCATTGGAAGCATTTGCTGGAGCGCCGATCGTCGGGGACAACCGCGTGGACATTCTCTTGAACGGCGAGCAGACCTTTCCTGCCTTGCTTGAGGCAATCCGCTCAGCTCGCGAGACCGTGACGTTCGAAGCGTACATTTTTCACGAAGGCAAGCTCGCGGATCAGATCGTCGAGGTCCTCGTCGAACGGTGCCATGAGGGAGTGCACGTGAGGATGCTACTCGATGCTCACGGGTCGAAGGGGTTGCCCGAACGGTATATCGACGCGCTCAACACGGCGGGCTGTGCCATCGTGCCAGATTTTCGCCCGTTGCGGCTGTGGAATCTCGAACGGACGAACAAGCGTAACCACCGCCGGATCGTCGTGGTGGACGGACGGGTCGGGTTCACCGGCGGTTTTGGCGTGGACGATACCTGGAATGGCGACGGACGAACCGAAGGGCACTGGCGTGAAACGAATGTCCGTCTGGAAGGACCGATTGTGCAAAGCCTGCAAGAAGCCTTCGTCGAGCACTGGCGTGAGGCTACCCACGTGCTCCTGGGAGGAAGAGAATATTTCCCTTACCCGCCTGTGGAAATCAAAGATCTTCCGGTCCAGGCCCAAGTCGTGCGCAGCTCCCCCTTGCAAGGCAACGATGCCATGTATCGAGTGTTTTTGCAGGCGATCGCCTCGGCGCGCAGTTCCATTATGATTTCCACGCCCTACCTCCTACCGGGCGAGCAACTGACACGCGAGCTGCTGGACGCCACGCAACGCGGAGTTCGCGTCCGCGTGTTGGTTCCCAGCGTGGAGAGAGGCTCGGGGGTCGAATTTGTGACTCAAGCGTCTCAGCGAGACGCCTTCGGCCCCTTATTGGACGGCGGCGTCCAGCTGCATGAGTATGCTCCCGCGCTTCTCCATACGAAAGTGATGATCATCGACGGCGTGTGGGCCACAGTCGGCAGCACGAACTTCGACAACCGGTCAATGGCGATGAACGATGAACTGAACGTGATGTTTTATGATCAGCGCATTGCAAAGCGCTTGGAGGAAATATTCGTGGAGGACGTCGCCCATTCCAGCAAGCTCACCCGGGAACAATTGGAGAACCGGGACTGGCTGCATCGGTCGCTGGGCGTGCTGCTCAGTCCGTTTCACGCCTGGTTTTGATCCCTCGTCTATTCTTCTCGTAACCCTTCTCCGATCGGTTGTTGCGCGGCCCATCGGGCCGGGAGGTAGCCGGCGACCCAGGCGGCGCCGATGGCCAATAGCACGGCCTCCACGAGCACTTCCGCAGGGATCGTCATGTGGATCGTCCAACCGAACGATTGCTTGTTGATGACGGCAATGAGGACCCAAGCCAGTGCGAGACCGCTGACGACGCCTAACAGTGCGCCGATCAGTCCCAGGTACACGGCCTCCCATTGCACCAACCGTTCGACTTGGCTCCGGCTCGCCCCGATTGCCCGCAGCGTCGCCAACTCACGCCGTCGTTCCAGCACGGCTGTGACGAGCGTGTTGACAATCCCGAGGACGGCGACGAAGACGGCGATCGCCTCCAGCACGTACGTCAAGACAAACGTGCGGTCAAAAATATTCAGGATCTCCCGACGAAGCTCCCCGTTCTTGATCATCAGCGGCGGCGCCATGGAAGTCTCGCGGCTGCTGAGCGCTTGGCCCACCAGATGCTTGACCCGCTCTTCGTCTGCGCCGGGTCTGAGATAGAGGGCAAACACGGTGATGCGATCATCGTTCCAGAAACGGCGGTATACCGATCGCTCGATCACCATCTTTCCACCGTCGGTCGCATAATCGTAGAAGATGCCTTCGATGCGGACGGTCAGGGGTCCCGCGGGCGTGGTCATGGTGACCGTTTGACCCCGTCGCAGTCCCAGCCGGTTTGCCAGCACCTCGGAGACGACGACTCCGCCGGACTCAGCTGCCCCCTTGAGGATGGTCGTCCAATCACCCTCGACCATCAGGTAGCGGCCTCGCTCCGCATGAAGCCGCAGATCACGGGACACCAACGCCGCCGGCTGGCCCTCCACCTCGACCTGCACATCGCGGTACGTGTCCACGGCCGCCACTCCGTCGATGGCCGCCACGACGGCGAGCCATGAGCCCGGCAACGTGCGAGAGGCGTGTCCCACCTGCTTGCCATGCAACCAGGCCGGCGGTGCGATGATGAGATCGGCCATCACGGTTTGATCGACCCAGGCCTCGACCGTATTGCGGAAGCTCCGGACCATGACGACAACGCCGATCATGATGGCGAGCCCAACCAGCAACGCCGACACGGTTACTGCGTTCCGACCGGGATGACGCGCCGCGTGGTCGGCCGCCATTCGCTTGAGATTTCCCGAAAGTGCGGGAGCTGTTTGCCCCGTTCGTTGCATCGACCATCGCAGGGCAGCGATGCAGACAGGAGACAGACATGCAAATGCGCCCAATAAACACAACGTCGCCGCATAGCCTAAGATCGGCAGGCCTCCGATCGGCGGTCCCAAGGCGAAGAGCGTTCCGGCCAAGATCAAGATGAGACTCGACCACACGTATTGTCTGCTTCGTAGGGTTTCAGACTGTTCGTAGTCGCCTGGAGCAAGCGCCTTGGTCGCGATCGTACGGCTGGCATCCCTGCTGGGTCCAATGGCTCCCGCCATGGACACGACGACACCGACCAGAATGCCCTGACCCAGCAATCCAAGGGTCTGCGGATCGAAGACCGCAACGCTACCGCTGGATGTCAACGGCACGTAGAGGTCGCTGATCGTGCGGCTCACGAGCACGACCAGGCTACGTGCCAGCCATAGGCCGGCCAGCCCGCCCATCACGCCGCCGAGCAGGCCGAAGACGCCCGCTTCCAGGAGGAAGAGGATGCCCACACGATGCTCCGTCATGCCGAGCGCGCGGTAAATGCCGATTTCACGCCGTCGCTGCGCCACCGAAAAGCTCATCGTGTTGTAGACCAAGAACATCCCCACTAATAATCCAACCCAGCTCAGGACAGCCAAGTTGAGCTGAAAAGCCCCCACCATATGTTCAACTTGAACGGTGCGTTGAGCCGGCCGCTGCACGACAACCGATGGAGGAAGGACGGCTCGGAGGGCGACAGCAACCTCGTCGACCGTTCGATCACGTGCGGTGACGATTTCCACACGGTCGAGTCGGCCCAACATGTCAAAGACCACCTGCGCCGCCGCCACGTCCATGACCACCACTCGATCCCAATAGGATCCGGGCCGATCGGTTCCCTCCATGACGCCAGCAACGCGCAACCGGAGCAACCGGGATCCCGCCCTGGCCTCCACCGTACCTCCCCGTTGCAGGTTCCATTCGGCGCTCAATTGCCGTCCGATGTAGATGCTTTCGCGTTTCAGCAAATCATTCAACGCGTCCTCCCTTGCGCCTCTTTCAAGCCGGAAGCCGAGTTGATCGGCCTTTTCGAGCAGATCCACGCCATAGACCTCCACGCTCTCTGCGCCGGGCGGGCCATCATGGAAGATAAGCGCTTCTTCGATCAGGGGAGACGCCTTGACGACGCCAGGCGTCCTCCGGATGACATCGATCACCGTTTCGTCGAGGCCAAGGTCGTGCGCCGACACTTCCAGCGTGGCGGATCCCGCGACCGTCAGCACGGCACGTTCAAAGGCACGAAGGACCTCGACGTTGGCCGCGGTAATGGCGACCGATGCCAACACCCCGAGGGCGACACCCGTCACGGTGAGGAGTGTGCGGAACGGCTGCTGAATCGCATGAGCGCGGATCAGGGTGCTCGCGAGCACGAGTGAGGCGGTCATTTGCGGATTACACCATACGTGAAACTGCGTAGCTACTTTGCCAGCCACGCCCTGTTTTTATTCAGTCGTTATGCGGCTCTGGATGAGGTCTGCACAAATCGGCGGTTTCGTTTACAGACTTCCATACCTTTGCTAGACTCGCTTCAAGTTATTGCTGGCCATTGAAGGTGGGAAAACATGAAGACCGCGTTACGTCGCAAAGCCGATGCGCTGATAGAAGAGCCTGCCGATCTGGATTTATTGACCCCCAGACAACGAGACATTCTGCGGCTGGTCTCTGTAGGCCATACGAATCGCGAGATCGCCAACATGCTGCAGATCAGCGTGCGCACCGTGGAAGTACATCGCTTCAATCTGATGCGAAGGTTGAACGTTCGGAACGTGGCACAACTGCTCAGGCGAGCCCTTCAGCTCGGGCTTCTGTCCAAATCCTTCGGTAAGTAATCTCACGCTGCTGAACCCCCCTCTTCTCCCCGCCGACGCAAGCGATGATCTCACCCGCCGATACGGCCTTTTGAGAGGTGTTTTATAACTCTTTCAACTTGCCTCTGCACTCGTCGGCCGACGTGTAGCCCTTCTGTTCAAGACAGGCAGACAATTCCTTCTCCAGCCGTGCAAAGACCTGCACTCCTTCCTCCACCAAAGCCGTTCCCACCTGTACCGCCGAGGCACCGCAGAGTAAATGCTCGAACGCATCGACCCCTTTCACTACACCGCCGGTCCCGATGATCGGCATCCTCCCATGAAAATGCTTGTAAAATGCACGGACGTTCGCCAGCGCAACCGGCTTGATGATGGCGCCGCCAAGCCCGCCAAATCCGCCCTTCGGCTTGATGACAACCGCTTCATCGTCCGGACTGACCACCAGCGCATTGCCCACCGAGTTGATCAGATTCAAAAAGTCCACTCCGCAACGGCCGATGGCCTCGCCCATGAGCTGATGGTGCGCCGGGTCAAAATACGGCGGCAGCTTCACACCCATCGGCACGGTAATGAGGGGGCGGACCCGCTTCATCAGGCGCTCGGATGCCTCCGCGTCGTAGCCGATCTGAGGCTTGCCCGGGATGTTAGGACAGGAAAGGTTCACCTCGATGAGATCGGGGCCGGCCTCGTTGATGACGCGCGCAATCGCCGGGAAATCGTCTTCGCAAAGGCCGGCGATGCTGGCAATCACCGGCTTGCCGAACTGTTTGAGCTCCGGAATGAGTTCGGCGTACGCGCGGTGGCCGAGGTTCGGCAGCCCCATGGAATTGATCGAACCACCGGGAAACCCATAGTAGCGCGGCAGCGGGTTCCCCTCTCTCGCTTCGACGGTCATGGACTTCGTGACGATGGCCCCTGAGCGCGAACGTCCCAGGGCTGTCAGTTCCTCGCGCGTCACGCAGAGCGCGCCCGACGCGTTCATAAAGCAGGCCGGAAATTTCACTCCGGCAATGGTCACGGTCAAATCCATCAGACTCCTTGAGCAGCCGCCGCCTGCATCGTCCGGGTCGTGAGCCGCCCATCCTTCATCGCCCAGACATAATCAGCGGCATCCGCTGCAGCCACGCTATGAGTGACCACCAAAACCGTGTGATGAAACTGTTGGACCAACCTACGCAAGAGCCCGATGATTTCCGCTCCGTGCTGCGAGTCGAGATTTCCTGTCGGCTCATCGGCGAGGACGATCCTGGGCTCATGCACGATGGCCCGCGCCACCGCAACCCGCTGCTGCTCTCCACCCGAAAGCTCACTCGGCCGATGTGCAGCGCGGTGCGTCATCCGCACCAGCGCCAGGACATCTGCGACGCGCTCTCGGACTCGCCGACCCTGCTCGCCACGCAGCAGCAGCGGAAAGGCCACATTCTCTTCGACCGTCAGACCTGGGATGAGATGAAAGGCTTGAAAAACGATGCCGATGGACTGCCGGCGAATTCTGGTCCAATCGTCCGACGTGAAACCCGCGGTTGATTGTCCGTTGAGATTGATTGTTCCTGATGTCGGATGATCAAGACCGGCGATCAGATTGAGAAGTGTGCTCTTGCCGCATCCGCTGGGACCGACAAAGGCACAGAAGGTTCCGGGCGAGACGTCGAGACTGACATGGTCCAAGCCACAGATACGGTCCTCGCCCCTGGTATAGATTTTTGAAACCTCTGTGAGTGTGACCATCGGAGGACGGGGCGCTCTGCGCCTCCTGTCGTATATCACACCATTTCGTGATGCGACAACCTTGACAGGTGCCGCCGCTTCCCCTAACGTCTTTCACCATGCGACCTCCCCTGTCAGAGATACTGGGGTTGTGCCGGATGGCGCTGCGTGCCGTGCTTCCCGCCGACTGCATCAGTTGTGCTCAGCCCCTTCGCATGGACGGCACACCCTATTTCTGTAATGCCTGCTGGGCCGGAATCACACCGATTTCGGGACCGCGTTGCTCGCGCTGCGACCAACCCTTTGTCTCGACGGCCGCAGTCTCATGGACGCCAGATCACCGCTGCCAATCATGCCTGGAGCGGCCGCCCGCCTACGATCGGGCATGGACGCTCTATCCCTACATTCCACCGCTCCAGGACGCGATTTGTGCGTTCAAGTACCGGAATGTGTTTCACCTCGCGAAGCCTTTGGCGGCGTTGATGATCCGCGCCTTACCGGCGCACCTCGACGTCGATGTGATCGTGCCTGTGCCGCTGCATCCGACCAGACTGCGTACCCGCGAATTCAACCAGTCGTTGCTGATCGCCGACCACGTGGGGCGATACCTCATGCGGCCGGTTTCCTCAACTGATTTCGTCCGCACTGTCGCCACCGACCCGCAAACGTCGCTCACCAGGCAGAAGCGTCTTCGTAATTTGCGCCATGCATTCACGGTCCGTCATGCGGAGCCGTTCGCCGGCCGCAGCATCCTGCTCATCGACGATGTATGTACCACTGGAGCGACGCTGAACGAGTGCGCCAAGGCATTGCGTTCGGCTGGTGCCGCTTCCATCTCGGCGCTCACGCTGGCTCGGACGATTGACTCGAGCCTCGCCCCGGATAGGATCTGGGCAGCGCGCAGTGCCCGGTCGTTCACCGTATTAGCGAGTTAACTGTGCCGATCTACGAATACCGTTGTTTGGATTGCCTGAAGCGAAGCAGCATTCTCCTGTTGAGCATTTCTCCTTCTGCGTCTCCGCTGTGCACTCATTGTCAAAGCCCTCGCCTCGAACGATTACTGTCCCGATTCGCTTCTCCGAAATCAGACGAGGCGAGAATGGAATCATTAGCTGATGACGATGCACTAGCCGGCCTCAATGAACAGGATCCAGCCAGCATGGAACGGCTGATGAAGCGCATGGGCGACGAGATGGGCGAAGACTTCGGTGATGAGATGTCACAAGCTATTGACTCTTCGGCTGAAAACGACTCTTCCCTGGACGAATCTGACGGGGTATGACATGTATTGTCATACAATTTCACTTGACAGATCTGCTTGATTTTCTTACTCTCACGGCAACCTGGGACTGGGTAAACCCCTATGGATACCTTCCGACGGTTACGCCATGGTCAAAGAGGCCAAGAGCGAATTGATGACGGCGGAGGAGACGTGCCGTTACCTGAAGATTACCCAGCGGACACTCTACCGTTATCTTCAGAACCATCAGATCCCCGCCTTCAAGCTTGGGAAAGAATGGCGATTCGTACGTTCGGATCTGGAGCAATGGATCCGGGAGCGGACGAGGCGCCCACTGGTGTCGTGAAGGAGACGTGGCACTGATGTTTGCCGGCGAATACCTCTGCAAGGTGGATGAAAAGGGACGGTTCATTGTTCCCTCCCCCATCCGGGAGCAGGTCGAATCGCAAGGTCAAGCCGTGGTTTTTTTGAAGGGCCCGGAAGAGTCCATCTTGATCTACTCGATGAAGGAATGGGAAAAGGTGTTGGAGCGAACCAAGAGCACGCTGGACGAGGAACAGAGCCGTCTCTTTATGCATTTTGTGGTGTCGGAGGCGGGAACCTCGGAGATCGACAAGGCCGGCCGAATCTTGATCCCAGGAAAACTGCGAAAGCTCGTGCCTTTAGACGACGATCAGGAAATCATCCTGGTCGGTCTCTATCATCGCATGGAAATTTGGAACCCCAGCGAGTGGCGGCGCTACATTGCGCGTTCCGAGGAACGCTACGAACAGAACATGGCCAAGATCCTCAATCTCCTGTAAATCGGCATTGAACGTTCGCAAGTCGATGCCCACATACCGGCGCCCGATTCAAATTCCGGCTTCAAAATTCCCGCTTCATCTGGCCGGTGCTCATCGCCTCAGTCTCTCGAGCAGGAACGGCCGGCCCGTTGGGCGAGCGCCCTCCTCGTCCAAATCGATCGGTATTCCAATGCTGCTGGAACGGGATAAGCGGTCGATTGCATTCACCCTGCCAGTCCCCCCGAGCATCAATCACCAGTATGCAACCGTGAACGGGCGCCGCCTGCTCTCATCGACCGGCCGTTCGTACAAGGCCCAGGTGGGGCAGCTCGTCTGGATGACGTTGACGGCGTTTCCCCATCGGGCTGCCCTCCTGTACCACCTGCAATCCAGTTGTCTTGCGCTCTCGATCCGCTTTTATTTTACGTCCGCCTTGCGCCGGGACGTCGATGGGGGGCTCAAGATCGCGCAGGATGCGCTGTGCGAAGGTCTGGGATTGAACGATAACCGCATTGTCGAAACGCATTTGTACAAACACGTCGATCGGGCGAACCCGCGCATTGAAGTCCTCCTGGCGCCGGCCACCTTGACGTAACCCAGCCGGCATCGAGCCAACGGCTGTGGTCATTCATATCGCAAGGCTTCGATCGGATTGAGCCGGGAGGCTTTTTGGGCGGGGTAGAGGCCGAAGAACAGTCCTACCGCGAGTGAAAACACGAACGCCACGAAAATCACATCGGTCGAGATGATGGTGGGCCAGCCGGCCACCACCGTGGTCAGTTTTGCGCCGATCACGCCCAGCACGATCCCTAACATTCCACCCAGCAGGCTCAAGGTCATGGCTTCGATCAGGAACTGCATCAGCACATGACCACGTTTGGCTCCGACGGCCATGCGAACGCCGATCTCCCTCGTGCGCTCCGTCACGGAGACAAGCAGGATGTTCATAATGCCGATTCCTCCGACCAGCAGGGAAACAGACGCAATGGAAAAGAGCATGATGGTCAGTGTTTGGCTGGTACCCTCTTGTACTATCCCGATGTCCACCTGCGTCTTGACCGTAAAGTCATCATTCTGCTCGCTTTGGAGCCGATGACGCGCGCGAAGCACATCTCGAATCTGTTCGACAGCCTCCGGGAGGTCTTCGGCCCGATCCGTTGAGGCGAACATCGCTCCGACCGAGCCAAGAAACAGCGTGCCGAACACTTTGCGTTCAGCGGTCGTGAAAGGAATAAAGATGACGTCGTCCTGGTCCGAGCCCTGGGCCGACTGACCCTTCGGAGTGAGGACGCCGACCACGCGGAACGGAACGTTCTTGATGCGAATCACGACGCCCACCGGCTCTTCGCCTTCATCGAAGAGGTTGTCCACGATGGTTTGGCCGACGAGCGCCACGCGGGCGGCGCTGTCGAGATCCATCTGCGTGAAAGGTCCTCCGCTGGAGAATGACCAGTCGCGAATCGTGAGGTAGCTGGGCGAGATGCCGCTAATCGGACCGTTCCAGTTCCGGTTTCCGTTCACGATCTGCATGACGTCTCGTTTGGCCCACCCCGTTTCCGCCAGGAGGGGGATCTTTTTTTTGAGGTCCAACGCGTCGGCGACCGTCAAAGTCACGGCACCGCCTTGGCTGCCGCGGACACCACTGACCGTGGTGGCACCGGGCCAGATGATGATCACATTAGTTCCCATCGTCGAGATTTGCGCCTGCACTGCCCGCTTGGCTCCCTCACCGATGCCGACCATGGCGATGACCGCTCCGACGCCGATGACTATGCCCAACATGGTGAGCCCGGCGCGCAGGCGATTGCGCCTCAGGATGCGCAAGGCCGTGAGCACGGTCATCCATACAAACGCCGGCATTCAGACCTCCACGGCTCCCGGCGCCCGTCTGGTTGCCCGGTCGCTCAAGAGCTGACCATCCTTCAAGAGAATCTCACGGTGGGCATACGCGGCAATGTCCGCTTCGTGAGTGACCAAGATGACGGTAATGCCCTCACGATTGAGTCCGTCCAATATGGTCATGATCTCCCGGCTTGACTCGGTATCGAGGTTCCCCGTGGGTTCGTCCGCCAACAACAGTGAGGGCGCTGTGATGAGGGCCCGGGCAATGGCCACGCGCTGCTGCTGACCTCCCGATAGTTGGGTGGGGAAATGATGCTCTCTGCCGCCGAGCCCCACCCGCTTGAGCGCCGCTGCGGCCTTCCCCCGTTGCTCGTTCAACGGCAGTCCGCGATAGAACAAAGGCAGCTGCGCATTTTCGAGCGCGCTCGTGCGGGGAATCAGATTGAAGTTTTGAAACACGAACCCGATTTGCCGGTTGCGTATGTCCGCTAGTTGATCGAATCCCAGCTTGCCGACGTCGATGCCGTCCAGCCGGTACTGCCCGTCTGTCGGCTGATCCAGGCATCCCAGGATGTTTAAAAGCGTCGATTTGCCGGAACCGGAGGCCCCCATCACTGCGACGAACTCGCCATGTTCGATCGTCAGGCTAAGTCCTCTGAGCGCGTTCACTTCCACGTCGCCCACGCGATAGCGCTTCCAGATGCTGTCGCATTGGATGAGGCTGCTCATAACGTCAAAACGACTCGCAGGAGGAATGATCTGCCCAGGCGATCGCTACGCTTCATCGAGGAGAGGGGCCGGGTCATAAGCCTCTGTCGCGTGACCGGCGCTGTCCGCCTGGAGCGCCGAATCCGGGCGGGAGATCACTCGTTTTCCGGAGGGCGCGGGGCTGCTCGATTCCCACAATGACCTCGTCGCCAGCCGCCACTCCTTCCGAAACAACCTCCGTGTAGGTCCCGTCGGAAATGCCGGTTTGCACCTGTACAGCCATCAGTTCGCCATTGTCCCGCTCCTTCCAGATGGGACGGGCCGGCGGGCCTCCGCCGGCCAGGACGGCGTGACTTGCGGCCTCCTCGCTGGCAGGCTTTCCATCCGTCGGACGGGAAGCAAGCTGTTCCGATCTGGGCGGCATAAATCTGAGCGCAGCGTTGGGCACTTTGAGGGCGTTGTCCCGCTGCGCAACGACGATGGACACATTGGCCGTCATACCGGGCTTCAGACGTAGATCCTTGTTATCCACGCCGATCACGACGTTATAGGTTACAACGTTTTGCACGGCGATCGGGGCCAATCGGACTTGACGGATGGTCCCTGCAAACGGGACGCCCGGATAGGCGTCGACGGTAAAGGAGGCTCCCTTTCCCTCGGTAATCCCGCCGATGTCCGATTCGCTGACATAGGTGTCGACCTGCATCTTGGTCAGGTCGAGGGCGATGAGAAAAAGGTTGGGCGTCGCAAAGCTGGCCGCGACTGTCTGGCCGACCTCCACGTTCCGGGCCACGACAATACCGTTCACCGGCGAGCGAATGGTGGTGTACTTGAGATCCAGCTCGGCGGCATTCAGGGCTGCTTCGGCTTGCTTGACTTGGGCGAGCGCGACGTTGACCTGGGCATCCGCGCCCTGCGCATTGGTCACGGCCATATCGACATCATTTTGTGATACAAACTGCTGTTCAGCGAGGGACCGGGCGCGCTGCAGTTCTCTTTGGCGCTGCGCCTGCTCATTCTTGGCTCTCGCCCCATTGGCCTTGGCCATTTCAAGATTGCTGGCAGCCTGATCTCGTCGCGCCCTGAATGGCTCCGGATCGATGATCGCGACGATGTCACCCGCCTTCACGATGGAGTTGAAATCGGCGTGCAGGCTTTTAATCATTCCAGAGACCTGGGTCCCCACCTGGACGGACACCACGGGATTGATCGAGCCGGTCGCCGTCACGGTAGAGACCACCGAACCCCGCTCGATGACGGCAGTCCGATAGCGGATAGGCGCCTTTCGCTCTCCATTAAAGAAAACGTACCCGCCGATCACAAACCCGACGAGCAAGACGGCGCTAATGAGCAGAAAACGGCGCATAGGTCAGCAGCCCCACTCGGTGCCGGCACATTCTAGCAAGAAGGACCAGGTGAATCATCTCCGGCGTGATTTCCTGCCAAAAATGCCACAGGCCGCCCGCCTCTCGGCGGGACGGCCTGTGATGGTTCACCATGGTCGACAATGGGGTCCAGGGCAAGCCCCCAACGGAGACCCGATTACGGACTGACGCTAATCCGATCCTTGATCATGTCGAACGTTTCTTTGGGCACGACATTTTTGGCCACAAGCTCGCCCTTCACTTTATATGGGCGATTGCTCACTATCCGGTCGGCGACCTCCTTCGGCAGCCCCAGCAGCAGGACCATTTCACTGGATGACGCCCGGTTGACATTCATGACGCTCCCGGGAACCGCGGTCGCATCGGGCGGCTTGGAAGCTGAAGGCGCAGGCGGCGCAAGAGAGCCGGCGGGCGGAGGCGGCGGCATGCTGGGCGCCAAGGTTCCTCCGGCGGAACGTGATTGATCCTTCAATTCCTTTTGATAACGCGCCACGAGGGACTTTAACGTCTCGTTGTGGCGCTTCGTGTCTTCGTATTCCTGCCGGAGTGACCGGTTTTGCGAAGCGAGCTGCTTCACCCGGTCTTCAAGCTCCTTTGTGCGTGTTTCGGCGCTTCCCCGTTCCTTGTCGCGGCCGTATTGGATGCGCTCCAATTCGTCGCGGGCAGCCTGCGCTTCGTTGCCAAACTTCACGTTAAGATCCTTCAACGTCTTGACCTGCTGCTCAAGTGCGCTCTTCTGCGCTCGCGTGGTGGCCAATTCGGTCTTGGCAGCCTCAGTCTCAGCCAGGGCCTCCTGGTACTTTCGGTCAGAGACACAACCACCCAAGGTGACTGTCCCTGCGATGATGATTGCCGCCACCCACACACGATTCATGCGGACCTCCCCTTCGTCACCGATGCACCATGGAATGCATGAACGCCGTCTCCCTCGCCGAACTCAGGAGCGGCCGGACACTTCATGCTCTCGTCTTCTGTGTATGCCAAGCCCAATGCTTTGTCAACACTATTAGGAGCCATGCAGGCGCCGGTTCCACTTTTTAACGCTCCCTTGACGGATCGAAGACACTTTGTGATTATGCGAGCGGCCTGCGTGCACCGCCTTCGCCTTTCACTCAACAAAGGACCTCTCTATGAACGAATGGGGCCCTGCCCTTGCGGTCATTCTTGGCATTGTCGAAGGGCTGACAGAATTCCTGCCGGTCTCTTCCACGGGCCACCTGATCTTGGCCGGCCACGCCTTTGGATTTACAGGAGAGGTGGCGGCCAACGCGGAGATCTCCATCCAATTGGGGGCCATCCTCGCGGTGGTGGCGTATGAACGGCAGAAACTGAAAACGCTGCTCTCTTGCGCGGTTGACGAACAGGCAGATCTGAGGCAATTTCTGAGCAGTCCCACGAACCTATCGTGGTCCGCGCATGTTCGCCGCTCCATGACCTTGCACCCGAATCTGTGGTTTCTGATCGGATTGGGAGCCGCGTTTCTTCCGGCCGGTCTGATCGGTTTCGCGACACATGGCTGGATCAAGGCGCATCTCTTCAGCCCACAGACCGTGGCGATCACCTCAGTGATCGGTGGAATCATCATCCTCGCCGTCGAGGCGCGCCGCACACGGGGAACCGTTCAACAGCTCGAGCAGGTGGGCCTCCGCAACGCCGTCCTCATCGGACTGGCGCAATGCGCCTCCCTCATCCCCGGCATGTCACGTTCGGGTTCGACAATTATCGGCGGACTGCTCGTCGGTCTTGATCGGAAGGTCGCGACGGAGTATTCGTTTTTTCTGGCCCTGCCCACCCTCATCGTCGCGACCTGTTATCAAATGTGGAAGTCGCGTGACGTGTTCCGGTCCGAGGATTTTTCGGCGCTTGGAATCGGCCTGCTCGTGTCTTTTCTTGTCGCCTGGATGGTCATCGCCGCCTTTTTGACGTTTGTGAAACGTCACAGCCTGCGCCCTTTTGCGTATTATCGCATCGTGATGGGGCTGGTCGTGCTGTACCTGTTCGGCTTCTAAAAAGCGCTTGAGGTGAGCTGCGTTCAGCCCCTCAACAGCCCGATGTCGGAGGGCTCTCCGGTGCGGCGAGCGGCGCGTCTTTCCGTTCAAAGGCGAAGTGGATGATCAGGCAGACGACGCCCACGCTGATCGCGGAGTCGGCGACGTTGAAGGCCGGCCAGTGGTAGGACTCGACGTAGACGTCGAGAAAATCGATCACTTCGCCGAATCGCAGCCGGTCGATCAGATTGCCGATCGCGCCCCCGAGTATACCGGCAATGCTGATTCGGCCGATCCAATCCTTGTCGGGCAATCGCACAAGGATCGTTATCAGAAGCGCCAGGGCGAGCAAGGACGTCACCCCGAAAAAGACCGTGCGGAACGCATTGCTGCTGCCGGCCAATAAGCCGAATGCAGCGCCCGGGTTGCGGATATAGGTAAAGCTGAAGAGGTTTGGAATGACGGGAATCGACTCATGCAGTCGCATCGACTGCGTGATCCAGTATTTCGTGGCTTGATCCAGGATGGTCACGGTAGACGCGATCAGTGCCAACAGAAGGTAACGGGAGCCTCGCGTCACTGCAACGCCTCCACGCAACGGTCGCAGAGAGTCGGATGCGCCGGATTCACTCCGACCGCCTCACGATAATTCCAGCAGCGCTCGCATTTTTTCGCTGTTGCCTTCAAGACGGTTACAACGAAATCAGGCTTGTGAGGAAGATGATGGACGGCTGTGAGCTTCACCCCTGACACGATAAAAAACGTCGACAAGTCGGCCTCATAAGGCTCGAGAAAACCGTACGTCTCCGGATTTGCCTGGATTTCGACTACGGACTCCAGAGAAGATCCAATCACCTTGTTGCGGCGCTGCTCTTCCAGAGCGGCCTGCACCGCTGCCCGCACCTCGAGAAGCCGATCCCACCGATTCGTGAGCTCCGAATCCTGCCACTCCGGCTCGGCCTGCGGAAACATCGTCAGATGCACGCTCTCAGCCTCGAGGGATTTGCCAAACTGACCGGAGAGCGACCGCCAGATTTCTTCGGCCGTGAAACTCAAGATCGGCGCCATCAGTTTTGTCATCGCGAGAATGATCTCGTAGAGGACGGTTTGCGACCCCCGGCGCGCCGGCGAGTCGGCGCGGAAGGTGTAGAGCCGGTCTTTGAGGATGTCGAGATAGACCGCGCTCATATCGACGGAGCAAAAATTATTGAGCGCATGATAGATCGCATGAAATTCAAACTCTTCATAGGCGCGTCGCACTCTGATTTTCAGGTCCTCGAGCTGCCCGAGCGCCCAACGATCGAGTTCCGGCAGCCGCGCGTAGGGAACGCGGTGCTGCGCAGGATCAAAATCATAGAGGTTGCTCAGCAGAAACCGGCACGTGTTGCGGATCTTCCGGTAGGCTTCGATGAGATGATTGAGGATCTCCGGCGAAATGCGCACGTCATCCCGATAATCCTGCGCGGAGACCCAGAGGCGAAGAATCTCGGCGCCGGATTGCCTGATGACGTCCTGCGGCGCCACAACGTTACCGGCGGACTTGGACATTTTCTTGCCCTGCCCGTCCAGCACAAATCCGTGAGTCAACACCGCCTCGTAGGGGGCCCGGCGGTCGGTCACGACCCCGGCTAGTAAAGCGCTGTGGAACCATCCTCGATGCTGGTCCGACCCTTCGAGGTACAGGTCAGCCGGCCACCATTTGCAGGGCTTGAGCACTGCGGCGTAACTGACCCCGGACTCGAACCAGACATCCAGAATGTCGCGCTCCTTCTCAAAATTGGGTCCGCCACAGTGAGGGCAGGATGTTCCTGCAGGCAACAAATCCGCCGCCGGCCGCTTGAACCAGACGTCGGCACCCTGCTGAGCCATGATCGCAGCAACGTGTTCGATGACCACGGGATCGGCGAGCACGCGATGGCAACTGCTGCATGTGAAGCCAGGGATCGGCACGCCCCAGACCCGCTGCCGCGAGAGACACCAATCCGGGCGATTGGCGATCATCCCGTTGATCCGGTCCTTGCCCCATGGCGGAATCCACCGGACCCGATTGATCTCCGCAAGGGCCTCTTGCCGCAGATTGTTGATGTCCATCGAGACGAACCACTGTTCTGTCGCGCGAAAAATGACAGGGCTCTTGCACCGCCAGCAGTGGGGGTAGGAATGGGCCAAGGAGCCATGCCCCAAGAGCCTTCCCTTTGCCCGGAGCAGATCGACAATCGCCGGATTGGCTTTGAAGACATGCTGGCCTGAAAACGCCGGAACGGCGTCCGTGAATCGTCCGGCATCATCAACCGGAGCGAGGATTTCAAGCCGTTCACCCGAAGACGCCTTCGCATTGTGATCCAGGACAAGCAGGTAATCCTCCATGCCATGCCCTGGTGCAATATGAACACAGCCCGTGCCTTGTTCCAGGGTGACGAAATCGCCGAGCAGGACCGGTGACAGGCCCCTCGTCAGCGGCCGCTGCGTCTCCAAGCCCTCGAACCCCTCGCCGCCTTTTTTCACGGCGACGACATGATAGCCCTCCAGCTTGCACGTCTTGGCAACGGTATCCAGCAGCTTCTCTGCGATGATCAACGCCTCCGATCCAAGCTGAACGAAGGCATAGTCGATATCGGGATGCAGGCAGACGGCCTGGTTGGCCGGCAAGGTCCACGGCGTCGTCGTCCAGATGACAACGGACACGGAGGCAATATCAGAGGCAAGCTTCACCCCAGGCAACTTTGCCGCCACCGCGGTCGATCCCCCGGCCACAGGGAATCTGACATAGATAGACGGCGAGACATGATCTTCGTATTCGACCTCGGCCTCCGCCAGTGCCGTTTGGTCCTGGGTACACCAGAGGACCGGTTTCAATCCTTTGTAGACCCCGCCGCGTTCGACGAACTTACCGAACTCGCGCACGATGGTCGCCTCATAGGCAGAGTGCATCGTCAAATAGGGATTCCGCCAGTCGCCGAGAACGCCCAATCGCTGAAATTCTTCACGTTGGATGTTGTAGAACTTCTCGGCATACTCGCGACAGAGCGCTCGGATTGCCATGGCATCAAGGGAATGCTTTTTCTCACCCAGGTCCTTCAGCACCTGATGCTCGATTGGCAGCCCATGACAGTCCCATCCCGGGACATACGGAGCATGAAACCCCGCCATGGTCTTCGACTTAACGATGATATCCTTGAGGGTCTTATTGAGGGCGTGGCCGATGTGAATGCGCCCATTGGCATAGGGCGGACCGTCGTGCAGCAGATAGCGTGGCCGGCCCTTGCCCGTCTCCTGAATGCGCGCATAGAGATTCACCTGGTCCCACCAGGCAAGCAACTCCGGTTCCCGCTGCGGCAGATTGGCCTTCATCGGGAAGTCGGTCTTTGGGAGATTCAGCGTCGACTTATAATCCATGATTTCGCAGCGACACAGCCTATCAGCCTTCAGCAATGAGTGCGTATCGGCGAGTTGAGTGGAGGCTTGGGCGCAGCTGGTCAGAAATATACCGGAATGGGGGTGAACGGCACCAGTCCTTTTGCAATGACAATCGGAAGGAGGAGAACGCAGGAAGTTCCCGGTGCTAGCTCACCGACATCATTCGATCCAATGCGATTCTCGCCCATCGCTTGTCATCATCCGGGACGACAATATGATTCACCACATGGCCGTCCGCCAGATTCTCCATCGCCCAGCAGAGATGGGCAGCATCGATCCGAAACATCGTGGCGCACTGGCAAACGGTCGACGAAAGGAAGAAGACTTTTTTGTCCGTGAGGTCGCGCTTCAAACGATTGACCAGATTCAGCTCGGTCCCTACCGCCCACACCGAACCTGCCGGCGCGGCGGTGACGGTCTTGATGATGAATTCCGTGGACCCCATGAGATCCGCCTTGTTGACGACATCCTCATGGCACTCCGGATGCACGATGACCTTGCCCTCTGGATACTGCTTGCGGAAATGGTCCACATGGACCGCTTGGAACATCTGGTGCACACTGCAGTGGCCCTTCCACAGAATCAATCTCGCCCGCCGGATCGCCTCCCTGGTATTGCCGCCGTTCGGTTGAAACGGATCCCAGACGATCATCTGTTCGCGCGGAACGCCCATCTTGTTGGCGGTATTGCGCCCCAAGTGTTCGTCGGGAAAGAACAGAATCTTTTCGCGCCGGGCCCAGCACCATTCAATGACGGCTCTTGCGTTGGATGACGTACAGGTAATTCCTCCATGCTCGCCGCAAAAGGCCTTGAGCACGGCCGCCGAATTCACATACACCGCGGGCATAACCGTTTCTTCGACCGGGAGGAGGCGTCCAAGCGTCTCCCAACACTGATCGACTTGCTCGATCGCCGCCATGTCGGCCATTGAGCAACCGGCTGCCATGTCCGGCAGAATGACCGTCTGATGGCTCCGGCTCAGGATGTCGGCGGTTTCCGCCATGAAGTGCACCCCGCAGAACACGACGTACGGGCGCTCGGAGCGCTCCGCCGCCAGCTTAGACAACAGCAGCGAATCGCCGCGGAAGTCCGCATGCTCGATGACTTCATCCCGTTGATAGTTATGCCCGAGCACCATCACCTGATCTCCGAGCGTCCGCTTGGCATCGATGATGCGGCGGAACAGTTCCTCGTTGGACAGCAACTGATAATCAGTAATGGGTCTTGGCAGTGTCGAAACGCTGTTCACGGATGGCCTCAGCATTACTCTGTAGAGCGTCATTGTACGATACGCATCCGTAACCAAGCAATGAAACGGAGCTGCGCAGAAGACCTTATGTCTGGACCATTCGGCGACATGCCGACTAGGGCTATTAACCCGTTGACTTCATGGAAGGCGGGCGATACCATCGGGCTCCAGAGCTAGGGGCGCCACAAGGCTGAGAATCCGAGCGATCGGATGACCCTTGGAACCTGACCTGGGTAATGCCAGCGTAGGGAAGCGGATCAACCGTTGACACCGGACTCAGCCGCACCCTCGCTTGCGAGGTGCGGCTTTTTTATTGCTCGCACCGCATCGTTCACGATCCGATGAAAGGATCCCCCATGACGACCACCGGCCAGCACACCACTGCGAGCATCACCACCCAACCATTTCCGGCTTCGCGCAAGATCTTCGTGGAAGGCACGCACCCCGGCGTGCGGGTGCCGATGCGTGAAATCAGCCTGACGCCGACGAAATCGATGAATGGCGGAACCCCGATGCCCAATGAGCCGATTGTCGTCTATGACACGTCGGGGCCCTACACGGATCCCGCGGTGAAGATCGACTTGCGCACGGGACTTTCGCCGCTCAGGCGTGAGTGGATCCTCTCACGCGGCGACGTCGAGCAATTGCCGGAGGTGACCTCGGAGTATGGACGTCTGCGCGCGGCCGATCCGAAGCTCACCCAGCTCCGTTTCCAACATATCCGCAAGCCGCTGCGCGCAAAGCCCGGACGCAACGTTACGCAATTGCACTACGCCCGCCTCGGCATGGTGACGCCCGAAATGGAATTTATTGCAATCCGTGAGAATCAGTCGAGAGAGGTCGCCCGAAAAGTGGCGTCGCGCAACGGCCATGGCGGAGGTGTCGCGCAGCACCCGGGACAGGCCTGGGGCGCGACCATTCCGACATCCATTACTCCGGAATTCGTAAGAGACGAGGTCGCAAGAGGCCGCGCGATCATCCCCGCCAACATCAACCATCCAGAAACCGAGCCGATGATCATCGGGCGCAATTTCCTGGTGAAAATTAATTCGAACATCGGGAACTCGGCCGTGAGCTCCTCCATTGAAGAGGAGGTCGAGAAGATGATCTGGTCGACGCGTTGGGGCGCCGATACGGTCATGGATCTCTCGACCGGCAAGAACATCCATGAAACCAGGGAATGGATCATCCGCAATTCGCCCGTGCCGATCGGCACGGTGCCGATCTATCAGGCGCTCGAAAAAGTCGGCGGAAAGGCGGAAGAGTTGACGTGGGAAATCTATCGGGACACCTTGATCGAACAGGCCGAGCAGGGCGTCGATTACTTCACGATTCATGCGGGAGTACGGCTAGCCTATGTGCCCCTGACGGCCAATCGTATGACCGGCATCGTCTCACGCGGCGGATCGATCCATGCGAAGTGGTGCCTGGCACACCATCAGGAGAACTTTGCCTACACTCACTTCGAAGAAATTTGTGAGATCATGAAGGCGTACGACGTGTCCTTCAGCCTGGGAGACGGCCTGCGGCCTGGCTCGATCGCGGATGCGAACGACGAAGGCCAGTTTGCCGAGCTCGAAACGCTGGGCGAGCTGACCAAAATCGCGTGGGCGCACGATGTCCAGGTCATGATCGAAGGGCCCGGCCATGTGCCCATGCACATGATCAAGGTCAATATGGAGAAGCAGCTCAAGGAATGTCACGAGGCGCCGTTCTACACTTTGGGACCGCTCACCACGGACATTGCTCCCGGCTACGACCATATCACGTCCGGCATCGGAGCGGCGATGATTGGCTGGTATGGGTGCGCCATGCTCTGTTACGTCACGCCAAAAGAGCATCTGGGCCTGCCGGACCGCGAAGACGTCAAGGCGGGCGTGGTCACGTACAAGATTGCCGCGCATGCCGCGGACCTCGCCAAGGGCCATCCGGGAGCCCAGATCAGGGACAATGCGCTCTCGAAAGCGCGGTTCGAGTTCCGGTGGGAGGACCAGTTCAATCTCTCGCTCGATCCCGATACGGCCAAGGATTTCCATGATGAAACGCTGCCCGACAACGCCGCCAAGGTCTC